>CAYMZF010000009.1:0-1130 GCA_964394905.1 uncultured Gammaproteobacteria bacterium
TTAGACAAATAATCCAAACCTAAAACCGAATAACCGCTGGCATTATCATCACGACCCGGAGTAAATTCTCTAACTCCTTCTACCGATTTAGTAAAGTTATAGCAAGAACCGTCAGAATTAAAAGCGGAACATTCACCTAATTCCAAACAAGTTTTTTCACCGTCTTCATTAATGGAATAATAGAAACACGATAACCATTTACCGCAAATTCTATTAGGAGTAACTTTAATTAAAGTATTGGCATCACACTTATCGCCGGAACAAGAAGTATAATTAGAATAATTAGAAGCATTATAATTTAAACTGGTAATATGAGTTGAAGTATTTGCATTGCTAAAACCTCTTTCGTTAAACAATACACAACCACTTGATAAATTAGCTTGACCATTACAATCAGTTTTATTTAATTCTTGTTGTAATTGGTGATCAATCACCGCCTCCCTAATCTCAATAGAAGGATCGTCATCTTCAGCCACCACTGTTTTTATATTCAAAACATTATTAATCAATGAATTATGATTAGCGGGAACAGTATTTAAAAAAGTAGTTGGTGTACCACCGGAAGTACTGCCGGAACCTATGCTTTCATAAACAACATCACAAGCGGTATTAGTTCCGGAATAAAATATCTTTTTACTACTACTTGGAGTTACTTCCAAAGATAAATTGGTATTATTAAATAAATTAATCTCATTAAAACTATTATCATTATTCAATTGATAAATACTAGAATTATTACAATATTCTAAATAAGCGCTTTGTTGTCCTTTGGTTTCCAATATATATAGTGTATTAGGTTTAACGGTTATGGTTTGTTTAAAGCTTGCTATTCCCCCACAATATGGACGACCGTTATAGACAGAACAAACGCCTCCACTAGAGTTATTAATCCAATAATCAAAGTCTTCCCCGTCACCGTTTAAATCCGAAAAATTAGGATTTATAATTATATTAGAACTAAATGAACTTATCGGATCAACATATTCAGTACAACCGGCCTGAGTCATCGGACAAAGACCGGCCCATTTAACACCGGCTTGTTCACTTGGTTGATAAATAGCATTACCGTCAGAACTAATAGTTTTTAAAAGTTCTACCGGACATAAATAATCACCGGAATCTAATTCACA
>CAYMZF010000009.1:1230-28065 GCA_964394905.1 uncultured Gammaproteobacteria bacterium
TAATAGTTTTTAAAAGTTCTACCGGACATAAATAATCACCGGAATCTAATTCACATTTTTGGCCTGTTGAACAATCACTATTACTATCTCCATTTTCAATATCATGAGCTTTTATACAAAGATTAGATGTAAAAGCTCCACTAGTATCCTTACATTTATAGACCGCTTTTTTATACCAAGCATAACCACTAGCCGTATCAGAACCTTTACGCCACTGACAAAGATTATTACCGGGGTTTTTAAAATAGGAAGTACCAGGAACCGCACTGGACGACCATGAATCACAACCCACTTCTGATTTGTTACATAAAATATTAGAAAAATTATTTGGATCAATTTTTAAATAAGTATCCTGATAAACATTTTGTGAAGTTGAATAAGAATTGGAAGTGACCACCTGACCTAATCTAGAACAACCTTTATCGGCCGAACTACAAAGTTTATCGGAGCTATAGACTACCGGAATAAACTGATCGGCTTCTACCTTAACGCAACTGTCTTCATTACTGTCACAACTTCCGTCATCATTAGTATCATTAAATATTTCCGCTCCATAAGAATCAGAATTATTGGTTTTAATCATCATTTCACAACCGACAGCTGAGTCACTACATAAACTGGAAAATTGACGTAAATTATGATTAGAACTTTGACTGTCTGAATAAGTCTGACAACCTAAATTATAGTTAACACCTTGGTAATTACCAAAAGCATCGTAATAACAAACATTCGGAGTAGTCCAAGAATCTTTTATTAAATAATAACGACTACTTACCTCCATTAAAACCGCACTGGCAATATATATTTCTCCGGAATCAACGGAAAAATTTAAGGTTTCATTATTACTGATATTATGATTTAAATTAGACAAATTAACTTGATACAATTGCCAACCGCTACTAGCCGGAACATTAATACTGTAATTAGATTGGGTTTCTCCCGCTACGCCAAATAAACTGTTATCGGTACCATTAGAAAAATAAACCGATAAATTTTTAGCTTGAGTATTTTTTATTAATAATTTAAGAATATAGGAAGAACCTTTGGAAACGTCAGTTCCGATTTCAACACCAGTCGAACCGGTAAGCTTCATTGACTTACCTCCTTGATTAAGTGATTCATTACTGGAAGTAACACTTCCGGTCCACTCCGATAAAGTATCTTCGTCGTCAAAATCAAAAGAAGAAATTATTTGAACGCTGTTTCCGGAATTACCGTTATATTCACGACAATTATTACTACTAGCCTGACAAGTCTGACCTTCACCCGGTATAGCTTTATACAAACAAGAAACTTGATCATTGCTCCAGGTTCCACCATTTAAACATTGATAACAAACATTATTATTTGAATCCCAATGAGCCGAAGTAGTTCCTAAAGCCTGACAAGCCGATTGTGAAGTAATATCAGAATTAATATTTTTTTCAGTCATTCTATAAGTTTTACAATTATCTGAACAAGTTATAGTAGTAGAATACAAAGCATAAACTAATTGCCCGTTTTTGTTATAGAATTCCCGACAATCAGAATTATAACCGGAATCAGAAGGAGATAAATTATATATAGCTTGATTACAAACTGCTACATTATTATCTTTTTGATAATACATACTGCCGCTAGAAGTACTAACAAAAAAACCGGAAGTTACTTTAGGAAAAGGTTGAGAACTATATTCTTCCAATTTAAAGGATCTTAACTGATAACCAGATTCATCGCTACCTTCCCAAGAATAAAAATCACTACAAGTTCCTTGATCCGGTTTAATACAAGTTCTTAGATAAGTATAATATTCTTTAGCTTCTCCACCGGAAGCTAATTCATCTAAGTTAGTAAATTCGCTACAACCGGAAGCACTGGCCGAACAAGCCCGAGCCGAACTTGGGATAAATTTATTGACCGCATTATTTTCAAATAAAGTATTCTTTTGAACATAAACATCATAACCGATACATTGATCAGAACAATAATCTTTATCTAAAGCTTTAGCGGCAATTTTAATTCCATAAACCGAAGTAAAGACATTACAACCGATTTCTTCATTATTACATAAACGTGCATATTGATAACATTTATCCGGAGCATTATCTTTTAATTTATAATCGGGACTAGAAGCATAAGGATTTTCATAACAAGCAGTTTTTAAATAATCAGGAATTAATTTTTCATAAATCAATCCCTCACCTCGATATTCTGAATAGAAAGTTCCGGTAGTACCTCTCTCTAACTTTATATCATCAATATAACAAGTATTACCTTGAGAAAAAATACTAAAAGAAATTTTGTTATCAGAATAATTACTAGGATAAGTATAGGTTAAAGCATTGTATATAAAACCGGTACTGGTAGCGATATTTTTTCTATTATCCGAACCAATGGATACATAAGAAGAATTAGATCCATCACAATGAGAATAAAAAGATAAAGTATAAGTTTCTCCGGCAATAGTATGATCAGAAGAAGCTACATTAATAGTATTAGAAAGAGATGCCGATGTCGGTAAAATCGCTGAAACACTACCATTATAAGCTTCAACTGAAGTAGTAGCTAAAGCACTATTCCAATTACTGTTAGGACTGGTAGCGTTTTCAAAACTGCCATTCATTAAAAAATTATGACCGCCACCAGAATTAGTTCTGATAAGTTCCTGACAACCTTCGTTTGATTCAGAACAAGTCTCGGCTTTACTATTTAAATGAATTAAATACAAATTACTCCAAGCGACTTGAGCCGAAGAAGTTGAATAAATTCCTAAAGTTGAATACTCAGCACAACCAACATTATTAGAATCACAAGATCCGTAATCAATAGTATTTTTAAGCAGAGCCAATGTCTCACCGTTTGAAGCGCTGGTAAAAGATTCACAAGTATTAAAAACGGCATTACAAGAATCTTTACCAAAATTCCAAGATCTTTTTTCTTCAGTACAATAACCGTAATATTCACAGGAACCATCGGAGTTTTCTTTAATACAAGATTGTTCATCAGCGCAATAATCATCCGACCTGGAAATAATAATCGGATCAACATCGGTACTTTCGGAAATTTCATCGGAAATATTAATTAATTGTTGAGTAACAATATAACCACCATAACCTTGTTTTTTACAATAACTTAAAGGAGCTTTTAAAACCCAATCGGGATCAATTAAACCTTCGCACCAATCATAACTGGAAAAATTAGATTGTAAAAAACCGGAACTGAAAGTTTCATAATTATCATTGGGATCATAACATGATACCATGTCCATTAAGGTATATTTATAACCGGTAGTGGTTGTTTTTTCTTTAGCTCGAGTGAAAGCTTCTTCCCAACCTAAAGGAATAATACGAAATTTTTTTAAAATAATAAGAGAACGATAATTAAAACCGGATAAATAACTGTTCTCATCAGAAAAAGTCCAGTTTGAATTTAAATAACCATTATTTATAGCTTCAATAACAGTATTTTTGTTTTGGACCGCTTGACTAAAATTAGTGTCAATAACACAATTATTAGGAGCCGGATTATTTTCATCCAAACAAACCATTAAGGTTGACAGTACATCATAATCGGCATTAACGTTAAACTTTGGTTGGATAATTTTTTTTAAAGCGTCAACCATATAAGTCTTGCCGGAATAAGAACCATAATCAATATCAGCCGAAGAATAATTAGTTTTAGAAGTATTTCCTTTTAAAGCAATCTCGCCTAATTTTTTTACAATAGTATCAAAACCGGTAATAGCCACTTGATTTAAAAAGATATTAGCCGCATCCATTAAAATATTGCCGGTATCTTTAAATAAACTCTCTTTTTGAGTTTTTTCAGCCGCGTCTAATCCTTTTTCAGCTTGACCGGGAGTACCTTCACTTTTACCACCGGCATTTCTAACATCCAACCAACCCTTATTTGAAATTAATTGTTTTTCTTGTTTATCTTTTTCTTCGATACTGGAAGCCGTAGCTCGATCAAACATAGTTAAAGCAACCATTACATCATTGCCTGTCGGAGAGAATGAATCAGTTAATTTTTTTAAATAATCCGGTTCTTTAAAACTTTTCCATTTTTCAATTTCACTGGTCCAATTTCCGACTAAAGTCTGAAAGTCACAATTAGGTTTGGTAATAGTAGGTTGATTATATTGTACTAAACCCAAACCAATAGCAACTTTAGCGCTATCTCCTCCAGTGGGTTGACATAAATCAACTTGCCAATCCTTACTTATAGAATCAACAAAACCGCCAAAAGCGGCATTCCCGGCATCTTCGGCAAAATCTTTTATATAGTCGGTGGTAAATAATTCACTTTGACCTTCACCGCCGGTACCGATATAGGTAGCGGCATCATAAGCCAATTTATTTAAAACCTGAGTTAAAGTTTTTTGATAAACTTTAGTGGCAATATCTTTTAACCAATCAGTCTTTTTCTCTTTTATAGCATTTATTATTTTATTAATAACGGTAGTTGGACCTCCAATAACATCACCAAAAGCTGAAACTTTATTTGGAATAAAAAAACTACCCATTAAAAAAACAGTGATAAAAGCGATAACAAAAAATTTTCTTTTACCAAAAATATTTTTTGATACTTTCATATTCTATGTAATTATTTTAAAATCTTTAATTGCCATTAATAGCGTCTTTATAGACTGATATTAAATCTTCATCGCTAATTTGATCTAATTCCGTTTGACTAAAACCTTCATCCAATAAAAGTTCTCTTAGATAAGAAATATCAACATCGCCCGAATCTAAATAAGCTGATACTTCCTCGGCGGTGATATCGGAACTGGAGCTACCAGAAGAACTACTGGAAGAAGTATTATAATAACTGTCTATTACTTCAGCGGTATTATTTTCTCCTTGGGCTTCACTTTGAGTTAGAGTACCGGAACAATTTTGTCCCTCCAAACAACTCGGATCAGTCTTATAGGTAAAAATTTCTTCATAATCCGACAAATCATCACCATCAGTATCTTCCAAATAAGGTGAAGAACCGTAAGTAAACAATTCATCCCAATCGGAAATACTGTCACCGTCGGTATCAACTAATTTTAAATTTAAATTACTAGAATCCAAATCAGTGGAAGTAGTCACGGAATTAGAATTATTATTAGAATTTTCTGAGGCTAATGAACTATAATCAAACGGATTATTTAAACTACCAAAAAAATTAGTAAACCAAATACCAATAATGGCCACACTAAAAACACCTAAAATAATTAAAGCTGTTTTATGATTTTTATCCATTTTAGGGTAACTGATATTTTTCTCGTCATCACCCTGATTATTGTTGTTTTCCATATTAAAATATTATAATATTTTTTATAAAAAAGCAAGAAAAAATTAAAAAATTAAGAAGTTTTTTTTAAAAACCCATAAATGTTTAACCAATCTTGAATATTTAATTGTTCGGAACGAACTTTTTCGTTTAAATTAGCTTGTTTTATAATATTTTCAGCGGTAGAAGGACTTATCTTTAAACCGCCAGCTAAATTGTTTTTTAACATCTTTCTCTTAGCGCTATAACCGATATGTAATAATTTAAAAAACTTTTTTTCTTCATCATAATCCGGTAATAATTTTTTATCCGGCACTATTTTGATAATAGCGCTGTCAACTTTAGGCCTGGGATAAAAATTATCTTTAGAAACATTCAACATTAATTTGGCCTTAGCATAAAACTGAACCGAACAAGACAATAAACTCATTTTAGGCGGTTCGGCAATAATTCTGTCCACCACTTCTTTTTGTAACATTAAAATAATCGCCTGCGGTTTATTATTTAAACTTAAAAGTTTTCTTAAAAAAATAGAAGTGATATTATAGGGTAAATTGGACACCACTTTATACTTTCCCAATTTAGAAAAATTATTTCCCCGAGCTTGTAAAATATCATTATTAAAAATTTTAATATTATTTATTTTTTTCTGTTTAAAATCTCGCTGTAAAAAATCAACCAATTGAGAATCAACTTCAACCGTTATCACTTTTTTTACTTTAACGGCCAACTTACGAGTTAAAAAGCCTAAACCCGGACCGATTTCTAAAACAGTATCATCGGGTTTTAAATCAGCCATCGTTATTATCTTGTCATAAATATCTTCATTAATTAAAAAATTCTGTCCCTTTGATTTCTCGGGTTTAATATTATATTTTTTACACAATATTAAAGTCTCTTGGAGCAAATCCATAAATTAATTTCTTAAATTATTTTTCTTCTTCCATTATTATAGCCTTAACCGGACATTCTTTGGCGCATAAACCGCAACCCTTACAATAATCATAATTAACATCCGCTTTTAATTTATCTTTTACTTTTTTTAAATTAATCGCCCCATCGGGACAAATTTTAGTACACAAACTACAAGCGATACATTTATTTTTATCAACTGTCGGACGATAAGATCGCCAAGATCCGGTTTTATTGTTTACAGACGAACCTGAAGTAACTGTTAACATAATATTATAAATTTAAATTAATTAAATTAGTCTTAAGAGAAATTAAATTTAAATAGCTTGATTAATGGCTGCCATATTTTATTCGTTTGGATATTTTCTATAACAATTATCAATATAATCTTT
The DNA here is from genome assembly GCA_964394905.1 of uncultured Gammaproteobacteria bacterium. Classification (GTDB taxonomy): domain Bacteria; phylum Patescibacteriota; class Patescibacteriia; order Patescibacteriales; family UBA12465. The sequence continues at coordinate 7,794 of CAYMZF010000009.1, forward strand.
CTTTCTTTTTTCTGCTCTATCCCAAACACTATTTTGAGCCCAAATTGTCCCATCATCTTTTTCAGTCCCATTTAATTCCATATAATCCCAATAAGCTGTATCAGCGTCAGATAAACAAGCGTCAAGCATCATTTTATTGTAAATTTTATCAGCTTCAATTTTTTCATCTTGCTCTTTTTGGTATTCAAGAACTTGCCTGTCTTGTTCTATTTTAAGATTAGCTTGTCTTTCAATAGAATTTTGTTTTATTATTTGACTTACTATAATCGAAAAAGCAATTATAGCTACACAAATTAAAATCAATTTTTCTTTTTTCATATATTAAAATTTTATTATACTTAGTTTATTTTAGTTAAATTATTTAATATTTAAATAGCTTGATTAATGGCTAAAATATTTTTTTTAACTATTTCCTCGCCTTTATCAGAAAATTTTTCAACAATAGCTTGTTGAACCGAAGTTATTTTTAACAGATCAGGAATTTTTGTTAGAACACCTAACATAATGGTATTAACCAAATTTTTTCCAAAAATATTTAAAGCAATTTTAGTGGCATCAACTACAATAATATTATTTGATTTAAACCCGTCAGGTAATTTGGTCGCGATTTTTATTTTTTGAAAAACTTCAATCGGTTTCAAATTAGAATTAATAATTATTTTAGTGGAATTTTTAATACCAACAAAAATATCATCTCGGCCAATTAGAGAAAAATCCAATATTAACAATAAATCCGGTTTATAGACATGCTCGCGAGTTAAAATTTCTTGAGATGAAATTCTAACAAAAGATTGAATTGGGGCTCCGCTTCTTTCCACACCAAAACTGGGAAAAGCTTGAACTCTATAGCCGTCAATAAAAAAAGCGGTTGCTAACATTTCAGCCATAGCTACCACTCCTTGACCGCCACGACCATGAATTCTAATTTGTTGATCCGATAAGTTTTTCATTTATTTTTAATTTAATAAAAAATTATTTAAGAATATTATCCAATAATGTTACCCAAGAATCAAAAGAAATATAACCGCTACTTACTTTGGTTCCGTTAATATACCAAGACGGAGTTCCTTCTAGTTTTAAATATTGACCATCCGAATAATCTTTTTTTATTTCATTTAAATAAGTTTTGTTAAGCAAACAATCGGAAAATTTGGCAAGGTCGTTTACTCCCACCGTTTGGGCAATGGTATTTAATCCGTCGGTTGAAAAATCTCCTTGTAATTCAAACATTTTGTAATACATTGGCCAATATTTTCCTTGTTCTCCCGCACATCGGGCTCCCATCGCTAAATCAACCGAATTATCGCTAATAATCGGATAATCGCGAATAATTATTTTTATCTTATCACCATACTTAATAATTAATTTTCCAACCACATCGGAATTCTTTTGACAATAAGAACAATTAAAATCAGAAAAAAATACCAACGTAAATTGGGGATTATTTGATCCTAAATAATAATTATTTTGTCCTTGAATAATATCAATTGATACTTGATCGGAAGTGGAAGAATTATTGTTTATTAAAGTTTCATTAACATTTGTTTGACGAATTAAATTAGCTTCTGTCGGATTTGTAGCTAAACGCCAAGCCAAGAAAGCAAAAGATAAAATATAGACCAAAACAACAGCTAAAGTAATCAAAATTAAAATTACCCACCACTTTTTATACCAGTGAGAATGAACTCTTTTTTTGAAACCTTTATTTCTCAAATATTCAATTCTGTCGTCTAAATTCATTGATTATTTAGCTAATATATTATATGATGATAATAGCATAAAAAAACTAAATAGAAAAGTTAAAAATATAATAAATTATGAAAATAATATCTTGGAATGTAAACGGAATTAGAGCCGTAGCTAAAAAAGGATTAACTGATTTTTTAAAAAAAGAAAATCCCGATATTTTAGCTATCCAAGAAATAAAAATATCTTCCGCTAAAAAAGAATTAGAAAATTTTGACTTTGTTGACTATGAAGAATTTTGGAATCCGGCCGAACGACCCGGTTATAGCGGTACTTTGATTTTATACAAAAAAGAATTAAAACCTTTGAGTCAAAAAAACGGTTTTAATATAAAAAAATTTGATATTGAAGGACGTTGTCAAACTTTAGAATTAAAAAATTTCTATTTTATCAACACTTATTTTCCTAATGCTAATCATGAATTAAGCCGTTTGCCGTATAAAACGGAATTTAACCAAGAAATATTAAAATATATAAAAAAAATAGAAAAAAAGAAACCGGTTATTATCACCGGTGATTTTAATGTCGCTCATCAAGAAATTGACATCGCCCGACCCAAAGATAACGAAGGTTCGGCCGGATTTACTGAGACTGAACGTCGTTTTATGACCGAATTCTTAAAAAATAATTTTATTGATACTTTTAGATATGTTCATCCGGAAAAAATAAAATATTCTTGGTGGAGTTTTCGCGCCGGAGCTCGAATTAGAAATATCGGTTGGCGGATAGATTATTTTTGCGTTTCCAAAAGATTAACAAAAAAGATAAAAGAAGCTGATATTTTAGATAAAGTTTTAGGTTCGGACCATGCTCCGATTATTATAATTTTAGACAATTAAATATACTTTTAAATATATGAATAATAACTTAAAAACAAAAAATAAGTCAGAAAAAAAATTATTAGAAGGCTCCCGAGCTATAGCTTTGACTATAAACAATATTAAACCGCAAGTTATTTCCGCTTATCCCATTACTCCCCAAACTCATATTGTTGAAGATTTAGCTAAATTTAAAGCGGACGGTCAAGCTGATTATGAATACATCCGAGCTGAAAGTGAATTTGCCGCCGCTTCTATAGTTTTAGGAGCTTCGGCTAAAGGCGTTAGAACTTATAGCGCTACCAGTTCTCAAGGATTACTTCTTATGACGGAAGTTGTTTATAATATTTCTGGGATGCGCTTGCCTGTAGTTATGACTTTAGCCAACCGAGCAATTTCAGCCCCGATTAATATTTGGAATGATGAACAAGACGCTATGGCCATTCGTGACGCCGGCTGGATAATGCTTATGGCCGAAAATAATCAAGAAGCTGTTTGGCAACATGTTTTAGCCTATAAAGTGGCGGAAAAAACCGGTTTCCCGGTTTTTGTTAACGTAGATGGTTTTATTCTAACTCATTGTTTTGAACCGGTATATATTCCGGATAAAAAAATTATAAAAAAATTCTTGCCTGATTATAAACCGGCTAAAGGAAATTATTTGGACACAAAAAACCCGGCCACCCTAGGTGCTTTTTTATCCCCGCAATATTATCAGACCTTGAGAGAAAAAATGTATAATGAATTTCAAAATACTTTAAAAGAAATAAACAAAGAATATATAAATTTAGAAAAAATAATAAAAACTGAACTACAAGATAAATCAATAAATAAACAAAATTTAACTACTGATAACGGTTTAATAGAATATGTTGGACCAAAAAAAGCTAAAACCATAATAATCACTATGGGTTCAGTTGTCGGAACAGTTAAAACCGCTTTAAAAGACGAAAAAAATGTCGGAATTTTAAAAATAAAAACTTATCGTCCTTTTCCTGAACAAGCAATTTATGATATAATAAAAGAAGCTAAGAACATATTAGTTTTAGAAAAAGCCGTTAGTTTCGGCAATTTCAGTCCTTTGTATTTAGACGTAAAAACCGTAACAACGGATAAACAAATCATTAAAAATTTTATCGGCGGTTTAGGAGGTAAGGATATTACCGAAAAAACAATCTTAGAAATTATAACTAAATTTAATTCTTTTAAAAAAATAAACTTTATTTAAACTTATGAAAAAAATTAAATGTAAACTAGGTAAATCAATAAAAAACTTATTCACTCGAGCTTGTCGTCATAAAATTACCGGTTGGCCTTATGTTTTTATTATGATGTTTTTTATTATTTTTTTGATGCAATTAATAATGCTTCTAATTTTGGCAAAATTAAGTTAAAATTATGAAAAAAAACAAATTTAATTTACTTTTTATTTTTTTTCTGCTTGTTATTGTCTTTTCTTTTACACCAAAAATAGTAATGGCCAATAACATAACGTTTAAGCCTCAAATCACTATTCCCGGATCATCGTTTAAAGAAGGTGCTTCTTCTACTGTAACAGCAAGTACTGCTTTTATCGGTGAATATATAAAAGCTATTTATAATTATCTATTAGCTATTGTCGGATTACTTGCTGCTATCGTTTTAATGGTTTCCGGAATAGTATGGCTAACAGCCGCCGGTAATACCGAAAGAATTTCTCAAGCTAAAAACTGGATGATGGGAAGTTTTACCGGTTTAATTTTAGCCTTATCATCTTTTCTCCTATTAAAATTAATAAACCCAAATTTAGTAAATTTTCAAATACAAGAGATAGAAACCATAACAGCTCAAGAAAATGGATGTTGCGTAAGTACAAAAAGTCAAGACAAAGCTTTTGAAACTACTTCTAAAGATTGCTATTCAACCTTAGTTAATAGTGGGGAAATTACTGCTATTTCCGACAAAGATTTAGAAAGTAAATATGAAAATAATTTATCTAAATATTTATCGGGTAAATTTTTTACTGGTTATATAGTCGATGGAGATAAGTGTGTTCAACTAACCGAAGAAGAAAAAGCAATAAATAAAGAAGAGTGTTTTGGTAAAGGACTTAGTGATAGTTGGGGAGAAAAATGTAATACAACAAATACTTACACTTATTGTTATTGCTTTTCCGAAAAAGCATATGGAGGTGGTAACGGAGCAATAGGAGAACCTTGCGGGAATGAATTTAATAGTCGCTGTGTTCAAAAAGATAGGTGTGTTAATCGGGATTTAGGAGGAAGATCGTGTTATGAAAGTACTTGCTGTAAATCTTCTGCTATTATAACCATAGACAATTCTCAATGTAAAGATAAAAATAATGGAGATTATTGTAATAATGATAATGAAGATTGCTATTGTTATGATAAAATTGCTTATCAAGGAAAAGGAATAGAAAACGAACCTTGTGGATTATTAGGAGGAAAATGCCATACTGGCGGAGCAGTTAATAAGTGTCAAACAGAAACAACTGGTTTGAAATGGGATAGTGGTGAAGGAAGAAATTGTAGCGGACTTGCTTTATGGTGTTGCTATTAAAATTTATATTATTAAATAAAAAATGAAAAATATACAAAATAAAAAACTAATCTCTTCCGGTCATAACGCTTGTGCTGGTTGCGGACAATTATCAGCCGTTCAATCGGTTATGCGAGCTTTAAATAAAAATGTTATTATCGCTAACGCCACCGGTTGTTTAGAAGTAACTACTACTCCCTATCCGCAAAGTGCCTGGGGTTTACCTTGGATCCATTCGGTTTTTGAAAATCCATCCGCCGTCGCTAGCGGTATTTCTGCCGCTTTAAAACAACAAAAAAATACTAATACTAAAGTTGTAGTAATGGCCGGTGACGGAGGAACTTTTGATATTGGTTTGGGTCTTATCAGTGGGATGTGGGAAAGAAAAGAAAATATTTTATACATTTGTTATGATACCGAAAGTTATTCCAATACCGGTTATCAAGCTTCGGGATCTACTCCTTACGGAGCTATTACCAGTACATCACCCGACGGAGAATGTAAAATAAAAAAAATTTGTGAAACTACCGGAAATAATTTAGAAAAAAAAGATATGATAAAAATAGCTTTGGCTCATAATATCCCTTATGTCGCCCAAAGCACCGCCGGTTATCCTGATGATATTTATAATAAAGTAAAAAAAGGATTAGCTATAAAAGGTCCGGGATATATTCAAATACTTGCTCCTTGTATTCCCGGTTGGGGAATTAAAACGGATGAAGCAGTTGAAATGGGAAAATTAGCTGTTTTAAGCGGTTTGTATCCCCTACTTGAATACGAAAATGGAAAATTAATTAATCAAAGCGAAACTGCTAAAAATTATTTAGAATTACAAGAAAATTACCGACAAAAACAAAAACGATTTAAACATTTATTTAAATAATTATGAATTATAACTATTTTAAAAAATATTTTATTATTATTTTTCTTTTTATTTTTTGGTTATTACTACCAATTAATAAAAGTTTAGCAGAAACTAGCACTTGTCAAGAAAACGCTGATTGCCCTAATAGTTGCACATGTATATATACCAATTTAGTCTCAACTACCGGTACTTGTATGTCATCCTTAAATACTTCCACTCCTTGTTCGGAAACAGCAATTAGTATCGACAATAACATTGATGCCAAAGTTGCCGACGCCGCAAAATATAATTGTGAATGGACAGAAAAAATCACAAAATCCGGTGAAAATTTTTCTAATTCTGGCAGTTGTTCTTCAAACCAAAAAAATATTCTTATAAACGACGCTGTTTTTTATTGTACTAACGCTATACCTACTAGTAATACTCATGTAACTTATTCTACGGACTATACTTGTTGTTGCACGCTTAAAGATGCAGCAATAAAAAAAACACCCGACTTAAATCCTTTAGGTAATTTACAAATAAAAATACCGGGAATAGATGAATTAGCCGCTAAATATCCGGTTGTATGTACATCTACCTCTGGAATTGAAAGCTGTCAAATTCCTTGGATAGCTATTTATATTTATGCTATCTATAATTATTTATTAGCTATTGGAGGAGTATTAGTCGTTATCGCCTTAATGGTCGGTGGAGTTATTTGGTTAGTATCGGCCGGTAATGCCAGTCGTGTAACTCAAGCTAAGAGTTGGATTAGCGGTAGTTTGACCGGCATACTTATTCTTTTGACATCATATATTTTACTATACCAAATAAATCCGGATTTAGTCGGAATGAAATATACAGTATTAGAAACCGTTGAACCGATAATAGCCGAAACCGAGATGACCGAAGCGGTTGATTATACAGGAGCCGGATTATATCCACCAGATCAATGGGTAGCTATTCCTTCTCATTCTAATATAATAGACAATTCCGGAGGAAAAGCTAACCCCGAATTAGCTCAAGCCATCATTAAAGCAGCTGATTGTATGAAGGAAAAAGGCTTTAAAATAAAAATAAGTTCGTTATCAAGAACCGTAACTCGACAAAAAAAACTTTATGATCAAAATTATACCCATAACACCAATCAATGTGGAACAAAAAAAGATAATGTTGATCAAGTCTGTTGCCCATATCCTGCAGAAAGTAAACTTTGTCCGCACACTTCCGGAAGTGCAGTTGATATGTGGGGATTAAACAAAAACGGAGTCACTGATAAAACAGCCCAATATCAATTACAAAATTGTATGTTTGAAGCGGGAGCTTGTCTATTAAGTGCTGAATGTTGGCATTTTGAATTACCGGTTTTAAGTAAAGGTGCTTGTAAAAAAACTAATAATTTAGCCGGAAAGAATTGTCAAAAAGTTAAATAAATTAACTTCTTTTATCCATCGCTTCATTGGCTAGTCTATCCGCTTCTTGATTTTTTTCCCGATAAACATGAGTAAATTTTATTTTAGAAAAATTTAGAGATAAATTATATACTTCCAAAAACAAGGGTGCTAAATCCTTGTTTTTTACTTTATATTCACGATTTAATTGTTTAACCACTAATTCACTATCTAAAAAAACATCTAATTCCCGACCGCCTAATTCCTTAGCCTTTTTTAAAGCTACAATTAACGCTTGATATTCAGCTTGATTATTAGTAGTCTCGCCTAAATATTTAGAAATTTCAGCTATTTTTTCTTTTTTATCGTTATAGATTACTGCTCCTATTCCGGCCGGTCCCGGATTGCCTCGAGCTCCACCATCGGTAAAAATAATTAATTTGGTATTCATATTATTATTTTTATTTTATCTTTTTATTAACCTATGTTTTAAAAATTATTTAGAATTTTTTTTAATATCAATAATTTTACATTGAATATCTTTATGACCGTTAAAATAATTAAATTCCAACGAATAAACCACATCAACATTATCACCAATTTTTAAGTAATCATATCGTTTACTACCGCCAAAAGAAATTCCCCAAAAAAATTTCATTTCTTGATCATTATGATTTAAAAATTTAAGTTTAATGTGCTGACTGTCAAAACCCATTTTGTTAATATCTATAATTTTAACATTAAAACTGGCAAATTTAGGACTAGGATTATTTTGACCGAAAGGACTCATTTTATTTATCGCTTCAACTAAATCTTCGTTAATATCGGAAAAATTTAATTCACAATCCACTTTTATTTTTGGTAATAACGATTTTTTAGCTAAAACTTCGTTGGCTATTTTTTCAATATGGTCTATAAAAGACAAAGTATTACTTTCACCTAAAATTGAAAAACCTCCGGCCATCGGATGACCGCCATATTTGTATAAATATTTTTTACTATTTTCTAAGGCCGAGACTAAATTAAATTCTTCTACGCTACGACCGCTACTTTTGTATAAAAAATACTCCTTTCCATCTTCGGCTATCGCTTTTTCTTCAGTTCTGACAATAACAAATACAGGACGATAATATTTTTCTACCAATTTCCCGGCCACTAAACCAATAACTCCTTCGCTCCAAGCATTATCAGAAAAATTCTTAACTATAATAATTTTAGGTAAATTATTTTGATCAATTTGACTTTCGGCCGAAGCTAAAACTTCTTCCGTTATTTTTTGTCTTTCAATATTTTTATCATTTAATTCTACGGCTAATTTTTCAGCTTCAACTTGATCTTTACTGATTAATAATTTTAAAGCCGAGTTAGCATGTTTTATTCGACTGGCCGCATTTAATCGCGGACCGATTTGAAAACCGATATTAAAAGAATTTAATTCATTGGTTGAACCGATTATTTTTATAAGCTCCAGTAATCCCAATCGTTTAGTGGAATTTAACATTTCCAGTCCTCTTTGAACTATTAAACGATTTTCTCCGACTAAAGCCACCATATCGGTTATGGTTCCAATAACCGCCAAATCTAAACTGCGAGCTATTAATAATTTTTTGTATTCATCTTCCAGTTTTGATTTCTCAATTAAGGCTGAAGCTAACTTAAAAGCTACTCCGACGCCGGCTAAAAATTTAAACGGATAACCCGAAGAACTGTCGGCCGGATTAATAATTAAACATTTAGGCCAATCTTCTTTTTTTTCCGGATAAGCATGATGATCGGTAACGATAACATCCAAACCTAAACTTTGAGCATAAGCCACTTCATCCTTATTTCTAATACCGTTATCAACTGTAATAATTAAAGAAAAATTATTATTTTTTATTTCATTAGTAACGCTCATATTTAATCCATAACCCTCGCTTACTCTATCCGGTAAATAGAAATCAACCTCAGCTTTAAAAATTTTAAAGATATCATAAAGCAAAGCGGAAGAAGTAACGCCATCGGCATCATAGTCGCCATAAATCATAATTTTATTTCCCTGTTTTATATGAGAAATAATCAAATCAACCGCCGGAGCCATATCCTTAAACAAAAAAGGATCTAAAAATTCCATCGGCTCTGATAATTCCGAGTTTAAAAACCATTTTAAATCTTCATCAGTTTTAAGACCGCGATTATATAATAATTGTAAAATGAACTTATTATAATCCTGATGTTTCTCCCAAAAATCACTTGGCATCTTGGGATACAATTGCCAAATTTTTTCCATACTATTTTAATTTATTTATAAACTTTAATTAAACGAAAGCAACCATTAAGGTCCAGGCCATCATTGAAAAAATAACAATAATTGACAGTATTATCCAAATAACTTTATTAATTTTTCTTTTAGTTCTCTTAAGCATAATTTTATATAATTATTTTTTTAATATCTTTACAAAAGTATCCGGTGGAATTTCAACACTACCCTTACCGGCAGCCATCATTTTCTTTTTTCCTTTTTTTTGTTTTTCTAATAATTTTCTTTTTCGAGAAACATCTCCTCCATACAACTTAGCGGTAACATCTTTTCTCATAGCCGATAATCTTTCAGCCGCTACCACTTTACCTGAAATTGCCGCTTGAATTTTTAAAACAAACATTTGCTTATGTAAAGAATCTTTCAAAACATTGACTATTTCTTTACCACGACGAAAAGCTTCGTCCCGGTAAACAATTGTGGCTAAAGCTTCAATCGGTTCTTCGGCTACCAAAATATCCATTTTAACCACATCAGCCACTCGGTAATCAAGATATTCATAATTAATAGAGGCATAACCGGCACTGATACTTTTTATTTTATCATAAAAATCGGTTAAAATCGCCGACATCGGAATTTCATAATGTAAAATAACTCGTTGTTCATCGGTTTCAGAAGATATAAACTGAGTATTTTTATAAATACCTCTTTTATCTTGCGCTAGTTTCATAATATTACCGATATAGTCTTTCGGACTTATAACATCCAAAGCTACCCAGGGTTCTTCTATTTTTGCTATTTCCGTAGGATCAGGTAATCTTTGCGGAGTTCTAATAATTATTTCTTCCCCATTATTTTTATATACTTTATAAGCGACACTGGGAATAGTAACTATCAAATCTAAATTATATTCTCGTCGTAATCTTTCTTGAAATATTTCCAAATGAAGCAAACCTAAAAAACCGCATCTAAAACCGAAACCTAAAGCATCCGATCTTTCCGGTTCAAACACTAAAGAACTATCATTTAATTTTAATTTATCCATGGCATCGCGAAGATCATCTAAATCACTGCCTTCCCGCGGAAAAATTCCGGCAAAAACCATCGGTTTAACTTCTTTGTAACCGGCTAGTGGTTCAATGTTAGAATTAGAAACAAAAGTAACGGTATCACCAACTCGACATTCACCCACTTCTTTAAAACCGGTCACGATATAACCGATGACTCCAGTTAGTAAACTACCGGTAGATAAATAATCAGGTTTGAAAACTCCAATATCCAAAACTTCACTTTCGGCCCGAGTAGCAATTAATTTAATCTTATCACCTTTTTTTATTTGTCCGTCAAAAATTCTAACGTAAGCCACCACTCCTTTATATTCATCATACTTAGAATCAAAAATTAAAGCTCGGGTAAAATCAATTTTAGATTCTTGCGGAGCTCGACCCTGACAAATAATGGCCCGTAAAATACTTTCAACTCCCTCACCGGTTTTTCCGGAAGCCGATAAAATTTCATCTTCCCGACAACCTAATAATTTAATAATTTCCCGTTTAGTTTTTTCAGGATTAGCGGCCGGTAAATCAATTTTATTAATAACCGGAATAATAGTTAAATCTTGTTCTAAGGCTAAATATAGATTAGCTAAAGTTTGAGCTTGGATTCCTTGAGTACAATCAACTAACAGCACGGCCGTTTCCACTGCTGCTAAAGACCTGGAAACTTCATACGAAAAATCAACGTGACCGGGAGTATCAATCAAATTCATTTGATAACCCTGATAATCCATAGTAACGGGTTGTAATTTTATAGTAATTCCTCTTTCTCGCTCAATATCCATACCATCAAGAATTTGATCTTTCATCTTACGTTTATCAACTGTATTAGTAATCTCTAACATTCTATCGGCTAAAGTTGATTTTCCATGATCAATATGAGCGATGATACAAAAATTTCTGATTTTATCGGTGGCCATATAATATTTTAATTTAATATAATTACGTTTATAATTTTATAGTTTAATTTATAAATCTAAGTAAAGCAAGAGTTAACTCTATATCCCGCGAACTTCGCTTTGATCTCCCAAATCATCACTTTTTTTGATTTTACGACTAAAAGGCAATTTTCTTTTTACAACTTCTATTATTTCTAACATTTCCTCGCTTTTCATAAAATAACATAATAAACAATAAATTCCCAAACCGAATAAACCGGCGAACAATCCCTGAGCTAAAACTCCTAAAAATTTAGTCATATCAATAAACGGCCAAATTATTAATTTACCTAATTGAACAAATAACCCGGCAAACAATCCGGCCACTGAAAATTTTACCACCGATTTTATAATTTGTTTTTGATCCAAATCTCCAATTTCAAAATATAGCCACATCCATAAAATTATAAAATTTAAAATACTGGACAAAGAAAAAGCTAAAGCCAAACCAGCTACACCCATTCTTCGTCCGAAAAACAACGATAAAAAGATATTAACCACCACTGAAATCAAACCGACAAAAAATGGAGTTTTGGAATTATGCCGAGCATAAAAAACTCTAGTTAATAGCGGAATAGTGGCTTGAGCAAAAAGACTTAAGGCAAAAAAACCTAGAGTATCAATAGTTAAAATAGTATCTTGCCAAGAAAACTGTCCGGTTCCAAAAATAACTCTAACCAGCTGAGCTCTTAGAGTTATAAACAACACTGTAGACGGAATGATAAAAAATAAAATTTGTCTGAAGGTGTAAGAAAAATTTTTTATTAGTTTTGTATTATCAAAAGCCGCCACTGACAAAGTCGGAAAAACAGCTACAGCGAAAGAAATTCCAAAAATACCAACCGGAAATGATTGTAAATTATTGGCAAAATTAAAAACGGTTAAAGAACCACTGTCTAAAGTGGAAGCAATAATGGTAATAACCAATAAATTTATTTGAGTGATAGCCAAACTTAAAGTTCTGGGAACCATCATTTTTATAATCTCCTTAAAACTTTTTTCTTTTAAGTTAATATAGAAAAGCCGCCAACGAAAACCCAACGACCTAACCGCTGGAATTTGAATAAACATATGTAAAAAAGCTCCCAATACTACACCCCAAGCCAAACCGGATGCGCCCATAATTGGTACCAACCATAAAGCGCCGGCAATTATACCAATATTATAGAAAATCGGAGCTAAAGAAAAAATTAAAAAATTTTTAAACGATTGTAAAATTCCACCTAATAAACTTGATATTCCCAAAAACAAAGGTGATAAAAACATAATACGAGTAAGCATCACTGTAGTGGTTTTTAATTCATCGGAAAAACCGGGAGTAATTAAACTGATAAGTTGAGGAGCAAAAATAAACCCCAATAAAGAGAAAAAAAATAAAACAATAATTAAAGTATTTAAAAGATTACTTACTAAATTCCAAGCTTCTTTATTTTCTTCTTTAAAACGATCAAAAAAAATATTTTTATCGTCGGAACTTTTCATTTTTTTTATAAGCGATGAAAAAACAGGAATAAAACCGGCTGACAAAGCTCCTAAAATAAGTAAATTATAAATTAAATCGGGAATACGAAAAGCTGAACAATAAGCATCCAAAATTTCTCCCGCTCCAAATTGACCGGCCAATATTCTATCCCGAAAAATTCCCAATAATCTGGAAGCCAACGAAAAAACAGCTATTAAAATAGCCGCCGCCGTAATACCGGTAGTCCGAGATTGAAAAATTTGTTTTAATTTTATTAACATTCTGTTTTATTATTAACAATTTACAATAATCTATGTTATATCAAACTTATTTTATATTATTAAGCGGATATAACCCGAACATCCAGGGCGGTAATTTTTTTACTATCAACCACTAATGGATTTATATCAATTTCTGAAATGTTTTTATTGGTTTGAACTAATTTAGAAAAATTTAAAATAATCTTAACTAATTTAGTCATATCAATTCCAACCTGACCCCGAGACCCGGCTATTATCGGATAAATTTTTAATCTTTTAATCATAGCTTCAACTTGATTTTTATCTAAGTTAGCTAATTCCAAAACTGTATCTTTATAGACTTCAGTATAAACTCCGCCCAAACCTAATAAAATGATCGGACCAAAAACTGGATCACGCTTTAAACCCAAAATTAATTCTAATTTACCGGTAATCATCGGTTGATAAACAATATAATTATTGGAAGAAATTTTTTTATTATAAACTTGAGCGTTAAATTTCTTAATAATCATTTCAATTTCAGATTTGTTTTTTATGTTTAAAAAAATGGCTTGCTTGTCGGTTTTATGAACAAAATCCGGACCGACAAATTTTATCGCTACCGGATATTTTATGGAATTTAAATTATTTTTATTTACTTTTTTAGGAAGAACCGCATCTATTTTATATTTTTTTAATAACTTAAACGACTTAATATAATCCATTAAATGTGGGGTTGATAATGATACGTTTAATTTATTTTCTGATAATTTAATATCAGAATTAATATTATTAGAATTAAAAACTTTAATGTCTTTTTTGTTTTTTAAATATTCTAAAAATTTTCCTAAAATAATTACCGCCTCTTCCACCGAATCAAAATTAGGCACTAAATAATCGGCTAAAATACTTTTTCCTTTAGCCACCTCCGACCCGCCCAAAAAACAAGTGGTTATTAATTTATTAGGATATTGTTTTTTTAATTGACCAATCACTTCGGCTGTTTCTTTAACCTTGGTCATGCTTTGAGGAGTAAGTAAAATTAACACTGAAGATACTTTTTTATCGGCTAGAACAATTTCTAAAGATTTTTGATAACGAACGGGATCGGCATCGCCTAAAATATCTAAAGGATTTTTGATATTGGCAAATTCCGGTAATTCTTTTTTTAATTTAATAACAGTATTTTTTTCTAAAACCGCCGAAACAACTTTTTTGGTAAAAATTTCATCGGCCGCGATAACCGATAAACCTCCGGCATTGGAAAGAACAAATAAATCACCTCTGGTTTTAGAAATATTATTTATCGGACCCTTAACTAAACGCATTAAGTTATAGATTTCATCAATATTATCTAAAATAATGGCCCCGGAGCGACGCAAGGCTGTTAAAGTAATATTATAGGACCCGGCTAAGCTTCCGGTGTGTGAAGAAGCCATTTGACTACCGATAACAGTCCGGCCTGATTTTAAAATAGCCACGGGCTTAATTTTAGCTAATTTTGAAACCAATTCCAAGAATTTTGGACCTTGAGAAATTTCTTCCAAATAAGCGACAACTAAATCAGTTTTTTTATCATGTAAAAAAAATTCAAAAAAATCATTTTCATTTAAAACAGCTTTATTGCCTAAACTTATAAAGTAAGACAAACCAATATTTTTACCGACCAACCAATCTAAAACGGCACTACCAATAGCTCCGGATTGCGATAAAAAAGCGATATTATTTTTTTTATCAATTTTAGTCAAAGCGGAATGGTAATTAGAAAAAGTGGCATTTAAAGAATTGGCTATATTAATAAATCCCAAACAATTAGGACCAAGAATATTAATATTATTTTTTTGAGCTATCTTTTGTATATTATCTTCCAATTCTTTTCCCTTTAAACCGATTTCTTTAAATCCGGCACTGATAATAACTATATTTTTAACGCCTAAGCGAGCGCATTTTTCTACTTCGGCCACCACCAATTTTGCCGGTACCACAATCATTACCAATAAATCAGACCAATCTTTTAGTGGAATTAAACTAATATCGGAATAAGCTTTGATTCCGGCAATTTTTTTATCATTATAATTAATCGGAAAAACTCCGGTTTTTCTGTTTTCTAAAATATTATCAAAAACCTTACGTCCGACTTTTTCTTTATTGCTAGAAGCTCCGACAACGGCGATATATTTAGGATTTAAAAAATTATTTAGATTCATATGTTTAAATTATAAACTCATTATATCATACTACTTTAAAAAATTTAACTCTTTTTAATGAAAAGAAAAAACAAAAAATTTAATAGCCACAAAAACACCAAAATATTGATATTAAAATAAGCCAAAACTAAACCCGGAAAAATAATTTCTAAAATAAAAAATAAAATAATGGTAATACTAAACCAATAAAACAATTCCCGACTATATTTTATTTTTTGATCTAAATTCATTTTATTATTGTTTTTTATTTTAAATGTTATTTTTTAAATCGTCCAACTATCTCTTTAATTTTTTCCATTAAGGTTTTACCTTGAAACTCTATTTTTATTTCTTTTATTTCTACGTATTCATCAGAACTTAAATTTTTTAAAAACGGAGCGGAAATTATAAAACGATAACCGTCAGTATCATAAACAGCCGATTGTAAATTCATTTTTATTTTTGATATATAGTAACCATCACTTTCTAAAGGTTGACTGTAATCGGCCACGACTGTATCAATATTATCCCAATTAGTATCTTCGGCCACTTTATTAAGACCGGGATTAAAAAACGATTCTTTAGTAAAAGAAAATAAACCGTTATTTTCAATCAATAAACCGCAAGAATCAGATGTTATTTTATATAAATCAGCTTTATTTGAAACAGTAAAATCAAATTGCTGATAAATTTTGTCCACCGTAAAAATTTCATTATTAATATCAACCTTATCTAAACATTGAGCGGAAAAGCTTTTAATTTTAAAATTATTTTTATCGGACCAAAGAATTAAACCATTTGATAAGTCACTCAACCAAACCCGGTTGATAAACACTAATTTAGAATTATAGGAAATTAGATTAGAAGTTAAAAAATCATCATTGGCTTTAATTTCCACTTTGTAAACTCCTTCCGGCAAATTAGATAAATTTAGATTAAAATTAACCGGTAAGTCAGGTGAAAAAATATTAGCTGTTAAACTTTTATCAAAAATTAAATTATTTTGATAATAAACAAAAATTGATAAAGCCTGAGTATTATTATTATTTTTATTTAAAAAAGAAAAATCAACTTTTAAATTTTCATCTTTAATATAGGTATAGAAAGAATAGGAACCTTGAAGATTTGAAATATTTAAAGTTTTACCTATTTCCGCTTGATAACCGGGCAAAACATAATCATAGTTCAAATTATAATTATAGAAAGCAGATTTAGAAAAATCATTATGCTCTATAAAATCGGTTAATCGGGAAAATTTTTTGTTCTTTTGCGCTAAAGTCATATTCTCATCTTTAACTACCGACCAAGTGGAAAAAATTTTATTTAATTTATTATTAAAAACCGGATAAAGATTATAGCGCCAATTACTTTTATCCATTAAAATTCCGGTTTCAATATTTAAATAATCATTTTTAACCAAACTATCGGAACTAATTTTATATTTTATGGTCATAATCGCTTCGGAAAAACTACGAGGAGCTCGAACATAAAAATAAAGAGGATCGCCAATCATTTTATTGTTATCTGCTAATCGTTCTTCCGGACCCATTTTATAAAAAAAACCACGACCGCCTAAAAAATTAAAATGCTTTTTAGAAAAATCTTGTTGATAGACCATTTTTCCTCCCGGCACAATATAAAGACCGGCTAATACTAAAACAGCTAAAAACAAAAAAAAGTATAAAAAATATCTAAATTTCTTCATGTTTTTATTATGCCATATTTAAACAAAAAAAACAAAAAACCTCAAAAAATTGAGGCTTTTTGATTATTCGTAGTCTAATCTAATTAATTATTTATTTTTAGTATTTAAATCAAGTGTATCAAGTAATTCACTCCATTCAGATTGACCTTTAATAAAAAAAGAAAAATCATTTACGTTGGAATTAATACTTTTAACCCGTTGAAAAAAATCTTCAATTTTGTCGAACTCCAATTCTTCAATACACTTTTTTATATTATTATATGCCTTGATATGAAGTAAAATATTAAGAACCGGTTCATATTGCGGATATTGTTCTCTCGTTTTCTCGGCTCTTTTTTTGATTTCTCTTATACTGGGATTATCTACATTTACTTGAGAATTATTATGATAGGCATTATAAAATTCTTGACCAATAACCTCCCTAATTTTTTTTTGAAGTCCCTTACTTATTTCTATAGCCTTAGCAATATTTTCTCCTTTCTTTTCTAAATACTCTTGTTCAGCACTTTTATAAGAATTTAGTTTATATATTCTTCTATTTTCAGCTTGTTTAGCTAATTCATCTTCTTCTAACTCTTCCTCGGTTGAAGGTCGCATTTTTATTTCACTTTTTTCTTCGGTCAAAGACGGTTCTTTTGTTTCAATTTTTTTATCAAAATTTAAATTATATTGACCGTTCTCATCAGCTTCGCCGTTAGCGATAGCTTTTTTTTCTTCTTCCGTTCTTTCTGAACGTAGAAATTCATGTCTCATATTTTTTTATTATTAATTATAAATAACATTGACTATAATAACATAAACTCAATTAAAAGTCAAATTTAACATTAATAGACAGTTAAATAAAAATTAAAAAGTTTAAACTTATTCAACAAGCCATTCCCATAATGGCTTAAAATATATAGTTAAACCATCTTTTTCAACCGTACGTTTATCATTCCAGGTAAGCACTAAAAGTTTACTAACGTTTAATTCTTTTCCGGCTTCTACTAAAGCTTTTATTTCTCTCTGCTCAACATCCTGACTATTTACTTCATAACAAACTTGTATTAATTCCACTATTTTAGTTCCTTTTTTCAGGGCGAAATCAACCTCTCGATCATTTCGGGTACGATAATAAAATATTTCTCGATTAGACTCATTACTTTGTTTTACCAATTCAGTAAATACAAGGTTTTCCATAAACTTACCGATGTTAGGCGAATGTTGTACGGCTTTAGCTGTAATAAAACCATTATCAACAACATAAGCTTTTTTAGGAGACTTTAATCGCAATCCGACTTTAACTGAATAGCGATTAAGAGAAAATACAAGATAAGCTTCGGTAAGATAACTCAAATATCTTTCAAGCGTAATTCCACTTTTGAAGTCTAAAATATTAGCAAGTTTATGAATACTATACTGACCGGCAATATTGTTTATAAAATATGATCCAAGATTATCTATTTGTTCAGAAAATCGTACCTTATGTCGTTTAACAACATCTTTAAAAAGAAGTGAATCAAATAATATATCAAGATATCCTCGCGGATCAAGATTTTTTATAACAACCTCCGGATATCCACCGTTTATCATATACTCATTTAAATATCCAAAAAATTTTGCCTTTTCATCTGACAATAAAAGTTTGTCTTCAGAGACAACATAATTTTTTGCTCGAAGAATTTCCTTAAAATCAAACGGCAATATTTGTATAGGTATATGTCGGCCAGTAAGCGCTGTTGCCAATTCTTTTGAAAGAAGTCTGGCGTTTGAACCAGTCAATACTAAATTATACCCCTCTCGTTGTAAACGATTTACAAATAATTCCCATTTGGGTAAATTTTGAATTTCATCAAATAAAATATATTTAGTGTCTCCATAAGCTTGCTTTAACTCAGACATAAGCTCATCAAGATCAAGTTTTTCTTCGCCAGGAAATGATTCGTCATCAAAATTAAAATACGCAAAAGGTCGATCCTTTAAAAGCATAAGAGAAAAAACAGATTTACCAGCTCGACGAGGTCCTAAAACAACCTTTATTAAATCAGAATTAAGCCATTTTTTTGCCTCTTTTTCTTTAGTTCTCTCTATATAAGGCAAAGAAAGAAGTCTTTCTTTTTCCTGTTTTTGTTTTAAAACTGTTGATTTTAGCATATTATTTATACTGTAGTGTACAAAAAGTTCCTTTTTTGTACACTACAAGTAAGTATAATATATATAAAAGGAAAATACAAGACTTTATAAATTAAATATTTTTATATATTTAAGTTATAAAGTATTATATTTGAACCATAAAAACATAATACCCAAGTTTTAAAACATCATTGACACTCTATTAAAAAAAGAATAGAATTAATAATAAAATTATAGTTCATTTAAAAAAATATTTCAAAGTGAAAGAAAAAACCAGAGAGATACTAATCTCTTATTTATTTCTAGAGTTGCAAAATTATGCAACCATGCCCTATGAAATATTTATTATAGGGTTTACCTTTTGGCAATCTTTTATTTGCCGAATTTTTGCCAGTATCACCGATCTAATACTATTATATTATTTTTTTAATACCAAAGTTATTTGGAATCCTAAAAAAAATAATAATAGCATAAAACATCATTTATTAGGAGGATTAAAATTAGCCATTCAATCACCACCGGTTTATGCCTTAAAAATAGTTTTTGTAAATCTATTTATTATTCCTTTTTTTCAAAAATTGGGAGGCGATATAAAAATAATAGAGTGGAATGATGTTGGCTTGACTCTTATTATATCAGTTATATTTTGTTTTGTAGTTGGGTTCCTTTATAGTTTATTTAGAAAACAAATTTTAAATTTCTATAAAAAAATAATTAAAAAGATAACTGATACATTCAAAACCAAAAGAGCTTTGTCTTAAACAAAGCTCTTTTTTAAATTTCAATTTATATTATTACAATTCACCTAAATCTATTTTATTAATATTAGCGTTACTTATTCCCAAACCATTTTCTTTTAAAATTCTAAAAGCATCATCGGGACGACCTAAATAATTTTTACCGCCATCAGCCGGATTAATCCAATAAGCTCTACCATGATCTTGTATTAGTCCAGCTCATTTTGGAAAGTAAACCGTTATTTAATAAATAATCCAC
>CAYMZF010000010.1:0-23562 GCA_964394905.1 uncultured Gammaproteobacteria bacterium
GGGATATTCATTGTTATCTTGATAATATAGTTCTAAAGAAGTTTGTATTTGTTTGATATCAGCTATTCTCTTAGCATCACGAGCACTCTGACGAGCATTAGTTAGAGATACTACGGCCAAGGTAGACAGTATTCCGATGATAGCTATTACGACCAACAGTTCAATTAGGGTAAAAGCAGGTTTATTTTTTTTCATAAAATAATTAGAATAAATAATTAGAATATTAAATCAATGGAATAAATAGAATTGTCATTTAAAAAATAAGCCTTTCTATTATTTTCATCTATGGAGAAATCTTTTAAATTAGTAAATTTATCACTTGAATATTGATTAATAAAAGTTCCGTCCTTTTTTAGAAATACTAACATACGCTTGTTTGTTTTATCTAAAACAAACATATAATTTTCTCCCACTTTTATATTGTTAGCTTGAGTTAAGGCAGGATCAACTGTAGCTAAAGCAAATTCTTCTTTTGTTCCCGATAAATATTTAAGAACTGAACCGTTTTCAGTTAAAACATAAATTTCATAATCAATGGCTAAATTTATCGGTTCAATTCCATTATTATCTTTCAACCATTCACTATATTTTGAACCGTCTTTTTCATATTTTAGTATTTGATTTTTTTCTTTATCAAGTAAATAAGGACGACCATTATAGACACCGAAAGAAGTTATAGCACTTCTATTTTCTATGTTTATATTAGAAAAAGAAACTTGTTCGTCGGAATTAACAGTGGCTAATTGATTAGTACTTAAAAAATAAGTATTATTGCCATCGGTTGAGGCTAAAACATTATCACCGGTTATTTTGGCGTCCTCGTTTAATTTAGTTAAAGAATTATCAGTTAAATTAACTGAATAAATAATATGATTTTGTCCGTCAGCGGTATAAAGTTTATTATTTTTAGTACTTAAAGAGATGGCATAAATATTAGCTTGAGCGTTGGAATTAGAAAAATTAATTATTTCTGACGGTTCCGATATTTTATTCATTTTTTGAATAGTTTGTATTTGTTCATTTAATTTTTCTAAAATAGTATTATAATCTTTAATTTTATTTTTTTCTTTATCACTTAAAGAATTTAATATTTCTTGTAATTCTTTAATAGTGGTTTGGGCTTGAGTTTCGTTATTATATAATAACGATGATTCAATTTGATTTTGTTTTTGTAAAATTAATTCTTCATAACTGGAAACATTTTCTTCCACTAAAATTTCATTATTAGTATTCTTTTTCCAAAAAATACTTACCAGTAATACTATTAATAACAGTCCGGCTATAATTAATAATATTTTCTTTAGTTTAAGCTTTTGTGGGGAAGCTACGATAATATCGGAAGTTTTTTCTTTTTTAATCTTTATTTTCCCTAAAGCTTTAAAAGGTTTGGCTAACTTTTCACCGATATTTATTCTTTCTAGAATATTGGCTGTTTTTTTCTTTAAATCTTCGGTAGTAATACTGCCGGGTTCTTTCAGTAGTTTTTCAGTAGTTTCTTTGGTTGTAGTTAAATCCGCTTCGGGATGATAAAAAATATCATTATCAATGATTTGTTGAGTGTTTTGAATAAATAATCCGCAAAAATTGGAATAATTATTTATTTTTCTTAAAGTTACTTTTATTTGTTCGGTAGCCCCGTCAATTTTAAGCTCGTTTAATATTTTTATAAAATTATCATTGATAAGATATTGAGACAGGGAATCATTAGTAAAAACGATATAGGATTTTTCCGGAATTTCACCGCTAATAATGGAAGAAAATATTTTTCCGGAAATTAATTCTTCTATTTCATTGTCGCTTCCTTCAGGATTGATGTCGCTAATATCGCAACCTTTCTCGGTCTTATGGATTAAAAATGATTTGTTTTGTCCGATACTGGAAAAATAGATGCGTTCTTCATGTTCCAATCCGACAATTAAATTTAAAGTTTTAAAATTAAAATTAATTCTTTCTTGGTCAATAAATTCTAATAATTCACGATTGGTTTTAACTAAAGCCGATTCAAAAACTGATTCAATTTTTAAACCGTTTATTTGATCGGTTAAAAATATTTTTTCATTTAAATAATAATTTTTTTCTAAGAGTTGATTGATGACAAAAATTATTTTTTCGGCCATTTTGTCGGGTTGATTTATTTCAGCTAAAAAAAATAATAAACCGGCTTGTTTGGCTTTTTCTTTGTCAACGCTCGGTTCGACAAAACCGGCCTGAACAAAACTTTTGTTCTGATTGTTTATGATATTTATTAAAGATGTTTTTATAGGCATAAATTGACTAATATTTAAAAATATTATATTATTTATATGTAAATTTTAATAAAAATATATTTAAAAATATGCTGGAAAAACTTTTTGGCTCTAAGGCCAGGGTCAAACTTTTAAAGATTTTTTTACTTAATCCCGATCAAAAATATTATATCAGGCAATTAGCCAGAAATCTTAAAACCCAAGTTAATTCAATTCGAAGAGAATTAAATAATTTGGAAGATTTTGGCTTACTTATCTCCGATGATAATAATAGCATAAAAACTGATATTTTGTCCAATAAAAACAAATCCGGCAAGAAGAAAGCTGATGATGAAATAAAAAGCTTAAAAGAAAAGAAATATTATGGAGTTAATAAAAACTTTATTCTTTTTTCGGAGATAAAAACTTTAATTATTAAGTCGCAAATATTAGCCGGGGAAAGTTTTATAACTAATTTAAAAGAAGTTTGCCAACCGAAATTTATTTTGCTTGGCGGGATGTTTGTCAATAATGAAAATGCCGCTACAGACGTTTTAATAGTGGCCGATATAAAGCAAGAAAAATTAATTCCGATTATTAGTAGTTTAGAAACAGAATTAGGCCGAGAAGTTAATTTTACTTTAATGAATGAAGAAGAATTTAAATATCGTCAAGAAGTGGCGGATGTTTTTTTACATAGTGTTTTGAATTCTAAAAAAATTATTTTAGTGGATAAAATTTTTAATTTTAATGAATCTTAATTTATAAACTATAATGGACGATATTTTATCAAAAAATAATAAACGGCGATCTGGTCGTTCCAGTCTCGGAAAAACTATTATTGTAGTAATAACGTTAATTTTGGTAGCGTTTTTTTTATTGGTGATTTTAGTTTTTTTTAAAATGAAATCAATTTATACCGATATTAGTTCCGGTCGGCAGAATTTAAATTATTCTTTGAGTTATATTGGTGAAGGGAATTTTAATAAAGCTGCTTTATCGGCCAATCAAGCTTCTAAATATTTTTCTTCAGCCGAAGAAACTCTGACAAAATTACAAAATAATTTCTTAATAAAAAATATTAGTTTCTTGAATGATAATTTAACTGATTTTAAATATTTAGCTCAAACAGCCGAAATTTTAAGTGGTTCGGCCGAAGAAGCTTTAAGTTTAGTTAATGATATTAATGGTTTATTATCAGGTCAAACAGTTGATAATTTTGCTTCTCTGTCATCTGATGATAAAATTATTATTCTAAAAAAACTTTATGAAAGTTATCCGGAGATGCAAGGAATTAAAGCTAATATTGATTTAGGAATAGTTTATTTACAGAAAGTTGAAAATAATAAATTTTTATCTTCTTATGCTGACTCTATCAGTGATTTAGAAAAAAAATTAATTAATATTTCCGATTCTTTAAGCAAAATTATATCACTTTCGGCTATTATTCCGGTTATTTCCGGTTATCCGAATCCGGCTTCTTATTTGGTGATTCTACAAAATAATAATGAACTTCGTCCGACCGGTGGTTTTATCGGAACTTACGGAGTTTTGGAAATTACCGCCGGGGAAATTACAAAACTTCAAACTTACGACAGTTATCATTTAGATATGCCGGCCAGTTTAAAATCTGATTTTAAAGTTGAACCGCCGGAAGCGTTAAAAAAATATTTAGGAATTGATTATTGGTATTTACGCGATGCCAATTGGTCGCCTGATTGGCCGACCAGTGCTCAAAAAATTCAATGGTTCTATAAACAAGAAATGACTATAGCCGGTCGTTCTGATGAAATTATTAATTTTTCCGGAGTGGTGGCTATTACTCCTCGAGTGATTACCGATTTATTATATTTTGTCGGTCCGATTGAAATAGACGGTCAAAGTTATAATAAAGATAATTTTACCGAAACTTTACAGTATGAAGTGGAGATGGCTTTTAAAGATAAAAATATTTCAGAATGGGATAGAAAATCAGTCATCAATGATATTTTAGAAGAATTAAAAAACCGATTATTTAATTTATCGGCCGATAAGTGGATTGAATTAGGAAATATTTTAAATCAAAATATTGAAAGAAAAAATATTTTTGTTTATTTAAATGATGATTATAGTCGCCAATTAGCCAGTAACTTAAATTGGGACGGGGAAATAAAAAATAGCGATCTTGATTATTTAATGGTGATTGATGCTAATTTAGCGGCTTTTAAGACTGATAGAGTGATGAATAAAAAAATAAAATATTATTTAACGGAAGAAGCTGATGGTCGTTTTAAGGCTAAGGTTGAATTAAAATATAAAAATAACGGATGGTTTGATTGGCAAACCACCAGATATCGAACTTTTACTCGAGTTTATGTTCCGGTCGGAAGTAATTTTGCAAATGTTTCCGGTTTGAGTGAAAACGTAAAATCTTCCACCTATGATAATGAAATTTTAAATCCCAAGACTTATTGGTCGGGATTTATTTCTATTGAACCGGGGCAGGAAAGCGTAATAATTTTTGAATATTATTTACCGGAGAACATAAGCAAGACGATAAATAAAGATAATAATTATTCTTTATTTCTGCAAAAACAAGCCGGAAACAATACTGATCAATTTGAAGCTGAGTTTGATTTTTTAAAACCAATAAAAACGGTTAACGGTGAGGGAGAAATTAAAGTTGAAAATAATAAAGTTTATTGGACTAATTCTTTAGATAAGGATTATGATCTAAAAATAAATTTTTAATTTATTATGGAAAATTATTCTAAAAACAGATGGTGGCTTATTGTTTTGTTGGCGATATTTTTTATTATAACTATTTTTTTGAGTCATTATAATTATTTGATTTCCTTGGCGGTTATCGCTTTTGTATTTTTTATTATTCTATTTTTTTTAAAACCGTTGTTCGGTTTGTATTTGATGGCTTTGTTTTTACCGATTACCGGTTTGGCGGTTCAATATAAATTTTTTGAATTACCGTTTATTGATTTATTGTCGGTAGTAGTTTTAACTTCTTTTTTTGTTTCTCATATTTATTTAACTTTTTTTAATAAAGACAAAACTAAATTAAAATGGCCGGCCGGCGGAGCTTTTTTGGTTTTTTTTATTATTGTTTTAATTTCCGCTATATTAAGTGACGGAGTTTTATCTCATTTGTGGTATTCTTTTCGTTGGATATTGTTTTTTTATTTAGCTTTTGTGGTAATGCCGGTTAATTTAATTAAAAACACTAAAATTTTACATAAATTATTAATACTATTTTCAATCGGCGGTTTAGCGGTGGCTTTAATGGGTTTTGTATCATTATTTTTACAGGATTGGTCGGATTCTTTTTTCCGAGTCAGTCCTGTCGCTATCGGAGGTGAGTGGATTTTTGGTCAAAATTATAATTTACTATCGGAATTTTTATCCATTTCCGCTTTTGTTATTTTAAGTTTAAAATATTTTTATAACGATTTAAGGATTGGCCGACTACTTAATGTTTTGGCCGGTTTTTTAATTTTAATAAACTTTTTAACTTTCGGTCGAACCGCTTGGATTACTATTGCTTTACAATTATCGGTTTATTTTATTATTTATTATTTTGTTATTCAAAAGAAAAAAATTTCTTGGCGACAAGCATTGGTTGCTTTGTTTTTACTATTAATTATATTATCACCGTTTTTTGTTAAGATGATAACTTTGCAAGAAGCTAATGTTAGTTCTACCCAAAATCGAGTATTATTAACTGAGATATCTTGGGAAGCTTTTTTAACTAAACCATTATTTGGTTACGGTAGCGGTAGTTTTGTTTCTTTAGTGGAAAACAATGTTCGTTTTGTGGCTAAATACGGCGACCCTTTGGATTCACATGGTTTCGGTCAAAAAGTTTTAGCCGAAAATGGAATTTTGGGTTTATTAGCTTTTATAGTTTTTATTTTTTTTATTTTTAGAAAAATTTATTTGGGAGTTATAGTCAATAAAAAAGATTATAAATTATTATTGCCGTTATTTATAGCTTCAGCCGGCGGTTTCTTTTATCAATTATTTAATACCTCGTATTATAAAGGACGAATTTGGTTGCCGATCGCTTTAGCGTGGATAGCAGTTGAACTGATATCTTCAAACAATAAAACAAAAAAATATGAGCAATAAAAAAATAAAAGTTTTATATATTTTACCGGCTCTAGCTTCGGGTGGAGCGGAACGTTTTTTATTGGATTTAATTTATAATTTAGATTTAAATATTTTTGAACCGCAATTATTGTTATTTAAAGACAGCGGTTTCTTTTATCCCGAAGCGGTAAGTCATGGTTTAAAAATAAAAGTGTTTTCTAAAAAATTTAAATTTGATTTAATTAATTTTTTTCAAATTTTTAAATATATAAAAAAAGAACAACCCGATATTGTTCATACTGAGTTAGGCGGTGATATTTACGGTAAATTAGCGGCCAAATTAGCTGGAATTAAGATAATTGTTTCCACTGAACAAAATGTGTCGCTTAATGACCGTCAAATTATTTATCGTTTAAAAAAATGGACGGCCAATTGGTCTGATAAAATTGTCGCCATTTCATCGGCCGTTAAAGACGATTTGATAAAAAAGTATCAAGTGGCTCCAGCTAAAATTGAATTATTTTTTAACGGACTTGATATTGAAAAATTTAAACAGTTTGATGAAACAAGAAAAGAACGATCAGAATTTGATCCGATTATTATCGGTTCAATCGGGCGTTTAAGTCTGCAGAAAAATTTTTCTTTATTGTTTCAAGCCTTAGCCCGGGTAAAAGAAAAAAACTTTAAATGTTTAATTGCGGGAGAAGGGGAATTGCGTTTACAATTGGAACAAGAAATAAAAGATTTGGGTTTAAGTGATAAAATTGAATTGGTCGGTTTAAAAGTTGATATAAAAAGTTTTTTAACTGATTTAGATTTTTTTGTTTTACCGTCAAAATGGGAGGGTTTGGGTATTGTATTATTGGAAGCGGGAGTGGCTAAATTACCGGTTTTAGCTTCAGCTACCGGAGGAATATTGGATATAATTGAAAATAAAAAAAATGGTTTATTATTTGATAATGAAAACTTGGATGATTTAGTGCTTAAATTAAATTATTGTTTGGATTATAATAATCAAGTCGATTTGAAAAAAATGGGGGAAAATCTATTTTTAAGTATTGTGGAAAAATTTGATATTAAAAAAATTGTCGGTCAATATCAAGATATGTATAGGAAGTTATTAAAAAAATAAATATGAAAATATTACAAGTTAATAAATTTAATTATCTTCGGGGTGGAGCTGAAAAATATTTTTTACAGATTAGCGAAGAATTGGTCAAAGCCGGTCATCAAGTGGCAATATTTTCAATGCAACACCCGAAAAATTTACCAAGTCCTTGGGAAAAATATTTTGTTTCTCGGATTAGTTTTAATGATCGTCATTTAAGAGATTGGCTGATTGCTCCCGGTAGAATTATTTATAGTTTTTCCGCTCGAAGAAAATTTGCTAAATTAGTTCGTGATTTTCAACCGGATATTATCCATATTCATAATATTTATCATCAAATATCTCCTTCAATTTTGTCGGTAGCTAAAAAATATCATCTTCCGGTGGTAATGCATTTACATGATTACAAATTAGTTTGTCCTAATTATCAATTATTTACTAATGATAAAATTTGTTATCGATGCCGGCCTAAAAAATACAGTCAATGTTTAAAACAATGTTGTTTTAAAAATTCTTTTTTATCCAGTTTATTAGCCACTATTGAAATGGAAATTCATCATAAAATTTTAAAAATTTATGAAAAAAATATTAATTGTTTTATCGCTCCCAGCAAATTTATGAAAGAAACTTTGGTAAAATTTAATTGGGATAAAGATAAAATAAAAGTAATTTATAATTTTTCGGAAAAAATGGAAAATAATTTAATCGATCAAGTTGAAGATTATGGTTTATACTTTGGTCGTTTATCAAAAGAAAAGGGAATTGATGTTTTGCTTAAAGCTTTAAAATCAGCTAAAAATAAAATTAATTTAAAAATAGTCGGTTCCGGTCCTATAGAGCAAGATTTAAAAAAGTTAGTTAGGGAATTAAAATTAGAAAAGAAGGTTGAATTTTTAGGATTTAAATCCGATCAAGAATTATATGATATTATAAAAAAAGCTAAAATTATTTTTATTCCGTCCGTTTGGAACGAAAACATGCCTTTTTCTTTATTAGAGGCTTTATCGCTAAAAAAAGTGGTAGTGGCGTCTAAAGTCGGCGGTTTACCGGAATTAATTAAAGATCAAGTTAACGGATTTTTGTTTGAAAGCGGTGATTATATTGGTTTAGCCAAGATAATTAATAACTTACCTAATTATAATTTGACTTTAATGGGCGAGCGAGCTTATGAGATTAGTCGTGAACTTGATATTAATAATCATTTGGTTAAAATACTGGAAGTTTATAATAAATTACTTAAAAGTTAAAAAGAAAATAAGCTAAATTACGAGTTCAAAAACGTCAACTTTGTGGGTTGACATTTTTTTTCAATTATGTTAAGATAAGCCATTATTTAAAATAAGGGAAAAAATCTCATTTTTTATCAATAAATTCGAGTTTTTTCTATAATTTAATATGAAAAATAAAAAAATATTAACAGCTTTTGTTTTTATTGGAGTTATAGCAACTATTACTACTATTATAACTTTACCCGGTAAAACTAAAATGAAATCATATTATTCAGGGGATGCCATTAACTATAATGAAAAATTAGTGGTGGTTTCAACTGACAGTGAAAGCTTGGAAGTTTTTACACAAGAGAGTATCGGACTAGAAAGAAGATTTACAATCAGACCCTTTGATGAACGTTTTAATAAAGATGACAGTTTTTATGGAGTGAAACTTAACATTGAAAACGGTCATTTGTATGCTTATACTATCTCCGGTTACACCTTATACAAATATGATATTTCCAGTTTAAATAAAGCTACTTTAATAAAAAAAGATAAGAATACTTATTGGGAATGGTATAACAAAGTTGATAAATTTGGTAATAATATTGTTACGGTTAGCGCTAAGGGCGTAAAAGTATTTAATAGTGATTTACAAGTTATAGATAGTTATAATATCACTAACGATATTCCATATAATATTTCTTCCGGTGGTGATAAAGATTATATTTTTAATCTAAAAGGAAAAAATGATGTGATTGAAGTTTTCAGTCGAGAACGACGATCAGTAGCTAATAATTTACAAATTAATTTTTACGGTGGGGAGAATAATCGGTCCATCTATTTTGACGCTTATGACAATAATATTTATTTTGCTGATGACTATTCTGTTAAGAAGATTTCTTTAAAAGGAGAACTAAAAGGAACTTTTGAACATTTAGGTTATCCGGGTTATGATGTTAGTTCTTCCGGTAATGAATATTTATATTTTGCTAACGGTTTAGGTGTAGTAAAAATACAAAAGAATAATATGTCGGTAGCAACTTCTCGTCGAACCGGTAATGTTAGTGTAGCTGAAGGTTGGGCTATGGGTTTAAAAGCCGTAGCGACTAAATCCGGTGAACGAGTGGTAGTTTTTAATAATTCTAGTATTTTGGTAATGGATAGTAACTTAAAAGTTTTAGGTTTTTTTGCTGCCGGAAAAGATGATAAAGTTTATGCTAAAGAAAATTTATTTTTAAATTTAAGTTCCGGTTCGGTTGATAGTGGCAGTCAAGTAGAGGTTACCGGTGGTGGATTTTTTTCCAAGGAAAAATTAGTTATAGATTTTTACGGAAAAAAATATGAAGTTAATGCCGATAAAGACGGACGCTTTTCTAAAATTTTAAATGTTCCGGAATTGTCCGACAGTAATTCTCGTAACAAAACATTTAGTGAAACCGAAGAAAATGGAATGGAGATAAAAAATATTACCGAGCGAACGGATGTAAAAGTTACCGGTGATCAATCTAAATATACTTACAGTATCAGTTTATATATAAAAGATGCGATAATAAAATAATAACTATGGATTTAATTGGATTAATAAAACAAAAACGTCATACTATTATTTCAGTTTTTTTGATTTTTTTGGTAGTGGGATTACTTTTCTTATTGACTCAAGATTTTAAATATGGAACCAAGTCTAAGATTTTAGTAATTCAAGAAGGAGCGGGTAAGGTTGATCCTTATTCGGTTTCTCGATCGGTTGAATATCTGTCCGATTTGTTTACTAAAGTGGTTTATTCTAATTCCTTTTTTGAATCGGTTATGAAATCGGATTTCGATATTGATCAAAGTTATTTTGGTGAGACTTCCAATGATATGACTAAGCAATGGAAAAAAACTGTTTCAGCTAAAGCTTTGGAAGATTCCGGTATTATTGTAATCAGTGTTTATCATAAGGATAGTTATCAAGCCACTCAAATCGCTTTAGCTATTAATCATGTTTTAATAACTGAACATCAAAATTATCATGGTTTAGGCGATTCGGTAAAAATTAACGTTATTGATCAACCGGTAGTTTCCAATTATCCGGTTAAACCTAATTTGATTTATAATTTTTTTATAATTCTTGCCGGCAGTCTATTTTTTAGTTTAATCTATATTTATTTGTTTCCAGAAAAAAGATACGACATTAATTTATTTGTCAGTCGATCTAGAAGAGATGCAAAGACTAAATCGGTTATAACTGAAAGAGTTAATACTGATCGTTTAATAGGTAATTTAGATTATAATGAATTAAGACAAAGCGCCGAGAATATTAAAAATGAAAATATGGTTAATAATAAAATAAAAGAAACAGTTGATTTTAACGAAATAAGAAGATCGGGTGATATCAATAATTTATTTGAATAATATTATTTAAGATATTTAAAGGTTCTTTAACAATTCCTCCTTGGTTAATACTTAAAAGATTTTTAAGAATAAATAATTAAAAGTTTTTTAAGTATTAACCAATTAAAATAAAGAAATAAAACAAAAAAATAAAAAAGTAAAAACAAAAAAAGGAGGAAAAAAAATGAAAAAAATAATTTTATTATTTGTTGCTACTATATTTGTAGCAATGTCTTTCGGACAACAAGAGTCTGAAAGATTTTTGATCAATTACAGTGGATCCACCACTGTCTTTGACAAGAAAATTTTAAACTCAACCGACACGATTGTGAAGGTTGGGACTGCATCTACAAACTGTTTGTCCGGCGAAGTCTTTTTAGGCCGGAGAAATTTTCAGGTAGGATTTTATGGATCTTATTTGAATAGCTCGTCATTAACCGGACAATATGAAGCTGAAAAGCTTGAATATTTTTCGGCCGGAATGGTTCTAAGACAATCAATTAATTCCTCGGAATTAAAGCTCGGGTTTGGTTATTTCAATCAGACCAGAGAATTGGAAGGATATAATGAATCTTTCAATTATTTTCTGGACTCAGCTAAGATCCATGGCATAGAAATCTTTGCGCAATTTGTTTTCAGTCAAGATGATATTGGCTGTTTTCCTAAAATTGAGTTATGGGGAAATACAAAGATGTTCATGGCTAAAATTAACGGTGGTAATTACAAGGTATTTTTGAGAAACTATTCATTTGGACTTGATGTCCAAATTTATAGATTTTCAATTTTACCGGACTATTACCTATCACCAATGATAGGAGTAGAAAAACCGGAAATAATGCCGGGATGCAACAGTATGAGATATAAATTAGGAGTTGCCGCTGGTAATAATATTACCAGAAGTAATATCTTAAAAACCGGGATATTTTTGTCCTGGGATAACGTATCTTATAATTACACATATTCTTATGGTGGTTATACCATAAAGAACATGGTGGTTGGAGGATATTTATCCTTCAACCCGGTGGGAATATTTTCCCATTTGGTAAGGTAAAAAAAACATCACATTAAATTTAAGAGAGATTCTAAATAGAATCTCTTTTTTTATTTTTAAAATTAAATTTTAAATATATATTTTTTTTAATTTATATTTAAACAAAAAAACTTCCGTTTGAGTAAACGGAAGTTTTTTGTATGTAGGTTTAAGATTAATAAAAATTAATTTCTAACGATATTAACGATTTTGTTTTTTTCTAATTTACCGTCAAATTTCAATAATTTTTTAGTACGGAATTTAACTATACCGTTAGCAACGGCAAATAGGGTATCATCTTTACCTTTTTTTACATTTTCACCGGGATGATATTTAGTTCCACGTTGTCGTATGATAATGTTACCAACTTTGGCTTTTTGACCATCGGATAATTTTACCCCTAAACGCTGACCGGCGGAATCTCGACCTAACGAGGTAGATCCGGCTGAATTCTTATGTGACATAGTATCTCTAAAATTATCTTAATATTTTGTCAATAATAGATTAAGATAATTCCTTTATTACATATATTTTTTAATACTGTTATAGTATATCAAAGCTGTTTTTACTTGTCAATTACTTTTATATAGAGTATAATATACTTGTATTTATTAAATTAATATATATTTAAGATTAATTAAATTAATCCTAAATTTTTGTTTTTATGTCAATAAAAGTAGATCAAAATAAATGTATTGGTTGTGGTATGTGCGCTAATATGTGTCCTAAAATTTTTAAAATAAACTCAATGGGGAAATCGGAGGTTATCAGTCAGCAAGATGCTGATTGCGCCAGAAATGCGGCTAATAGTTGCCCGGTTGAAGCTATTAAAGTAGAATAAAATAATATGGCTCAAGATAATAAAATATTTTCTAAAGAAAAACCTAATTTAAATATTGAAAAAAAATCGGGAAAGTCTGATATTAAAATTGAAAAATTAGATTTAAATCAGGAAAATAAAATTGAAAAAGAAGCGGTTAATTTAGAAACAAATGGTGAAGAAAAAAAACCTTTAGAAAAAATAGGGGAAGCTTTTCGATCTAATAAAAAAACGGATATTTCTCTTAGTTCTTCAGACTTGATTAGACAAAAACAAATTGATGCTATTTTATCGGAAGGTTTAAATGATATTTTTTTAAGTATGGATGTTAAGCAACAGAAAATTTTTAGAGAAGAAGGAGAAAAAGCAACTACTAAAATTAATTTGCTTTTAAATTCAGCTAAAGTTAAATTAAAAAATATTATTGATTTAATAAAAAATTGGTTAAAATTAATTCCTAAAGTTAATCCTTATTTTTTAGAACAAGAAGCTAAAATTAAAGCTGATAAAATTATAAAATTAAAAAAATAATGTATGAATCTAACTAATCAAATTATTGAGGAAGGTGAAATTGTTGCTCAACAAAATTCAACCTACATAAGTTGGTTGATTTTTTCAGGTGTTTTAATAGTCGTTCTTCTTTTGATTAGATATATTATAAAATACTTTTCTATTCGTAATAAAGATAACAATAATGTTATCTTTTTAGTTAAATTACCGAAAGAAAAACCTAAAGACAAAGATAAAGATGTTACTGTTCAACAATTACGGGAAGAAATAGCGGCTGGAGAAACTATTTTTGCCAGTATTGGAGGTTTGCGAGCTAAACGAGGCTTTATGGCTTGGTTATATGGACGAGATGATAATTTTTCTTTTGAAATAGTGGCTAATAAAGGAAAAATTTCTTTTTATGTTTCCGCTCCGCACGATAAGGCTTTGTATTTAGAGCAACAAATTCATGCCTATTATCCCGAAGCTTCCATTGAACCGGTCGATGATTATAACGCTTTTAATCCTCAAGGTAATATTTTAGCCGGTTATTTTAAAACTACTCGTAGTTTTATTTTTCCTTTTTTAGATTATACCGATATGAATTCTGATCCGATGAATTCTCTGATTAATGTTATGTCTAAATTGGAAATTGATGATAGTATTGCCGTTCAATATGTGGTTAGAAGCGCTAAAAAGAAATGGCATAGTAAATTAAAAAATGCCGTTTTGGAAGCTTACAAAAAGAAAGATGTTAATCGGATGTTTAAAATAAGTAATTCTGTTTTTCAAAATGCGATTAATTTTTTTGTTTATGATATTCTATTAGGATTTTTTGATATGGGTCGAGATGATAAAAAAGATGCCATTAATCCCGGTCCGGTTAAAGAATTAACCGAGAAAGAAAAAGAAATGTTAAAAAAAATGGAAGAAAAAAATTCTAAATCCGGTTTGGATGTTAATTTGAGAATTGTGGTCAGTTCCAAAACCATGGAAAAAACTAAACTATCTTTTGATAAT
Organism: uncultured Gammaproteobacteria bacterium; assembly: GCA_964394905.1. GTDB lineage: Bacteria > Patescibacteriota > Patescibacteriia > Patescibacteriales > UBA12465. The sequence continues at coordinate 14,360 of CAYMZF010000010.1, forward strand.
ATTACCAGTGCTTACAGTGAATATAACTATTATCAATACGGAAATTCGTTTAAAAAAATAATAAAAAGCAATCAAAAAAGTATTATTAATCATTTTATTTATCGTCGTTTTATCGAACGTCAGGGTTTTATTTTAAATACTCAAGAATTGGTTAGTATGTATCATTTTCCTTTATCACGAACTGAAACTCCTAATATTGATTGGTTAATTTCTAAGACCGCTCCGGTGCCTAATAACGTTCCGACTGAGGGAACTTTATTGGGTTATAATTTATTTAGAGGAATAAAAACCGATGTCTTTATTAAAGATATTGATCGTCGTCGTCATATGTATATTGTCGGTAAATCCGGTACCGGTAAATCAGTCTTATTAAATAATTTAGCCATTCAAGATATAAAAAACGGTCATGGGGTTTGCGTTATGGATCCGAACGGTGATTTAATTGAAGATATTTTAAATCGTATTCCACCGGAACGAGCCGAAGATGTAATTATTTTTTCTCCGGCTGACATTAAACGTCCGATCGGTTTAAATTTATTGGAATATGATCCTCGTTATCCGGAACAAAAAACTTTTGTAATCAATGAGCTGATTGGAATTTTTGATAAATTATATGATTTAAAAGCTACCGGAGGTCCGATGTTTGAACAATACATGAGAAATGCTTTACTTTTAATTATGGATAGTCCCGAAACCGGTTCAACTTTGATGGAAGTTTCCAAAGTTTTGGCTGATGAAAATTTTCGTCGAATGAAATTAAATTTATGTAAAAATACTACTGTAGTTGATTTTTGGCGTAAAGAAGCGGAAAAGGCCGGGGGAGAAGCGGCTTTAGCCAATATGGTTCCTTATATCACTTCTAAATTAACTCCATTTATATCAAATGATATGATGATGCCGATAATCGGTCAACAAAACAGCGCTTTTAATTTTAGAGATATAATGGACAGTAATAAAATATTAATGGTTGATTTACCGAAAGGAGCTATCGGGGAAACTAACGCTTATTTATTGGGTATGATTATTGTCGGTAAAATTTTAATGGCGGCCTTATCCAGAACCGATATTTCGCAAGAAGAACGAAAAGATTTTTATTTATATATTGATGAGTTTCAAAACTTTACCACTGATTCCATTTGTCAGATTTTATCAGAAGCTCGAAAATACGCTTTGTGTTTAAATATTGCTCATCAATATATCGGACAATTAAACAAAGGACAAGATACTAAAATTAAAGAAGCAGTTTTTGGTAATGTCGGTACTATGGTAAGTTTTAGAGTTGGTTCAGAAGATGCCGAGTTTTTGGTTAAAGAATTTTCTCCGGTATTTAATGAATATGATTTGGTAAACGTCGGTCGTGGCGGTTTTGCTAAATTACTAGTTGACGGTCAAACTGTCAGACCTTTTTCCTTACAAACTATTTGGCCACTTATGGGTGAATACAAAGAAGGAATGGCTAAAAATATCAGAGAATTGAGTCGTTTAAAATATGGTCGTGATCGCAGTATAATTGTAAGCGAAATTGAACAACGAAATATTATTGAGTAAATTTAATCTATTAATATATTTATATGGAATTAGCTTTTTTTAAAAGTATTATTTTAGGTGTTATTCAGGGGTTTACTGAATTTTTACCAATTTCTTCTACCGCTCATCTTATTTTGGGAACTAAATTATTAAATTTAGATTCCAGTGAATTTATTAAGAGCTTTATAATAATAATTCAATTTGCTTCTATTTTGGCGGTAATTATTTTGTATTGGAAAAAAATATGGAGTAGTTTTGAGTATATAAAAAAATTAGTGGTGGCCTTTATTCCTACCGCTATTTTAGGATTACTGGGCTATAAATTAGTTAAGACTTTATTTCAAGAAAGTTTAGGTATTATCGCTTTAGCTTTATTTTTGGGAGGTATTATAATTATTATTTTAGAAAAGATCTATAAAAAAAAGAATGGGACAATTACAGAACTAAATAATGCTGAGAAAGGCATTAAAAACATGGATGATATAAAAGACATCTCCTATAAACAATGCTTCGTTATCGGCGTTTTTCAGGCCCTGGCAATGATTCCGGGAGTTTCTAGATCCGCTGCCACCATTATGGGGGGATTATCCTTAGGTATTTCTCGTTCAGCTATTGTAGAGTTTTCTTTTTTATTAGCCATTCCAACTATGTTAGCCGCTTCATCTTTAGATTTACTTAAAACCGGATTTGCTTTTACAACCAATGAACTTATCTTTTTAATTATTGGTTGTGTAACTTCTTTTATTGTTGCTTGGTTTAGTATTAAATTTTTATTGAATTTTGTTAAAAAAAATAATTTTACAGTTTTTGGTTGGTATCGTATTGTTCTAGGTATTATTATTTTAGCGGTAGTTTACATTTTTTAATTTTAAATGAATAAATACTAAAAAATTTAAAATAAAAAATAAAATATAAAGTTAAACAAAAAAGACTATTTTAAAATAGTCTTTTTTGTTATTTGATTGATCTATATATTATAAGGATATTTTAATGCCTGGTCCCATAGTGGCATTAAGGCTTAAATTTTTAATATAAATACCTTTAGAAGAAGCTGGTTTAACTTTTTTTATAGCTTCAATTAAGGTTTTTAAATTTTCTTCTAATTTTTGATTATCAAAACTTACTTTTCCGATAATAGCATGAACATTTCCGGTATCATCGTTTTTAAAACTGATTTTTCCTTTTTTTAATTCCAAAACAGCTTTGACCGGATTATTAGTTACTGTTTCATTTTTAGGAGAAGGCATTAAACCTCGAGTACCTAAAATTTTAGCGATCTTGGCTAAATTTTTCATCATATCAATTTCAGCTACCGCGATTTCAAAATCGGTTTTTTCGGTTTTTTTAATTTCTTCAATTAAATCATCTCCACCGACTAAATCAGCTCCGGCTTCTTTAACAGCAGCTACTTTATCAGCTGAAACGAAAGCGGCTATTTTAACGGTTTTACCGGTTCCGTGAGGTAAACTAACAGCTGATCTAACTTGTTGATCGCCTTTTTTAGGATCAATACCTAAACGGAAATGAGCTTCTATAGAAGCGTCAAATTTAGCTTTTTTTAAAGTTTTACATAATTCAACCGCTTCACCGATTGAATAACTTTTGTTTTTATCAAATTCCATATTTTTTTGTAGTGGTTATAACGGATAAATCCTCCCACCTTAATTATATTTATTTTATTTCTACTCCCATTTGTCTAGCAGTACCAGCTATTACTTTCATAGCTTGTTCGACATCATCTGTATTTAAATCATTCATTTTTACTTTAGCTATTTCAGCTAATTGTTCTTTAGTTAAAGAACCTACTTTTTGACTTAAAGGTTTGCTTGATCCCTTAGCAATTTTAGCGTATTTTTTAATCAACTCCGAAGCTGGAGGTGATTTCATGATAAAACTGAAAGTTTTATCTTCGTAAACACTAATTTCTACGGGAACAACTTCACCCATTCGATCTCGGGTAGCGTCATTAAATTTAGAACAGAAATCTTGAATGTTCAAGCCATGTTGACCCAAGGCCGGTCCGACTGGAGGGGCAGGGTTAGCTTGGCCGGCATTAATCTGTAATTTTATTTTGGTTAATATTTTTTTGGCCATATTATTTATTAATATAATTTGAGAAGCCAACCACAAAAATGGTTATCAAATTATTATATTTTTTTAATTTGTAAAAAATCTAATTCTACCGGAGTTTCTCGACCGAACATTGAAACGTTAACTTTTATTTTTCCTTTAGCTTCATCAATATTAGTTACTTTACCTTCAAAGTTTTTAAAAGGTCCGTCGTTTATTTTAACTGTTTCACCGATAATAATATCAATTTTGAATTTTGGTTCTTCAACCCCCATTCTTTTCATTAAGGACTGAACTTCTTTTTCGCTGATTGGAGTTGGTAGGGTACCGACACCGATAAAACCGGTAACATTAGGTGTATTTCTAACTACATACCATGATTCATCGGTTACAATCATTTCCACTAAAACATAACCGGGAAATATTTTTTCTTCAATAATCTTTCTTTTTCCGTTTTTAATTTTAATCTTTTTTTCAATTGGAACCAAAACATTAAAAATTTTGTCTCCGGCATCTAGAGTTTCAATTCTTTGTTTTAAATTATGAGCAACATTTTCTTCATAACCAGAATAAGTATGTAGAACATACCAACGACGTCCTTGATTTAAATTTTGTTTAGCCATATTTAATTATTGTTATTTCATTAAGGATTTTAATCCTAAATTAAAAATATAATCAAAACCACCTAAAACAATAGCTACTAATAGACTAATAGCGATAACTAAAAAAGAATAACGGTAAGTTTCTTTTTTAGTCGGCCAAGTAACCTTTTTTATTTCGATGATTGATTCTTTGATGTAATTACTAAATTTTCCCATAAAATTAAATTAAAAACAGCCAATTTTGGCTACGAATATATGATAATAAATAAAGAGAGAAGTGTCAAGGGATAATGAATCATTAAATAAGGTCAAATAGCTTAATATTTTTAGGGTTATTTATTTGATTTTTTATTTTATTTATTGTATTATTATACTGTTATAAATAAAAAAATATCTAATAATTCATATAATTATATGGTTAGCCCTTATTTAGTAAAAAAGAAAGAAGAGGTTTTAAATATGAATACCGAAGCTAAAAGACTTTTTCAGTTGATATACAAAAAAAAGATAAGCTCAGACAGTAAGGATGAATCCGAAAAAATAATCGTTTCAGATATGGTTTCCAAATTGTCTTTTGTTTATGAAAAAATAAGAAACACGGTTGATTATGAAGACGAATACTTACTTAGAAAAAATGCTATTAAGCGTATTTTTAAACGTCAAGTAATGGTGGAGGGAATTCTAAAAGATTTAGAAGGAAAAGAATTGTCTATTCAATTATTAACCGAATTAATTCAAGCCGGTTATCTAAAAAACAATACTGTTCCAGAAAGAAAGATTGAAGAAATAGCCATTATTTTAGACAAATATATTAAACTAAAAAACTATAGTTTCGCTAAAGAAAAATTTTTCTTTTTTCCTTTAAATTTAAAAAAAAGTAAAAAAAGAACCAATAAATCACAAAATATTTTAGCTAATTGGATAATATCATTAGCCGCTTCGGAAATAGAAGAAAATTTAGCCAAAGATGATGTTTCTCAAGAAATAATCAATGACGCTTTTGATATTTTAAAAGGTAATATAAAACTACCGCGTGATTTGCCGTATGAAGATGATTTAGATATTCAAATTTATTTAGGCATGGTCAGAAATTTTTTAAATTATGATACCGATTTGTTAAGCTTTACTGTTTTTAAATATTATAATAAAAATTGGTCAAAAATAACTGATCAAGAGATTGAAGAAATTGCCGATAAAATTGATGTTTTATATTTGGCTATTTCACAACAATTAGAACATCCTTTAATCAAACAAATAGATAAAATAACCAAAACTTATTCTTTATACTATTCAATTTTAAAAGAAGTCGTTGAAGAAAATCCGATAAAAATTTATGATCAGGCTCTTAATAACAATAAAAGCTTCATTAATATTATAAAAGAAACTTGCGAAAAAAGATTTAAAAAAATTAAAAACAAATTATGGAAATCTGGTCTTAGAAGTATTCTTTATATTTTTATAACCAAATCAATTTTTGTAATATTATTGGAAATTCCGGCGGTCAGATGGTTTGGTGAAGAAATTAATCCTTTTTCTTTGGCAATAAATATTTCTTTTCCGGCAGTTTTATTATTTTTAATGATTTTATTTACTTGGGCTCCAGCTCAAGAAAACACTAAAAAAATTATTAAAGGAGTGGAAGAAATTGTTTATAGTGAAAAAAGACGTAAATATAATATTTTATTAATAAATCCGGCTAAGCGAAGTTTTTTAATGGATTTTATATTTAATTTATTATATTTAAGCGGTTTTGTAATAACTATTTATTTTATTATCAAATTTTTAGTCTTTATTGAGTTTAATTGGGTAAGTGTTATTATTTTTTTATTCTTCTTGATGTTTGCCAGTTTTTTCAGTTTTCGCATTAAGCGTGATATTAAAAAATATATAATTATAGAATCAAAAGAAGGTTTCTTAGGGTTTTTGTTTGATTTTTTCTATACTCCGATAGTGGCAATGGGAAAATTTTTATCCAATAATATTTCTAAAATAAATATCTTTATCTTTGTTTTTGACTTTATCATTGAAGCTCCGTTTAAAGTTTTTGTTGAAGCTTTTAATGAGTGGTTAAAATATATGCGTGAACGAAAAGATGATTTAGTAAATTAAAATATATGAATTTATATATTGTAGCCACTCCTATTGGAAATTTAGAAGATATTAGTTTTAGGGCTATTAGAATTTTAAAAGAAGTTGATTTTATTTTAAGTGAAGATACAAGGGTGACGCAAAAACTTTTACAACATTATGCCATTAAAAAACCATTAATATCGTTTCATCATCATTCCGATAATAATAAATATCAAAAGATTCTAGATATTTTACGTGGCGGTAAATCAGTCGCCTTGGTTAGTGATGCCGGAACACCTAATATTTCCGATCCTGGCGGGGAATTAGTCGCCTATATCAGACAAAATTTACCTGAAGCTAATATTGAACCGATTCCCGGAGCTTCCGCTATAGTTACCGCTTTATCAGTAGCTGGAATACCGGCCGATAAGTTTACTTTTTTTGGTTTTTTACCGCATAAAAAGGGTCGTCAAACCATGTTAAAAGAAATTTTAAATCATAAGTATCCGGTAGTTTTTTATGAATCCAAATATAGAGTTTTAAAATTATTACAAGAGTTAAAAGATTTAAATTGTTCAAAAAAAATAATGATTTTTCGTGAATTAACAAAAATGTTCTATAGTTTCTATAATCAAGATTTAGATGAATTGTATAAAATATTTGAACAAGATAAAGATGCCGGTAAAGGTGAATTTACTATAATTATTTATTAAATTTTAAATATGAACAAGTTCTATATTACCACTACTTTACCTTATGTTAATTCTGACCCGCATTTAGGTTTTGCTAAAGAAATAATAAACGCCGATATTATCGCTCGTTACCAACGACAATTGGGTGATGATGTTTTTTTTAATACCGGAACCGATGAACATGGTCAAAAAATTTATCAAAAGGCCACTGAATTGGGTCTAAAGGCTATTGATTATGCCACTAATTATTCCAATAAATTTTTAGAATTAAAAAAAGTTTTAAATTTAACTTTTGATAATTTTATCAGAACCACCGATGAGCATCATATAAAAGCAGCGCAAAAGTTCTGGCAACTTTGTTATAATAATGGCGATATTTACAAGAAAAATTATCAAATTAAGTATTGCGTAGGTTGTGAAATGGAAAAAACTGATTCCGAACTAGATCACGGAGTTTGTCCGCTTCATCCTAGTCAAGCAATTGAAATAATTGATGAGGAGAATTATTTTTTTAAATTTTCCAAATATCAACAACCGTTATTAGATTTCTATAAAAAAAACCCTGATTTTGTTAAACCTCGACATCGTTATAATGAAATAATAAAATTTGTGGAAAATGGTTTAAATGATTTTTCGGTTTCTAGGTTAAAAGATAAAATGTCATGGGGAGTGCCGGTACCGGAGGATGATACTCAGGTAATGTATGTTTGGTTTGATGCTTTAACTAATTATATTTCTTGTTTAGGTTGGCCGGAAGACACTAAAAAATTTAATGAATTTTGGCCCGGAACTCAAGTTTGCGGTAAGGATAATTTGCGACCTCAAACAGCTATGTGGCCAGCTTTTTTATTATCAGCTGGATTACCGTTGCCAAAAGAGGTTTTAGTTTTTGGTTTTTTAACTTTAAACAATCAAAAAATTAGTAAAAGTTCGGGTAATACTATTAATCCGATTGAATTAATACAAAAATACAGTTCCGATATTGTCAGATATTATTTAACTAAGGAAATTTCTACTTTTGAAGACGGTGATTTTTCATACGAAAAATTAGAAAAATTATATACTTCCGATTTAGTTAACGGCTTGGGTAATCTAGTGTCTCGAGTTTCTAATTTAATTGAAAAAAATGAAGCGGATGTTAGATTAAATAAAGTGACTTTTAAAGACGGAACTCCACTAATAGAAAAATCGTCAGAATTTACAAAGGAATTTTTAGCGGTTATGAATAGCTATCAATTAAATGAAGCTTTGGAAATAATCATTAAAAAAATAAGGGCGACTGATGAATTTTTAAGTAAGACCGCTCCTTGGAAAATGGAAGTTGGAAGGGAACAGACTCAGGTTTTACAAACGGCCGGAGAAAATATTTTAGATATTGCCGTTTTAATTTTTCCGTTTATTCCCGAAGCGTCTTTAAAAATAATTAATCAATTTACGGCCGATAAAATAGTTAAGGGTGAAATATTATTTCCTAAATTATTAAATTAAATATTAAATTATTATTAACAATAACTATATGCCTATCTTTGATATAGTGTTAATCGTTTTACTTGGTTCTTTTGTTTTGTACGGTTTTTATTTGGGATTTGTAAAAATGCTATTGGGTTTAATTTCCACAATACTATCCATTATAATATCCTTAAATGTTTATTTATATGTCTATAATTGGTTATCATTTTTAAATCGATTTTCGGAAAATACCGGAAAAATTATTTCTTTTATCATTGTTTTGATTGTCGTTAATTTAATTTTAAATGTAATTTTTAAAATTGTCGCTAAAATTTTAAAACTAATAACCTCTTTACCGATAATTTCTTTTATCAACGGAGCTTTAGGCGGTGTTTTAGGTCTAGCTCAAGGTATTTTAATAATTGGAATAATTATTTTTGTCGTATCGCGTTATGTAAGTGTTAACGAAACTATCGCTCAAGCCATGGTAGCTTCGGAAGTAGTTCCGTTTTTCTTAAAAGGAATTAGTTGGGTGGAACCGTTGGTGCCAGATGCTTTAAACATGTTGCAAGCAGTAGTTATTATAAACTAAAATTATGGAGGTTTTAAAAGTTAATAAGGAAGATGATTTAAAAAAGATTGTTAACAAATTAAAATTGGGACAGGTAGGTGTAATATTGTCAGATACGGTTTATGGATTAAGTTGTTTAGTCAGCGATAAATCGGCCACTTTAAAAGTCTATAACTTAAAAAAACGAGCTCAAAATAAGCCGTTTTTAATTTTAGTAAGTGA
>CAYMZF010000011.1:0-21477 GCA_964394905.1 uncultured Gammaproteobacteria bacterium
TTGTTTATTAATAAACAGTTTATAAACAAAATTGACTTTTTTAATCTTTTATGTTATTATAAAAAGATATAATTAATATTAAAAAATTATGTTAAAATTTGAAAATTTAAATCCGTTAAATGCAGTTAGAGATACGGTTAATAAAAAAGTAAATGAATCTCGAATTCCAAACGAAGAGTATAAAAGTACAGTTGGAGTTTATGGTGGTAAAATGGTTATGGAAGAAGATGGAAAAATGGTTTGGAATAACGAAGGTTTTATTTCTAAAATTGATAAATGGGGTGACGCTATTTTAAGAACTTATGATGATCATTTAGTAAAAAATATGAGTAGTTTATTTAAAAATCATCCTAAATTATTTTTTAAATTTTTAGCTCCAGGTACTAAAAGATATCGTGGAACTAAAGAAGAAATTTTTGATAATATAGAAAGATTAGGTTTAGAAGATACTTACGGTCTTCATAAAAATGGTATTGAAATCAAAAATCAGGATGTCTATAAACAAGGTGTTTTATTACAAGATATTTTTCGATCCGATTTAATAGATAATGACAAAATCAAAGATTTAGATCGATTTGAAGCTTTAAATAAATCAGGTGAATATTTAAGAAAAATTCATGATGAGCACGGTGGTGTCGGAGAGGTATTAACTAATGATATTATTTTTTTAAAAAGTGATAACAATGAAGTTAAAGAACCAATTTTAAATTTGCCTGACATTGTTTTTAATAAAGAAAAAAATATTGGAGATAAAGAAAAGAAGGCTATTGATGTTTTGGATTTTATTTCTAGTGTTGGAGCAGAAGAATTTAGACGTTCTCAAGGTGATTTAGATAGCGTAAAAAAATCAATTGAAACAGTGCTTAGAGGTTATAATAATCAGGAGGTAATCAGTTTGGTTAAATCATATATTGAACGAGGTCGTTTAACTTTATTAGGTGATGCTGATTCAAAAGCGGTTAATATTCCAAGTGATACTTTTACTACCAAAAATAGAGCAATTTTTACTAAACATAATGAAGCCCGAGTAGTAAATGATAAAAGTTTAGAAACAATTTTAAAAGATATAAGTTTAGAAATTTGTAATAAAGTGTTAAAAAGTAATTAAAGAAAAAGTTTATTGGTTAATACTTATTAGAACTCTATATATAAAATTTTAATAAGTATTAACCAATAAAAAAAATAATGGAAAATTTAATGAAGTTTATCGAAAACAATATGTTTTCGGTGGGAATGATTATTGCTATAATTCTTTTTTTAATATTTATTTTAATAAAAATAAATATAATATTAAAAAAAAAGAGATAAAACAAATTCAAGAAAAAAAAGGTTTAAAAAATAAACCTTTTTGTTTTTTATCGACAAATCAATAAAAATAATTTATAATACTTACATCTTTTATTTAAATATTTTTTATGGGAATTACCGAATTTTTAATTGTCTATATTGTAAAATTTATTGATGCTTTTGGTTATCCGGTTATAGTTTTTTTAATGGCTTTGGAAAGTATGGTTTTTCCGGTTCCCAGTGAAGCTGTTTTACCATTTGTCGGTTTTTCAATTTCAACTGGCGGATTTAATTTTTGGTGGTCGGTTATAGCCGCCACAGTTGGCAGTATAATTGGTTCTTTAATTTCGTATTATATTGGAGCTTATGGTGGTCGTTATGCTTTAAAAAAATGGGGTAAATATTTATTGTTAAATGAACATCATTTAGAATTAACCGAAAATTTTTTTAAGAAAAGGGGAGAGGGAGCTATTTTTATTTGTCGATTTATCCCGATTGTTCGCCACCTTATTTCTATTCCGGCCGGAATGGGAAAAATGAATATTTTTAAATTTTTGATCTTTACCGTAGCCGGGGCTTCAATGTGGAATGCTTTTTTAATTTATGTCGGAACATTATTGGGTGATAATTGGTCACAACTGGAAAATTATACTGGCCTAATTGATATTGTTGTTTTATCAGTTTTAGTTTTACTGATTGTTTATTTTATTCTTAAAGCCAAAAAGAAAAAGTAGTTTAATTAATAAAAAAGATATATAAAAAAAAGAACTGATAATAGTTCATTTTTTTATTTTTTAGTTTTATTATAGATCTTCCAATCGTTTTAATTCTTCTTTTATTTTAGTATAGACATTTTCAATGCTCATTTCGCCGTTAATCTCTACCAGTTTATTTTGTGAGCGGTAGTAATCCATCAAAACAATAGATTCTTGTTTAAAAACATCCATCCGATTTTTAATGGCATTAGCGTCTTTGTCGTCATGTCGGTTGTTTATTTTAGCTCGATCTTCAATTCGACGTAAAGCTTCTTCGGGCGAAACATTTAAACAAATAAAAGCATCTACTTTCATATCAATTTCTTTAATAATATCTTCTAACATATAGGCTTGAGATATCATTCTGGGAAAACCGTCAAACACAACACCTTTTTCTTTAATTTCTGCTCCGACGTTTTTTATAACTTCAATCATGCAATCATCGGGAATTAAGGTTCCGCCTTCAACATAACTTTTTATTTTTTTTCCTAAATTTGAATCGGAAGCAACCTCGGCTCGTAAACGTTCACCCATACCAAAATATGAATAACCGTAGTCCTCAATTAATTTGCTGGCTTGAGTAGTTTTTCCGCAAGCCGGTAAACCGTAAAGACAGATAATTTTTTTCATAAAATTTACAAATTATTAATTTTTATTTTTAGATTTATATTATAGAGTAAAATATAGATTTTGACAACGCTAATTGAGTTAGAACAAAAAAAATGCTACAATTATACTATCAACTTAATACTTAATTTTAAATTTATGCGTTTACAAAATAAAGTGGCTGTTATTACTGGAGCTTCGTCTGGTTTAGGTGAAGCTATGGCTAAAATGTTTTTAGCTCAAGGAGCCAAAGTGGTTTTTTCCGATATTAATGATTTACCGCTTGATGTTAATTTAGGCGACAAGGCGATTTTTTTTAAAGCGGATGTTTCTAAAAAAGAAGAAGTGGTGGAATTAATAAAATTTGCCGTTCAAAAATTCGGTTCCTTAGATATTATGGTTAATAATGCTGGAATCGGTTTGACCGGTGATATTTTATCTATGGATGAAAATATTTGGCATAAAGTTATTGATGTTAATTTAAACGGTGTTTTTTATGGTGTTCAAGCGGCGGCTAATTATATGAAAGAACATAATATTAAAGGTTCAATTATTAATACTTCCTCTATTTTAGGTACTGTCGGTTTTCGTGGAGCCGGTGCTTATTGTACCGTTAAAGGTGGTCTTAATCAGTTAACTAAAACTTCCGCTTTAGAATTAGCTCCTTTTGGTATTCGGGTTAATGCTGTTGCTCCAGGCTTTATTAAAACTCAAATGACAAAAGGAGTTCAAGAAAACGAAGCGGCTAATAATTTTATTAAAGCTTCCACTCCTTTGGGTTATATGGGCGAACCGGATGATATTGCTTATGCCGCTCTATATTTAGCTTCCGATGAAGCTAAATATGTTACCGGATCAGTTTTATACGTTGATGGCGGTTGGACCGCTCAATAATTATTGATTAAACAATTAAATATTATTATCCTTTAGCTAATACTAAGCCCCAAATTTCTCCGGCTTGGTATTTTTTTAATTCTGTAGCTATTTCATTTAAAGTGGAAACAGTGGTACAAACATCATCAATAATTATTATTTTTTGTCCGTTTAAATTCTTTCCTTGCCATTTAAAACTATCAGTTAAATTGTCAGTTCGTTTTTCTTTTTTCAGTTTAGCTTGAGCGGTAGTGTTTTTTATTTTTTTTAAATCTAATGATAATTTTAAATTAAATTTTTTAGCGATAATTTTAGCCAATAATTCGCTATGGTTAAAATCGCGCCATCGTTCTCGTTGCTTGGACAAGGGAACCGGTATCAGTAAAAAATCATTTAAGTTTAAAATATTTGATGATGAAATATTTTTTAAAACGGGATTAGCGATAAAACTATTTTCTAAAAAAGTTGATAAATACAAGGCCAAAGGATAAGACAGATCTTTGATAAATTTGTATTTGTAATTTTTTATTATCGTGTTTAAATTTTTATTGCTAAAATCACCGGCTGCTAAAACACCGCGTAAATTGAATTTGCTTTGACAAACAGAACAAAACTCGCCGATTTGGCTAATAGCGCCACAACCGGGGCACTCAGGATTTTTAAAGGGAATGGTTTTAAAACAATCAAAGCATAAAAAATTATCATTTTTTTTCTGACACAGGATACAATATTTGGGAAATAAAAAATCAAGCAAAATTTGAATAAATTGTTTAATTTTTTTCATTGATTAAGTTGTCGATATATGTAAATAGAGAGAAATCTTATTTAAGTCTGATCTTGTATAGACGGCCGGTGGTTTTATCGGTAAAGAATAAATTTTCTTGGTTGGTGCTGACAGAAATACTGGAGATATTATAAGTAGTGTCCGGAACGGCAATTAATTCTTTAAGGCCGTTAGTGGCATTAATTTTATACAAATGATCTGGGGTTTCATCAGCTAAGCTTGGATACATTCCGGCTCCGGCTTGAAGATAAAGAGGAACGGCACAATAAATTGTATTATTATCGGCAAAAGTGCATTTAGTGGACCAAGTTTGTAAATTTAAATTAGTTCGATTAGTACCGATATTATCACCTTGAGCATTAACTATCCATAATTGCGGTTTTAAATCATTGTTGGGGGAGTAAACACTATATAGTAATTGATTGCCGTTAGTTGACCACTGACCTTCAAATCCCCAACCTTCAATTTTAGTTGATTTAAAATTTTCATCGTTTTGTCCGATAAAGAAAACTTCACGAGTATCAAAATCAACACCTTTGGTATACATACCGACAGTTTGATTATTAGGTGACCAGGAAGCGATAACGTTAGCGTCGTTGGTTCCAATATATTCAACCGCCGTACTTTGTGAACCGTCGCTACTGCTAACAATTAACCAACGATTATCTTCGTCGGTACCTAAACTTTTATTGACTAATTTTGTACTGTCAGTGGAGAAGGAAAAATCTTCCCAATGTTTCGGTAAAGTATATTGTTTTTCAGTGGCAAAATCATAAACTATTTTAGTATCATCGGGATATTCAATTACGGCTTTAGTTTTATTAGGAGCCCATTCAACGTTTTCAACGTTATAGAAAACTTTATCGCTTAAAGGAATTTTGTTGCCATTCTCATCTACGATGTAGAATTTACCGTCGTCTTGATCGTAAAATTGAACTGAATTTCCGTCTTTACTTAAAGTTTGATTTAAAACTGAATCAGATACTAACAGATCGGTTTTAGTGACTCCGCCAATAGCGATGGGGTTAGCTTGATCAGCATCACCGGAGTTGGAAGGTTGAGGTTCGGTTTGATTATTGGATGATGTGGCGGTAGTTTGTCCTCCGTCGGTGGTATCTCCGGGCAATTGTCCTTGATTATTAGATGAAGACGGTAGACCGGAACTGGTGCTGGTACCGTTAGGATTAATTTCGATTCCAATATCTTTTTTAAAAAAGGTTATCCAAATCAAATAAGCCATTAAAGCGACAAAAATAATAAAACCAAGAACCAATAATATTTTTTTAATTTTACCCTTTTCCATTTTTTTAATTTTATGTTATAATTGTATTGTGATAAAAACAATAACTTGATATAATTATAGCATATTTTTATAAAGCTTTCAAATAAAGATGCTTTTAATATAAATTTAAAATTATGAGTTTATTTTCTTCTAATGACGATAATTATTTAGGAATTGATATCGGTGATTCATCGGTTAAAATGGTGGAATTAGGGAAGAAAGGCAAAAAAATTTCTTTATTAAATTATGGTTTTGCCGACGATATTCCTAATTTTAGTTTTTCCAAATCGGAAGATATTGATTATTTAGCCGGGGTTATTGTTAAATTAAAAAAGGAATTAGGTATAAAATCCAATAAGGCGACGGTATCATTGCCAAGTTTTTCAGTTTTTTCTTCGGTTATTAATATTGATAATTATGATAAGAAAAAATTAAACGATCGAATAATTGAAGAAGCTAAAAAAGTTATTCCATTACCGCTGGAAGAAATGGTTTTGGATTGGAAAATTATTCCCGGTAACAATAATTCTAGCAGCGTAAAAGTATTTTTAACTGGTTCACCAAAAAAATTAGTAAAAAAATATATTGAGGTTTTTAAAAAAGCTGGAATTTTTTTGACTAATTTAGAAACTGAAACTTTTTCTTTGATTAGATCGTTATTGGGAAATGACGCTTCCACTTTAATGATAATTGAAATGGGCGGTAATAGCACTAATTTTTCCATAGTTAAAGAAAATATTCCTTTCTTAAATCGCAGTATTAATATTTCCGGTAAAACTATAACGGCTGAGATTAGTAAAAAAATGGGTATCAGTTTGGAACAAGCCGAACAATTTAAATTTGATTTATCAATTTCATCTCTTGAAAAAAACGGTGAAGTTCCTAAAGTTGTTACCAATGCCATTGAGTTAATTATTAATGAAATAAAGTATATGTTGGATTTATTTGTTAGTAGTAACGGAGAAAATATTGAAAAAATAATTTTATCGGGTGGCGGAAGTTTGTTATTTAATTTTTCTGAATATTTAGAAAATCATTTAAACACTAAAGTTATTATCGGCGATCCATGGTTTAGAGTTTCTTATCCGGCTGAATTGCAACCGGTTTTAAATGAAGTTGGCCCTAAATTGGCCATAGCCACCGGTTTGGCTTTAAGAGGTATGGAATAATAAAAACTTACAGTATTAATATTAAAATATTATGTCAAAAAATATATCGGATAAAAAAAATCCGAAAAAAGAAGAAAATTTCAATGACAATACTTTATCGGACGATGAGGCGACGGATAATTCGGTATTTGATTCCAATAAAGAAATTGAAGAAAAAAACGAGGTAAAATATATTTCAGGACTTGGTCAATCAAATAATTTTTTTGCTTCTTTTTCTAAATTATTTAAGAAAAAGAAAAAAGTAGGCCATTTAGGTTTACTGGAAACCAATTTAATTAAAGATGAAATTGAAATTGATTTTAATTGGAAAAAAGATTTGATTATTTTTTGTATTCTTTTAGGTATAGTTGCTGTTTTTGTTATTGAAAGTTATATTGTTTTAACTATTTGGAAAAACAAAAAAGAAATTGAAAATTCATATTATCTAGAGATGGAAATTACTCAAATTAATAGTGAAATTAATAATTTACAAAGTAAATATAGTGAGGCGGTTGAATTTCAAAATAAATTAAGCCTTTCCTCGCAGGTTTTAAATCAGCATATTTATTGGACTAATTTTTTTAGTTTTTTAGAAAAAAATACTTTAAAAAACAATATTTATTATAAAAATTTTGCCGGTGATATTTATGGTCAATATATTTTGCCGACTGTTAGTAATAATGTTTTAGCTACTAATTTTCAGTCTAAAACTTTTTCCGCTAATTCATCGGTTAGTTCCGCTTCAATCAGTGATGAAGAAATTATTAATGAAGAAGGTAGTGATAAAACTTTTGTTAATTTTAATCTCAATCTTGATTTAAATCCTAATATTTTTATTAATTAATTAATTGATTATGCCGGAAACAAAAAATAACTTTAAAAAAAATGAATCCGAAAATGAAGAAGTTGATTTTAGTGTTAAAAAACGTCGTAATAATATCAATCGATTTTTGAATTCTTATTTTAAATATTTTTTAGTGGTTGTAATTTTTGTAATTTTATTAATGGCGATTATTTTTCTTGTTAAACCTCGATTTGAAGATGCCGTTATCGCTTCTAATAATATTTTACAAGAACGAAAAACCGAGTTTATAAAAAAATATCAAGAATTAGAAAAATATAAAGAGCTTATCGCCGATTTTGAAACCGTTGATTCCGGTGTCGCTTATAAAATAAATAAAATGGTACCAACTGGATATAGTCGAGATGATTTATTTTCCGAAATAACTTATTTTTTAATTTCTAATGATTTTAAAGTAAAAAATGTTGAAGTTATTTCTTTAAATGAAAATAAAAATAATATTCCTTCAGACAGTAATATAAATTTAGGTCGTCGGGCGGTAAATTCTGATAACAATAATACCGCCACTACCAGTGATTTGTATTTACAACATCTTAATTCTTTGCCAATTGGTGTTGGCGCTTGGGAGGTAAAAGCATCTATTAGCGATATAAATTATATTGGTTTAAAAAAATTACTTAGTATCTTAGAAAATAATTTAAAATTAATTGATATTTATTATCTTGATTTTCAACCCGGTAATCGTAGCGTTGATATTGAATTTTTAACTTATTATAAAAATAATTAAACATTATATGGAAAAAATTTATCGAATAACTTTAATTTTATTGTTATTAATATTAGCCGGAGCCAATATCGCTTTTTTTGCTTATGGTGGTCAATTTTTATCATATTTTAATGTTGACTCTAAAGTTGAAAATTCGCAAGATATTATCAGTAATTTAAAAAAACAGGTTAGTACTGATAATAATTTATTTGATTTAAGCATTACCCAGAATAAAAAATTTAATAATTTAAAAGATTTTCAATTTGATTATAATGATTTTTCATTACCGGACGATTTGTCGTCTACCGGAACTGATTCAACGGGAACAGGGGAAGGTGATAATAATCAATCCGATCCGGAATTTGATGTTGGTAATCTTGATCCGTTTTCGCCTCAATTTTAATTTAAACATTTTTTTATTTTTATGATAAATAATTTAAAATTTCTTGATTTATTGAAGAAAAAAGACCTGGTTTCATCAAGTAAAATGGTAGAAATAAATAATTTAATAAGTACCGAAAAAAAGTTTGATTTGGGTAGTTTTTTGATAAAGGAGAAAATTATTGATCGCGAGGATGTCACTAAATTAAAAGCGGAATTGTATAATTTACCTTATAAAAGTTTAATTGACGTAGAAATAAAAAAAGAAACTTTAAATTTAATTTCCGAAGATTTAGCGGCTAATTATCGAGCCATTTGTTTTTCTAACGATGATACTAAAATGAGCGTCGGTTTGGTTGATCCTAATTTAAAATCAATGGAAGCGGTTAGCTTCTTGGGTAAGCAAAAAAAATTAATAGTTGAGTATTATGTAATTTCTAAAGTTAGTTTTAATTCCGCTTTTAAACAGTATAAAAAAATGGAAGAAGAAATTTCTTCCGCTTTGGAAATAAAATCGCAAGAAGAAGAAAGTGAGGATTTATTGGAATTTAAAAAAGAAGAAGATCAAAATATTTTAAATGCGGAAGATGCCAATAGCGCTCCGGTAGCTAAGATTGTGTCGGTTATTATAAGAAACGCTATTGATAGTAGGTCTAGTGATATTCATATTGAACCTTTTGAAAATGAAAGCCGAGTACGTTATCGAGTTGACGGTATTTTAAAAAATGCTTTATTTTTACCGAAGAATGTTTATAACGCCGTTATTGCCAGAATTAAAGTTTTAGCTCATATGAAAATGGATGAAACTCGTATCCCGCAGGACGGACGTATGGTTTTAGTGCTTGACGGTCGAGAGATTGATTTTCGTATTTCCACTTTGCCGGTCGGAAACGGTCGGGAAAAAGCCGTGCTTCGTATTTTAGATACCGCCAAGGGTATTATCAGTTTGCAAGAATTAGGTTTTAATAATTATATTTTAGAGTTGTTAAAAAATAATATTAAAAAAACTAACGGAATTATTTTATCAACTGGTCCGACCGGTAGCGGTAAAACTACCACTTTGTATTCTATTATTAATATATTAAATAAAGAAGGGGTTAATATTTCCACTTTGGAAGACCCGATTGAATATCAGATTAAAGGAATTAACCAATCGCAAATTAGACCTAAAATCGGTTATTCTTTTGCCACCGGACTTCGATCTTTGGTTCGTCAAGATCCCGATATTATCATGGTGGGTGAAATCCGTGATGAAGAAACGGCCGAATTATCGGTTCATGCCGGTTTAACAGGTCATTTAGTGCTATCAACTCTTCATACCAATGATGCTTTAGGAACTATTTTACGTTTAATAGATATGAAGGTGGCTCCGATATTATTAGCTTCAATTTTAAAATTAGTTGTTTCTCAGCGATTGGCGCGACGACTTTGTCCGCATTGTAAAAAAGAAGTTGATGAATCCTATAAAAATGAAATTATAGCCGAGGCTAAAGAAAATTTAGCCGATTTGTCGGAAGAGAGAATAATGAAAGAAATCCCTAATTTAAAGAGTATGGATGATATTAATAATTTAAAACTTTATCAACCGGTCGGTTGTCCGCGTTGTCAAAATACCGGATACTTGGAACGAATTGTTGTAGCCGAAGCCATTGAAGTCAATGATGATTTGCGGGATGCCATTATTAATGATTTAAAAAGTTTATCAATTGAAAAAATTAAAAAATCTCAAGAATTTATTTCTATTAAACAAGATGGTTATATAAAAGTTTTAAATGGTATTTCTAATTTAGAAGAAATACTTAGAGTTATTGAATCATAAAATAATAAAAAATTATGCCAATATTTTCCTATAAAGCTAAAAATGATAATGGTCAATCAAAAACCGGCAGAGTGGTGGCTGTCAACGAAAGTAGCGCCGTTAAATATTTAAATGCTCGAGGTTTATCTTCGGCGACCATCAAAGAAATTTCTGAAGCGGAATATAAAGTTATTTACTTGCTTAATCCTATTAAGGGAAAAAACTTAGTTGTTTTTTCCAGACAATTTTCCATTATGATGACGGCCAATGTTTCAATTACTGATGCTTTGCTGACAATCATTGAACAGACCGATAATATTAAATTTAAAAATGTAATTTCTAAAGTCGCTTATGACGTTAATAACGGAGCATCATTATCTGATGCTTTAAAAAAACATCCCAATGTTTTTACCAGTTTTTATTGTAGCGTCGTTAAAGCCGGTGAGACTTCCGGAAAATTGGATAATGTTTTGGAATATCTGGCGGATGAGATTGAAAAAGATTATGATTTGGTAAAGAAATTTCGCGGGGCTATGATTTATCCGGCTTTTGTTATTTGTGGTTTAGTAATAGTCGGTTTTGTTTTTATGCTTTCTGTTTTACCGCAATTAACTAAAATTTTAGAAGAAACTGGTGGAGCATTACCGTTATCAACCAGAATAATTATTGCCACTTCCGATTTTTTACAGGCTTATTTTGTTCCGCTTATTATTGGAGTTGTTATTTTAATTGTTGCTTTAAGATTTTTTATTAAAACTCCTACCGGTCGTCGCCGACTTGATTATATTACCATTAAAACTCCGGTAATCGGAAATATTTTCAGTTTAGTTTATTTAGTCAGATTTTCCAGTTCGTTATCAACTTTATTAAAAGGTGGAGTAATGGTTACCAGAAGTTTAGAAATAGTCGGAGATATCGTTAATAATGTTTATTTTAAAGAAGTAATTAATAATACTATTGATAGAATAAATGAAGGAGGATCAATTACCGATGCTTTAAATGATAGCCCTTATTTTCCTAAAATGGTTCCTCAAATTATGATGGTTGGAGAAAAGACCGGTCACTTAGAAGAATCTTTGGATGAAGTGGCTAAGTTTTATGAAAAAGAACTTAATAGTAGGCTAAATAACCTTAATGCTTTATTAGAACCATTTATTATGGTAATTATGGGTATTGGGGTTGGAATAATGGTGGCGGCGATAATTATGCCGATGTATAATATGGCCAGTCAGTTTTAAATTTTACCAGTTTTTAAATAATTTTTTGATGAAGATAATAAATTTAACTATTGAACAATTTTTAGAAATTCAAACTAATTTCTTGGAACAGACAAAAGATATTAGTTTTTTTTCTAATTTCATTTTTTTGCAATCGGTTGAGTGGGCTAAAATTCAACAATCTTTAGGTCAACCGGTTTTTTTTCAAGGGGTGAAAGAACAGGGAAAGATTATTGCTTGGTTCATAGCGATTGAAAAAAAAATAATGATTAATAAAAAATATTGGTATATACCTCGAGGACCGATTTTTTCAATTGATGTTAATTTTTCTTGGTCAGATTTTTTTTCAGCCTTGACCGATATTGCTCAAAAAAATAAATTATCTTTTGTTCGTCTGGAGCCGGTAAGATCTAGTTTTTCCGATTTTTTTAAACAATCTCCTAAAAATTTATTTAGAACTGAAGATATTCAACCGCAAAATACATCATTTTTAGATTTAAATTTGGGAAAAGAAAAAATATTGGTGCAAATGGCTCAAAAAACTCGTTATAATATTAAATTATCCGACAAGAAAGGAGTTAGAGTGGTTGAATCGGGTTTAGATGATTTTTTTAAATTCTGGCAATTAATGTCTTTAACCGCCAAACGCGATCAATTTTTTATCCATAGTAAAAATTATTATTATAATTTGATAAAAAACGGCCAAGGATTTATTAAATTTTTTTCTGCTAAATTAGGCGATCAAACTTTGGCGGTTGGTTTATTTTCTTTCCTTTTTGATACTGTTTCCTATTTACACGGAGCTTCGGATAATACGATGAGAAATGTTATGGCTCCTTATGCTTTACAATGGGAAGTTATAGATCAAGCGATGGCGCGGGGTTATAAATATTATGATTTTTATGGAGTGGATGAGAAAAAATGGCCCGGGGTCAGTCGTTTTAAAAAAGGTTTTGGCGGTCAAACTTTTTCCTTCTTGGGAACTTTTGATTTCGTAATTGAAACTAAATTTTATTTGGGTTATAAATTTCTTAGACGAATCAATAAATTAATACGACATTATATATGATAGAAATAAATAATTTAACCGTTAAAAAAATAAATAAAGCTAGAGTGGAAAAAATTGCCAAAGCTTTTTTTAAGAAGTATAAAATTAGCGAAGAAGTTGTCGTTTCTTTGGCTATTATCGGTGATAATAAGATGAAACAAATTAATTCTGTTTATCGTCAGCAAAATAAACCGACCGATGTTTTGTCTTTTTCGGATTTGAAAGAAATAATTATAAACATTAATCAAATTATTCGACAAGCCAAAGAATTTAAAAAGAAAGTAAATGACGAGTTTGATTTTATATTAGTTCATGGTTTACTTCATTTAATCGGTTATAACGATGATACCGAAGAAAAGAGATTAAAAATGATAGAATTAGGTGAAGATTTTTTACTTAATTTAAAATAGTTAGAATTAAAAGTTTATGTCGTTAAAACCTAAAAACAATAAATTCCATTTTTTTAAAGTGTCTTTAGTTAACGCCGGTTTTACTTTAGTGGAATTAATTATCAGTTTATCAATAATTATAGTTATTGTTTCTTTGGTGGTTATTAATTATAATGCCGGTTTTTCTGAAACTAATTTAACTAATACCCAAAATTCTTTATATCAAAATATAAAATTAATTCAGTCTTATGCTTTGTCTTACAGGTCTTATGATAGTACTCTGCCGAAATATTGGGGAATGTATTTAAAAGCCAGTTCTTCAACTTCTACTGTTTTTGCTGATACTAATGAAAATGGATTATATGATAATGGGGAAGACGATGTTTTACTCGGTGGTAAAGAAATTCTTTTTTCTCCTGATATCACTGTTTGTAATATAAAAAGTCAAAATAGCAGTACCGTACCCGATCTCTATATTATGTTTGAATCGGGTAGCGGCGATATGTATGTCTATAATTCAACTTCATCTAACCCCAATAATGTTGAGCAATGGTTTATTGAATTAAAAGATGCTAGATTTCCGATAGGAAAATTATTGATATTAAATAATCCCGGTTTAACTGACACTAAAAATTGCGCTTGTTCCGGTTCGGCTAATTGGTGTTGTTCTTTTTGTACTAGTACGACTACTTGTTCTAATTATTAAAAAAGTATAAAGAAGATAAAATATGAAAAAGATTAATATAAAAAAGAAACAAAATAATAAACCAGCTTTTACTTTGATAGAAATTGTTTTGATTTTACTGATGGCCTCGGTGGGTTTAATGGCTATTTTATCATTAGCTTTAAAAAGTGCCAATTTTAACAATATTAAAAAAAACATGTTTACGGCTATGTTTTTGGCTGATGAAGGTCTGGAATTAATGACTAATATTAGAGACACTAATATGATAACCGGAAATTATTATAACGATTGGGGTAATTTAGGAACAACGGCTACCAGTGGTGTTTTTCTTTATAAAACTGATTATTATTCTTTAATAGCGACAACTACTGCTGATATTAGTGAAACTAATTTGTGGCAAGATGAAACCGGTTTTTATTCTCACAGTTCTACTTCCAGTTCAACGGCCAGTATTTATAATCGGATGATTACCGTTAATTCCTATACCGCTTCTAGCAGTGTTGAATCTTTAGTTAGATGGACCGGCCAAGGGAATGATTATGATTTTAAATTAGAAACAATTTTATATGATTTATCTTTTAACTAAAAACAATCAATCAAAAAGATTTAAAAATTTTAATAAAAAATCAAATGGTTTTACTTTGGTGGAAATTTTAGTATCCGTTTCGTTGTTGGCGGTAATAATTTTAGGAGTTAATCGGATTTATTTTAGTGTTATAAATAATCAAGCCAGTATAAATGATGAAAGTAACGTTCAATCCGATATGGAATATTTTTTTAAGATTGCTTCAAATAATATTAAGGCGACTGATAAAAGCGATGGTGTCGCTTGTTCGGCGGTCACAGCTAATAAGTTTTTTAACCTGGAGGCCGATTATTTAGGAAGTGGTTTTGATAAAATAACTTTTACCAAAAATAGCGCTTGTTTCGGTTTTTATGCCACTACGACTGATGGAATTGGTAATATTCATTTATTTGATAATGCCGCCGGTGTTGATCAGTCAATAACTTCATCTAATACTGATGTTTTAGATTTGTCTTTTTTGGTTGAAGATAATTTAATTACCGGTCAACCGATCGTTACCGTTTTAGTTAAGGTTGCTCCTAAATCCGATCCGACTAATTTTGTCTATATTCAAAATAGCATTTCTTTAAACACTGAATTTTAAATATATTAGATATGAAAAATAATATAAAAAAAATATTAGCTAAAGTATTAACCGGTAAAAAATCGGGTAGTGCTTTGTTTATTTTTATAATGATGTTTTTTGGTATTTTTATTATCGCTTTCGGTTCCGGTTATTTGGTTTTTTTAAGTGTATCCAAAGCTTCTAATTATTCTGACGGCTTAAAAGCCTATTACGCTTCTTGGGCGGGAGTGGAACGAGCTAAATATGAAGCTATTAAAAATAATTATAATTTTTCTGGTAATTGCACCTCCAGTATTTTTACCGCTCAATTATCAAATGAAGCTTCCTATAATATTAATTGCGTCAATAATAGCGGTACGCTTAGTTTTTATTCCATTGGTACATACAATGATAGTCAAGTAGCGCAAGAAATAAAAGGAATTAATATTTTAGAGGAATGTTCAGGCGGTTATTTAACCGGATCATTGTGCGGTGGCGGAAAGTTAATAAAAACAACTTCCACTTCTTTTGTTGTTAGTCCCTCGGGTTGTACTAGTACAAGTACTTGTAGTAATAGTTTTGTTAATGCCGATGCTTTAACTAAAAATTGGGAGATGCCGACCTCCAGTACTTTGTTTGGAGCAACTAGCACAACAGATGGTATGGCCAATATTACTATTTTAAACCCTCAGGTTAGAACAGCTTTAATAGCCGCTAAATTTTGTGATGATGTCACTTTTAATGGTTTTAGTGATTGGTATTTACCAGCTACCGAGCAATTATTGTTTTTAGGTACTAAATCTTCTTATATCCAATATTTTCATATTAATTTTTATGATAATTATTGGACTTCTACCGAGGCTGATACTATTCGATCTTATGTAGTTAAGATGTCTGGTAGTGAAACCATTTTTTATCCTAAAGAGTTTCCGGCTTTAGTCAGATGTGTTAGAAATATTGAATAAATTAATTATATGGATAAAGATCAAGCTCAAAAAAGAATAACTAAACTAAAAGAAGAGATAAATGTTCATCGTTATAATTATCATGTTTTAGATAAAATAACTATGAGTGAAGCGGCTTTGGATGCTTTAAAGTTGGAGCTTTTTAAATTGGAGCAACAATATCCGGAGTTTATAACCCCTGATTCTCCGACCCAACGAGTTGGTGGTCAAGCAATTGATAAATTTAAGAAATCAATTCATTTAAGTCCGCTATTATCATTATTTGACGCTTTTTCTCGTGATGATATTTTGGCTTGGCAAGACAGATTAAGCCGTTTTATGTGGGGCGACAGAAAGGATAATTACAAACCCTATTGGCATTATTATTGTGAATTAAAGATGGACGGTTTGGCAGTTAATTTAAATTATGAACAAGGTGTTTTAACAAAAGGAGCCAGTCGAGGTGACGGTAAAGTTGGGGAAGATATCACTTCTAATATTAAAACTATAAGCACTATTCCGTTAAAACTGATAATTCCAAAAAAAAGTGATTTGGATAAAGCCGGATTTAACGGTGATTTGATTTTAAAAAATATTTTGTCGGCGACCATTGAAGTTAGAGGTGAGGCTATTATGACAAAAAAAAGATTAGCCGAATTAAATTTAAAATATCAAGCTGAAGGGAAGCCGTTATTGTCTAATACTCGTAATGGAGCGGCTGGATCGCTTCGACAACTTGATCCGAAGTTATCGGCGGAACGAAAATTAAAGTTTTTTGCTTATGATATTTTTTTCTATAAAAACGGTAAAAAAATAAAGTTAGTTGATACTCGTCAACAAGCGGACAAATTAACTAAAATGTTAGGTTTTCAAACCATTAAATATAATTGTTTATGTTTAAGTCTTGGGCAAGTATTTGATTTTCATAAATACTGGGAGACTCATAAAGACAAACTTGATTTTAATATTGACGGGGTGGTTATAAAAATAAATGATTTGAATTTATGGGATACTTTCGGTGTAGTCGGTAAAGCGCCACGTTTTTCTATGGCCTATAAATTTCCGGCCGAACAGGGAACTACTATAATTAAAAATATTGTTTGGCAAGTTGGTCGAACTGGAATTTTAACTCCGACGGCCGATTTAGAACCGGTTAATTTACTAGGAGCAATTATCAGTCGAGCTACCCTACATAATATGGATGAAATTAAGCGTTTAGGTATAATGATAAATGATACGGTAATAATTGAACGAGCCGGGGATGTTATTCCTAAAATAATTACAGTGTTAAAAAATTTAAGAACCGGAGTTGAACAAAAAATTAGTACACCAAAAAGATGTCCGATTTGTGGTAGTAAAGTTGTAAAAGTTGGAGAGGAAGTGGCTTATCGTTGTTCTAATAAAAGATGTTACGCCGTTAATTTAAGACAAATAATTCATTATATTTCTAAAGATGCAGTTGATATTTTTGATGCCGGTCCAAAAGTTATTGAACAATTATTGAGCGAAGGTCTAATCTCCGATGTGGCTGATCTATATACTTTAAAAAGAGAAGAATTATTGTTATTGCCTCGTTTTGCCGAAAAGTCGGTTGATAATTTAATCAAAGCTATTAATCTTAGAAGACAAATTGATTTAGCTCGATTTTTGTATGGTTTGGGAATCAGACATGTGGGTGAAGAATCAGCTCAATCTTTAGCCGATTATCTTTATCCGATTATAAAAAAAGAAATTAAAAATAATAAGATTAGCATTCATACTTTAGTTGAAAAAGTGTCGTTATTATCAACTGAAAAATTATCGGAAGTGGAAGATTTCGGTCCGATTGTTTCTTTAAGTATTGATGAATATTTTAAAGACAGCCATAATTTAAAAATTTTAAATAAATTAGATAAAATTGGTATTGAATTACTAGTTAAAAATCCTAATAGTTCAAGCATTAAAAACAAATCGACGATAACCGCTAAAACTTTTGTTTTAACCGGAACTTTAAATAGTTTGACAAGAGATAGAGCTAAAGCTAAAATAAAAGAATTAGGTGCTAAAGTTTTACCGACAGTTAATAAAAAACTTGATTTTTTGGTGGTCGGAGATAATCCGGGCAGTAAATATGATAAGGCTAAAGAATTAGGTATAAAAATAATAACGGAAGATCAATTTTTAAAATTGATAAAACAGTAAAAATAATATGGCTATAAGTACAGAAGATATAAAAAAAGTGGCGAGTTTAGCTAAGTTGGAGCTGACTGACTTTGAAATTGAAAAATATCAACAACAATTGGGTAAGGTTTTGGAGTATATTAATGTTTTGCAAGAAGTTAAAGTATCTGATTTGGAATTTTTAGGTTTGGAGGATAAAAGCGTTAATCAAACTAGAATTGATCAAGCGATTCCTTGGTCGCAAGATGAAGTTGATATTGCTTTAAATCAAGTAATTGATAAAGAAGGATCGCAAATAAAAGTTAATCGTGTTCTATAATAATATGTCTTTATTTACCAATAAAAAAATAAAATTAGATAATCTGACTATTTCAGAAGCGCATGGATTATTAATGACAAGAAAAGTTAGTTCAGTTGAATTAACTAAGTTTTTTTTGATGAAAATAAAAAAATTAGATAAAAAGTTAAATGCTTGTCTTTGTGTTTTGGACAAAGAAGCTTTAATTGAGGCTAAGGTAGCTGATGATAGAATTTTAAAAGGTGAGACCGGGGAGCTGTTGGGTATTCCATATTTGCTGAAAGATAATATCTTAGTTAAAGGAGTAAAAACCACCGCTGGTTCTAAAATGTTAGCTAATTATATCGCTCCATATAACGCTACAGTAGTTAAGAAATTAAAAGAAGCCGGAGCGGTACTTCTTGGTAAAACTAATTTAGATGAATTTGCTCACGGTTCTTCAACTGAAACTTCGGCTTTTGGAGTTACTAAAAATCCTTGGGATGTAAGTCGAGTTCCGGGAGGTAGCAGTGGCGGTTCGGCTGCCGCCGTAGCCGCCGATTTTTGTATTTTTGCTTTAGGTAGCGATACGGGAGGATCAATTCGTCAGCCGGCTAGTTTTTGCGGTTTAACTGGATTTAAACCAAGTTATGGACGAGTTTCTCGTTTTGGTTTAATCGCCATGACTTCATCAACCGACGTTATCGGACCGCTTACCAAAACGGTTGAAGATGCGGCGATTGTTTTACAAACTATAGCCGGTTCTGATAATTTTGATTTAACTACGGAAAAAGAAGCGGTACCTGAATATTTAAAAAATACTGATAAAAAAATAAAAGGTTTAAAAATTGGAATAGTAAAAGAATTTTTAGATGATGGCTTGGAAGCTGATGTTAAAAAGGGAATTTGTGAAGCTCTAAATACTTTTAAACATTTAGGAGCTGAAATTATAGACATAAATTTGCCGTATAATAAATATTCTATTCCGGTCTATTACATTATCACTCCATCCGAAATTAGCGCTAATTTGGCTCGTTTAGATGGTTTGCGTTATGGTTTTTCTTTTGACTATAAAGCTAAAGGAAAAACGGAAGAAAATTCTAATGAAATATATATGCGTAATCGAGGTAATTCTTTCGGCCCGGAAGTAAAGAGAAGAATAATGCTGGGAACCTATGCTTTAAGTTCCGGTTATTTTGATGCCTATTACAAAAAAGCGATGGCGGTTAAAGAAAAAATAAAACAAGAATACAAAAATATTTTTAATGAAGTTGATGTGATTATAACTCCAACCTCACCTCACGTGGCTTTTAAAATCGGGGAACAGGTTAACGATAGTTTAAAAATGTACTTGGAAGATGTTTTCGGAGTAGGTCCGTCATTGGCAGGTTTACCGGCTATTTCTATTCCGGCGGGATTATCCCATGGTTTACCTTTTGGTTTGCAAATTATCGCCGATAAATTTGAAGAAGAAAAAGTTTTGAATTTAGCCTATAATTTTCAACAGGTGACTGCTTTTCATAAACAAAAACCTAAATTTTAGGATTATATAAATTAATTTAATTTTTATGAATAATATTAATATGAAAAAAATAATAAAAATATTAAGTATTTCTTTAGTAGTTTTAATCATTGTTTTGGTTTTAGTTTTAATTTTCAAAGATAAATGGTTTAACAATAGAACCAAAAATATCAGTGAAAGTGAGCAACTGATAAACGACAATCAAGTGGCGATTAATAATTATAGTACTGTGATGATAAAAAATTTAAGGGGGATTGATGATAGTGATGTGATTATGGGTAAAAAAAAGGCTTCAGTGGATATTATCGTGTACGAAGACTTATCCGATTCTTATTCAGTTAAATTTAATGAAACTTTAGATCAAATAACTGAAACTTTTGGTGATGAAATTAGAGTAGCTTTTAGACCTTATGCCAGTAAAATGTTTCCATTGTCTTTACCGGTTTATTCTTTTGTTGATTGTTCTAAAGAACAAGGAAAATTTTTTGAAGCTCGTGATTTAATTTTGGATAAAGTTAAAAATAATCAATTGGCGGAAGAAAACTTTTCCGAGTATGGAAAGACTTTACAACTTGATGCTACTTCTTTAAATACTTGTTTACAAAAAGATAAGTATGCCAGTGAAATTGAAAATTTAAGTAAAGAAGGAGAGACTTTTGGTGTTTATGGTTCACCGACTATTTTTGTTAATGATGAATTGGTGGTGGGAGCTCGATCATTTGATGACGTGGAAAACGGTAGCGGGGAAAAATTAGCCGGTATGAAAAGTATTATTGAAAAATATTTGTCTGAATAAACGGTTGTTTAGTTTGATATTGTTTAAATAAATTAATATTGAAAAAATATAATAAGTATGTTAAAGCATAAGGGATAGATTTCTATCTATTTATTTTTTTGGAGAGTTCGCATAGTGGTCTAGTGCGCACGCTTGGAAAGCGTGTATACCGCAAGGTATCAAGGGTTCAAATCCCTTACTCTCCGCTAACAAAATAAACCTGTCCTGCGACAGGTTTTTTGTAAATATTAGACAATTTGGTTGACAATCGACAGTTAACTGTCAACTAAGTATAATAAAAATATATGAATATAAATTCTTCTAAAATTATCAAATATATAAAGGGTTTTTGATGTTATAAGCGAAGTTTAAAAAATATATGATAGTTAAATAAATAATTCAAATTAGTAAATTTATTAAAGGAAGTCTATAATATCAGACCTCTTTTTTTGTTTAAAACTGTAGTTCTAGTTAAATTACTATTTTAGTTATGTTTTACTTTCTTTGTGTTTTTATAACATTGCTTTTTTACTATTTTTATGCTATAATTTAGGTATAAAAATAAAAATATGCCTCCAAAATTTATAAAACCTTTTCTTTGGTTTAATGATTTTAAAAAGATTGACTTGCAAAAAGATAAACAAAGAATAATTTTAAATATTTTAAATATTGGCACTAAAAAAGCTACTGATTGGCTTTTTGATTTCTATCCAAAATCAGAAATAAAAAAAGTTATTATTAATCATGGCGCTAAAGGAGAGTTAAATGATAAGTCTTTAAATTATTGGACTTTATTTTTAAACATTGATAAAAAAAAATTAATAAAGTCTCGTTTTTAATATGTTTTA
>CAYMZF010000012.1:0-21436 GCA_964394905.1 uncultured Gammaproteobacteria bacterium
TTAGTGGTCATAAAAGTACTCATGGTAATAAAGATCAAGAAAGAACTTCCGGTTCCGTGGGAGCCAAAGGTCCGGCTCGTATTTTTAAAGGAACAAGAATGCCGGGAAGAATGGGAGGTGACCAAGTAACTGTTAAAAATTTAGAAATAATAGAAGTTGATTTAGAAAATAATGTTTTGTTTATTAAAGGAGCCGTTCCCGGATGTGAAAGTGGATTAGTTATAATAAAAGGGGCCGGTGATTTAATCGTTAAAGATAAATCAACTAAAGTTGAAGAACCAGTTATAGAAGAAAAAGAAACTGAAGTGATTACAGAAGAAAAAGAAGTAGTTGAACCGATTGTACCAGAAGAAAAAGAAAAACCAGAAGAGGTAAAAATTGAAGAAACTAAAACCGAAGAAGCGGTTACTGAAAACAAAGAAACAGCTAATTAATTTATTATTTATATTATTTAAAATATATGCCGGTTAAAACAAACATCTATAATCAAAACGGAGATATCGTCAGTGAATTAAAATTAGCTGATAATGTTTTTGCCGTTAAAATGAATACTGATTTAGTTCATCAAGCTATGGTTTGTCAGACTTCCAATGATCGACAAGTTTTAGCTCATACTAAAACTAAGGCCGAAGTTCGTGGTGGCGGTAAGAAACCTTGGAAACAAAAGGGAACTGGACGAGCTCGAGCCGGATCAAGTCGTTCTCCGATTTGGATTGGTGGTGGAGTTACTTTTGGTCCCCGAAAAGATCGAAATTTCAGTAAAAGAATTAATAAAAAAATGAGACAAAAAGCTTTAACTATGGTATTGTCCGATCGTTTGGCCGGAAATAATATAGTTGTAATTGATAAAGTTGAAATGGCTGATTTCAAAACTAAAGTTTTTAATAATTTTATTAAAAAAATTGAAGTTATCTTTCCAATTGATAAAGATAAAAAAATGAAACGAAGTATTTTGTTTGTTAATGACAATAAAGATGAAAAAGTATTAAAATCTTCTAGAAATTTAGTTGGTTTTAATATTATTAATTTGGAAAATTTAAATATCGTTGATTTATTGAAATACAGAAATTTAGTTATAACCGAATCGGCCGTTAAGACTATCAACGAACGTTATACTAAATAAAAATTAATTATTTATAAATATATGGGAATATTTAATGATACAACTGACAACAAAAAAGACGTCAAAGCGACTGAGAAGAAAGCCGAAAAAAAGACTGAAAAAAAAGTGGCTAAAGTTGAACCGGTAGCCGAAGACAGTATGAAAGATTTATATAATTCCGAAGGGAAAGCTAAAACCAAAAATGGTAAAAAAGTTTTTGGTCAAGCTTATCGAGTTTTAGTAAAACCGATGATAACCGAAAAAGCCACTAATTTAAGCGCTACTAACCAATATGTTTTTATGGTTGCCAATGATACTAACAAAATTGAAGTGGCTAAAGCCATTAATGAAGTTTACGGAGTTAAACCTCTTAGCGTTAATATTATTTCAGTTAAAGGAAAAAAAGTTAGTCGCGGTCGAATTACCGGTAAACGAAAAGATTTTAAAAAAGCGATCATAACCTTAAAGAAGGGTGAAACTATTTCCGTTTACGAAGGTGTTTAAAATAAAATTTATTAATTATAAATTAAATTAAATATGGCAATTAAAAAATTAAAACCAAATACTCCTAAAAGACGTCATGCTACTTATGATGATTTTTCTGATTTAACTAAAAATGTCAAAGCTGAAAAAAAATTGACTATTATTAAACCAAAGAGAAGTGGTCGAAACAATCAAGGAAAAATAACTGTTAGACATCGTGGTGGCGGTACTCGAAGATATTTACGTTTAATTGATTTTAAAAGAGATAAATTTGATATTCCCGCTACAGTAAAGACTATTGAATATGATCCTAATCGTGGAGCTCGTATTGCTTTGATTGTTTATCGTGATGGTGAAAAAAAATATATTGTTGCCCCGGTTGATTTGAAAGTTGGTGATCAAATTGTCAGTTCTAAAGAATTAGTGGAAATAAAAAACGGTAATACTATGCCTTTGAAGTTTATACCGGCTGGTGTTCCTGTTTATAATGTTGAAATAGAACCCGGTAAAGGAGCAAAAATTGCTCGAGGAGCCGGAAATTCTGTTCATGTGATGGGAGTTGAGGGTAAATATTGTCAAGTTAAAATGCCATCAGGTGAAATCAGATTAATTAAAAAAGAATGTTTATGTACCGTTGGTCAAGTTAGTAATCCCGACAAGATGCATATTAAAATCGGTTCCGCCGGTCGTCAAAGACATTTAGGTATTCGTCCGACAGTTCGTGGTACCGCTATGAATCCAGTCGATCATCCTCATGGTGGTGGAGAAGGTAACCAACCTATTGGTTTAAAAAGACCTAAGACTAAATGGGGCAAACCAGCTTTGGGTGTTAAGACTAGAAAAAAACGTCGTTCCAATAAATTAATTGTTAAACGACGCGTTAATAAAAAGAAAAAATAATTAAAATATTAAAATTTAAAATGTAAAATATGTCAAGAAGTTTAAAAAAGGGTCCATATGTTAATCCCAGAATATTAAAAAAGATTAAAGCCATGGCTCCGGGAGATAAAACAATTATAAAAGTTTGGGATAGAGCTTGTTCTATCACTCCGGAAATGGTTGGTTTTACTATTGGAGTTCATAACGGTAAAAATCATATCCCGGTTTACATAGTGGAAAATATGGTTGGACATAAATTAGGTGAGTTTTCTATCACTAAAAAATTTGTTGGTCATGGTGGAAAAATGGCTAAAACCCAAGCTAAAGGTAAATAAAATTAAAATATAATTTAAA
Organism: uncultured Gammaproteobacteria bacterium; assembly: GCA_964394905.1. GTDB lineage: Bacteria > Patescibacteriota > Patescibacteriia > Patescibacteriales > UBA12465. The sequence goes on from CAYMZF010000012.1 coordinate 2,819, forward strand.
TAATAATATGGAAGTTAAAGCTAGTTTAAAACATTTAAAAATTGCTCCGCGAAAAACCAGATTAGTGGCCGGCTTAGTTCGTGGTATGGAAGTAAATAAGGCTATTAATCAATTAAAATTTTTAAATAAAAAATCAGCCCAACCAGTATTAAAGTTAGTTAATTCTGCTATTGCCAGTGCTGTTAACAATTATGATTTGGACAAAAATAATTTAATGATAAAGGAAATTAGAATTGAAGACGGTAAAACTTTAAAAAGATGGTTACCTCGGGCTCATGGTCGAGCTACTACTATCAGAAAAAGAATGAGTCATGTTTACATTACTTTAAGTGAAATTGTTGATGGCGGAAAAAGAAAAGCTAAAGAACAAAAAATTGAAGTTCCGGTTAAATTAGATGATTTAGCTAAACAAGCTAAAAAAGATAAAACTGAAAAAGTAAGTAAGGCTAAAAAGGCAGCCGATAAAAAAATAACAGAAAAAGATAGTGATATTGAAACTCATATAGGTGAAAAAACAAAAGGACCGAAAGCTGAGGTAAAAACTGCCGGTAATCAAAGTTTTGCTAAAAAAATGTTTCGTCGAAAAGCCGGTTAATTAGTTATATATAAATAATTTTATTAATAAATTTTATGGGTAAAAAAATAAATCCAAAAATAATAAGAATAGGAGTGATAAATACTTGGCCATCAGTTTGGTTTAGTGCTGGTAATAAATATATAAAGAATGTTAAACAAGACGTTCTGATTAGAAAATATATTATCAAAAATTTTAAAGAAGCCGGTATTGATAAAGTTGAAATTAGCCGAAATTCCGGCCAAATTAATATTGATATTCATACTGCCAGACCCGGTGTCATTATCGGTCGAGGCGGTAACGGAGTTGAAGAGTTAAAAAGAACTTTGCATCGTAAATTTTTATCCAATCCGATGGAAATTCGTTTAAATAATATTAATATTAATATTAAAGAGGTTGAAAATCCGAATTTAAGCGCTCAAATTAATGTTCAATCCATGATTTTAGAAATAGAAAAAAGAATTCCTTTCCGAAAAGTTATGAAAACTACTATCGGACGAGTAGAACGAGCCGGAGCTTTGGGTGTTAAAGTAGTAGTGGCCGGACGTTTAAATGGAGCGGAAATTGCTCGAACCGAAAAACTCATTTCCGGTAAACTTCCTTTAAGCACTTTACGAGCCAATATTGATTATGCTCGTGGAGTAGCTCATACCACTTATGGAGCTATTGGAATAAAAGTTTGGATTTATAAAGGGGAAGTTTTTAATAAAGAACAAAAGTAATAATTTTTAATTTTTAATTTTTTAGAAAATATATGTTAATGCCAAAGAAAACTAAATACCGAAAATCACATAAAGGAGCTCGCGGTGGCAAAGCCAGCAACATGACTAAGGTTGATTTTGGTTCCTATGGTTTAAAAAGTTTAGAAGCTTGTTGGGTTGATGCTCGTCAAATTGAAGCAGCTCGTCGAGTTATTTCTAAATATACAAAAAAAGGCGGTAAGGTTTGGATTAGAATTTTTCCTTATAAACCGGTTACTCAAAAAGGTGGTGAAATTCCAATGGGAAAAGGTAAAGGTGGTGTTGATCATTATGTTTATCCGGTCAAGCCCGGTATGGTAATGTATGAATTAGACGGTTTAACGGAAGAAATAGCTAAGCAAGCTTTAGAATTGGCTGCTTATAAATTACCGATTAAATGTAAATTTGTTAAAAAAGATTAAAAATTTAAAATTATTATAAATATGGATTTAAAAGAATTAAAAACTAAAAAAGTTTCCGAATTACATGATATTTTATCGGATTTACGCGATAAATTACGTGATTATCGTTTTAAAGATTCCAGTAAGCAATTAAAAGATGTTAGAGAAATTAGAGTTATTAAAAAAACCATCGCTCAAGTTTTGACTTTGATAAATAAAGATAAAGAAACTAAAAAATAATATATATTAATATGGCTAATTTAAATAACAAGGAACAAGTTAATATTAAACCAAAAAATGTTATCAGAAAAAAGTTTTCCGGTGTGGTGGTAAGTAACAAGAATGATAAGACTGCAATAGTGGTAGTGGAAAGAACCAAGGTTAACGCTAAATATCATAAACGATATACTGTCAGTAAAAAGTATAAAGTTCATGATGAAAATAATTCCTGCCAAGTTGGAGATAAAGTTAATTTTGTAGAATGCCGACCTATTAGTCGTGATAAAAAATGGCGAATAGTTTAATTTATATTTAATTTTTAAAAGATATGATCCAAACAGAAAGTCGATTAAAAGTAGCTGATAATTCCGGAGCCAAAGAGGTTTTGTGTATTAGAACTTTGGGCGGTTATCGTCGTCGATATGCCGGAGTAGGTGATATTATTGTCGCTTCGGTTAAATCGGCTTCTCCTCACATGCCAATTAAAAAAGGTGATGTGGTTAGAGCCGTAATTGTCAGAACCAAAAAAGAAATTCGTCGTAAAGATGGAACTTATTTAAGATTTGATGATAATGCTTGTGTTATTATTGATAAAGAAAAAAAGGAACCTAAAGGTAGCCGTGTTTTTGGCCCGATTGCTCGAGAAGTTCGACGAGCTGGTTTTGCTAAAATTGCATCTTTAGCCCCTGAGGTTTTATAAGTTAAATAATTATAATAATTATAATATGAAAATAAAGAAAAATGACAAAGTAAAAATATTAAGCGGAAAAGATCGCGGTAAAACCGGTAAAGTTTTACAAGTTTTTCCTGAAGACAAAAGAATTAGCGTTGAAGGCTTAAATATTTTAATTAAACATTTACGACCTCAAAAAAGAGGAGAAAAAGGTCAACGAATTGAATTTCCGGGATTGATGAATATTTCTAACGTAAGTTTGGTTTGTCCCAAATGCGGTCAAAATACTAGAGTTAGCTATAAAATAGTTAAAGGCGAAGATGGCACTAGTAAAAAGTTTAGAGTATGTAAAAAATGTCAGGAAACTTTAGAATAAAAAATTACAAAAAATAAAATTTCATTAAATAAATACTAATATGAATTTAAAAGAAAAATATAACAAAGAAATAATTCCGCAATTAAAAGAAAAGTTTTCTTATTCTAACAAACTTTTAGTTCCAAAAATAGAAAAGGTTATTATCAATGTTGGTTTCGGTCGTCATCTTAAAGACAAAGATTATATCGCTAATATTGAAAAGACTTTAATTGCCATTTCCGGTCAGAAACCGGTTTATACTAAAGCCAAAAAATCAATTTCGTCTTTTAAGATAAGAGAAGGTATGATTATCGGTATAATGCTTACTTTACGAGGCCAAAGAATGTATGATTTCTTAGATAAATTAGTTAATGTCAGTTTTCCTAGAGTTAGAGACTTTCGAGGAATCAGTGAAAAATCAATTGACCGTCAAGGTAATTTAAGTATCGGTTTTAAAGAAAATACCGCTTTTCCTGAAGTTAAAGTTGATGATATTAATAATATTCATGGATTAGAAATAGTTATTCATTCCAGTGCCAGAAATAAAGAAGAAGGTTTGGAATTATTCCGTTTAGCCGGTTTTCCGTTTAAAAAAGAAGAAAAAAAAGAAAAAAATAAAAAATAATTAATATTATATTTATGGCAAGAACTGCGTTAATAGTAAAAGCAAATAGAAAACCAAAATTTACAACTCGAAAGATAAATAGATGTTGGCGTTGTGGTCGAAACAAAGGCTATATGAGAGATTTTGACTTATGTCGTATTTGTTTCCGAGAATTAGCCGATAATGGTGATTTACCGGGTGTAAAAAAATCAAGTTGGTAAAAAACAAAAATAAATATATAAAATATATTAAGTTGTAAATTATTTCAAGCTTTAAAAAATAATTTTCAATTTTAAATTAAAATATTATGATAGATCCAATCGCAGACATGTTAACAAGAATAAGAAACGCTTCTTTAGTCAAAAAGGAAGAGGTCTTTTTGCCGATGAGCAAAATAAAATTAAATATCGCTAAAATTTTGGAAAAAGAAGGTTTTGTTTCCAGTGTTAATATTGTTTCCGCCGGGCAAGATTTACAAAAAAATAAGACATCTAAGTTTGATCAAATAAGGATAGTTTTAAAATACGACAATAACGGTCAACCCCGAATCAGTTCTTTGAAGAGAATCAGTAAACCGGGTCGTAGAATTTATGTTGATAAAGATAGTATTGGTCGAGTTTTAAATGGTTTTGGAATTTCAATTATTTCCACTTCCAAAGGACTTATGACCGGTCGTGAAGCTCAGAAACAAAAAATCGGTGGAGAATTTATTTGTGAAATTTATTAATTTTAAAGATATCTTTAAAAAAAATTATATTTTTTAAAGAATAATAAGATATTATGTCAAGATTAGGAAAATTGCCAATAAAAATTCCCAATGGTATCCAAGTAAGTGTTGATAAAGGCATACTTACGGTAAAAGGAGCTAAGGGAGAATTAAAACAGGAATTACACCCGGCTATTGTTGTTAATATAAACAACGATGAAATTATTGTTAGTGTAAAAGACACAGAAGATAAAAAACAACGATCTTTATGGGGACTTTTCCGAGCTTTGATTAATAATATGGTAGTGGGATTAAGTGAAGGTTATGAAAAGAAGTTGGAAATTAAAGGAGTTGGTTATAAAGCAGCTGTTAGTGGTAATAATTTAAATTTAAGTTTAGGTTTTTCTCATCCAGTAGTATTTCCGTTACCGGCCGGTATTTCTGCCACAGTTGAAAATAACGTTATTAGTCTAAAAGGATTTGATAAACAATTAGTTGGAGAAATAGCCGCTCAAATCAGAAAATTTAGAGAACCAGAACCTTATAAAGGAAAAGGTATTAAATATTTAGATGAAGTTGTTAGACGAAAAGCCGGTAAGGCCGCTTCTAAGTAGTTTATAAATATTAATTTAAAAATAAAATTTTAAATATGAACAAGATACAAGAAAAAAATTCTAAATTGGCTCGACGTCATAAAAAAATACGTTCGGTTATTAAAGGTACCGATAGAAGACCGCGTCTAAGTGTTTTTCGTTCTAATAAAGGAATGTATATTCAACTAATTGATGATATAGCCGGAAAAACTTTAGTTAGTGCCAATATAAAAGAATTAGGAACAAATTTAAAAGATAAAAAAGTTGATCAATCTTTTAAATTGGGTAAATTATTGGCCGATAAAGCCAAGGATAAAAAAATTACCGAGGTTGTTTTTGATCGTGGCGGTTATCGTTATCATGGTCGAGTTAAAGCTGTAGCCGATGGAGCTCGAGAAGGTGGTTTAATCTTTTAATTTTTTATATATAAATTAAACAAATATTATGTCAGATGAAAAAAAGGTAATAGCTGAAAATAAAAAATCAGCTCCAGAAAAAAATTTAAATACCAATTCTAATAATAGTTCCGATACTAAAAGTTTTGATTTTAGAAAGAAAAAAGATTTTACCGGTAAGAAAAAGTTTTCCGAACGACCAAAAGAAGAATTTGAACAAAGAATTTTAGATGTAGCTCGTGTTACTCGTGTTATGAAGGGTGGAAAAAGAATGAGTTTTAGAGTTTGTTTAGTTATCGGAGATAAAAAAGGACGAGTGGCTGTAGCTTTAGGTAAGGGAGCCGATGTTACTTTAGCGGTTAATAAAGCGGTTAATAAAGCTAAAAAGAATGTTATTCAAGTTCCGATTGTTAACGATACTATTCCTCATGTTGTTTTAACTAAATTTGGTTCAGCTAAAATATTATTAAAACCGGCCGCTCAAGGACGAGGAGTAATTTCCGGTGGAGTAGTCCGAGTTATTTTGGATTTAGCCGGTATTAATAATATAACCAGTAAAATTTTGGGTACCAATAATAAAGTTAATAATGCTAAATGCACCATTTTAGCTTTAAAAAGTTTAAAAACTGGAGGTTTTGTTAAGAAAGATAATAAAAATACAGATAAACAAATTGAAACTACCGTTTTAAAAGAAGATTCAAAAAAATAATAACAATATTTAAATACAAATAATATGGCTATATCATTAAGCAATATCAAAAAGAATTCTGGAATTACAAGAAAAGGCAAGAGACTTGGTCGAGGTAATTCTTCCGGTAAAGGAACCTATAGCGGTAAGGGTTTAAAAGGACAAAAAGCTCGAGCCGGTGTTAGTCGTGCTAAATTGAAAAGATTAGGTATGAAGCATGATTTGTTAAAAACTCCTAAAAATCGCGGTTTTAAATCTTTGAAACCTAAAAATCAAGTTGTTAATATTTCCGTAATTAATAAATTTTTTAAAGACAATGAAACAGTAAGTTTACAAACTTTATTTGAAAAAAAGTTAGTCAGTAAAAAAGATATTGCGGTTAAAATTTTGGGAAAAGAAATAATTATACCTAAAGGTTTAAAATTTGAAAATGTTTTATTTAGTGAAAGTGTAAAAAAACAAATTGATAAAAAATAAAAACTAAAAATTGAAAAATAAAATATGAACATCGTTGAAAAAATTTCAAAAATTTGGAAAATTAAGGAATTACGTAATAGTATTTTGTTTGTTTTTTTGATGTTGGCTGTTTTTCGTTTATTTGCTCATATTCCGATTCCGGGAGTTGATCTTACCGCTTTAAATCAATTATTTTCTTCCAATCAAGTTTTAGGAATGTTAAATATATTTTCCGGAGGTAGTATGGATAATTTTTCCATCGTTATGATGGGTATCGGCCCATATATTACTTCTTCCATTATTTTTCAATTATTGGGCATGGTTGTTCCTAAAATAGAAGAAATGCAAAAAGAAGAAGCCGGTCGACAAAAAATTAATTCTTGGACCAGATGGGCCACAGTCCCTTTAGCCATGATTCAAGCTTATGGAATGATCGCTTTACTTCGTCAATCATCTTATTCTATTTTAGGCGATGTTAGCAGTTTTAATTTATTGGCCATGATCATTACCATTACTGCCGGAACAATATTTTTAATGTGGATTGGAGAATTAATATCGGAAAAGAAAATTGGCAACGGTATTTCACTTTTAATTTTCGCCAATATCGTTTCCGCTTTACCGTCAGCCGTTCAGAAGATTTTAATAACCTTTGATTTATCTCAAGCTTATTTATTATTAGGTTTTGTGGCTATCGCTTTAATAACTATTGTCGGGGTAGTTATAATTAACGAAGGTCAAAGAAATATTCCCGTTCAATATGCCAGACAAATAAGAGGAAATCGAGCTTTTGGAGGAACTTCTACTCATTTACCTTTACGAGTTAATTCGGCCGGTGTAATCCCGATTATCTTTGCTATTTCGGTAATTGTTTTTCCAAGTATGATCGCTCAATTTTTTATCTCCGCTAAGTCGTCGTTTATCGCTTCAGCTTCTCAGTGGGTGATTAATGTTTTTAATAATCAATTGATTTACGGTATTGTTTATTTTTTATTAGTAATTGGTTTTACCTATTTTTATACCGAAATTATTTTCAAACCAGATCAAATTTCAGAAAATTTACAAAAACAAGGTGGCTTTATTCCGGGTATCAGACCGGGTCGTCATACCAGTGAATATTTGTCATATATTAGCCATCGTATTTTACTGACCGGATCTATTTTTCTTGGTGTCATCGCTATTTTACCTCTAATTTTAAAGTATTTTACCGGTATGCAAGCTTTATCTATTGGCGGTACTAGTTTACTTATCGTTGTGTCGGTAGTTATTGAAACGGTTAAACAGATTGAAGCTCAGGTTACGATGAGAGATTATGACGGCGTTTAATTTAAATTATAGTGATATATATAAAAAGAATTGCGTCGGCAGTTCTTTTTTTTGTTTATATTGTTTTTTTGTTCAATTATTATTATAATATATTTATATAAAAATAATTTTTTATTTATGATTTTAAACATTTTTTTATTAATTATTGGTTTCGTTTTATTAATTAAAGGAGCCGATATTTTAATTGACGGTTCTTCTTCGGTGGCTAAAAAACTTGGTTTATCAAATTTGGTTATCGGATTAACAATTATTGCTTTTGGTACTTCAGCGCCGGAATTAATAGTTAGTATGCTAGCTGCAATTAAAGGAAATTCAGATATTAGCATGGGAAATATAATTGGTTCTAATATTGTCAATCTATTATTTATTTTGGGGGCAACGACTTTGTTTGCGAAGATAAAAGTTGATAGCTCTATCGTTAAAAAACAAATTCCATTTTCTATTTTAGCTGCGGTTGCTTTATTTGTATTAATAAACTCGACTCTTATCAATGGTTCGGGAGTAAATGGTTTAACTCGTACCAGCGGTATTATTTTAATTTTATTTTTTTGTATCTTTTTATACTATACATTTAGTACTGCCAAAAAGGACGATGATTTAGGTAAAGAAATAAAATCAAAAAATAAAGCAAAATCAATAATCACTTTTTTGGTTAATTTGTTTTTAAAAATATTTAAAATTAATAAAAAATCTGATGATAGTTTTGACGATAATTCCGAGGAAATAAAAGTAAGAAAAAATTGGATTTCAATTTTAATGATAATTGGCGGTATTGTCGCTTTGTTTCTTGGCGGACGATTTATCGTTAACAGCGCTACTTATATTGCTGCCTCATTTGGTTTGAGCGAAGCGTTAATCGGTTTAACCGTCGTAGCCATCGGAACGTCTTTGCCGGAATTGGCGGCTTCCGTTATCGCCGCCAAAAAAAATCAGGCTGATATGGCTGTCGGAAATGTAATCGGTTCAAATATTTTTAATATTTTATGGATTTTAGGTTGTAGTTCTATAATTAGTCCGTTAGCTTATAATCCGGCTATGAATATTGATATTTTATTTTTAATTTTTACCAGTTTTTTACTTTTACCTTTAATTTATTTTGGCAAAAAACATCATTTAACAAAAATTGAAGGTTTGATATTATTGAGTTTGTATGTAGTTTATTTGATTTTTATAATAATGAGAGGATAATATGATTTATTACAAAACAAAAGAAGAAATTGAAATTTTGCGTCAAGGTGGAAAAATTTTAGCTGAAATTTTAGATAAAATTGCTCAAGCCGTTAAACCCGGAGTTTCAACTGAATTATTGGAAGAAATAGCCATATCTTCTATTAACCAAGCCGGTGGAGCTCCGGCTTTTAAAGATTATGATATGGGTGACGGAATTTTTTTTCCTTCGGCTTTATGTGTTTCTATAAACAACGAAGTGGTTCATGGTTCGGCTATTCCTGGTCGTTTAATTAAATCGGGCGATATTGTAAGTTTGGATATTGGGATGCAGTGGCCTATTCAAACTAAAGAAGAAGCTCAAAAAAACAATCGTCCTTTTAATACATATTCGGAAGGTGGTGGATTTTTTACCGATACTTGCAAAACTGTTCCGGCCGGTAAAATTAGCGTCGAAGCTCAGAGATTATTAAAAGTTACTAAACAATCTTTGGCGATTGGAATATCTAAAGCTATCGCCGGGCATACTTTAAATGATATTGGTTTAGCTATTGAGTCTTATGTCAGAAAAAATGGTTATACCGTAGTGGAAGATATGGTTGGTCATGGCGTCGGTTATTTTGCTCATGAAAGTCCTAATGTCTTTAATTTTGAAATCGGAGATGATGATCCGGAAAACGTAGTTTTAGAACCAGGGATGGTTATAGCCATTGAACCGATGGTTAATCAAGGAAAATTTAGTATAAAAGTTTCTAAAAATGGTTATACTGTTTTAACATCAGACGGATTATTAAGCGCTCATTTTGAACATAGTGTTGCTATTTTAGAAAAAGGTAATTTAGTTATAACTAGCTTGTAATATTATGATAAATTATTTAGGTATTGATTGGGGAGAAAAACGAATCGGTTTAGCCTTAGCTAACAGTGAAAACAAGGTGGCTACTCCTTTTAAAACTATAAACACTATTTCCGAATTATTGGAAATAATGGAAGCGGAAGAAATTTCGGAAGTGGTTGTCGGTTTACCGCAGAAAATGGTCGGAGATAAAGCTAATAATCCCAAGTTTTTAAAATTTGTTGAAATTTTATCGGAAAAGCTAGAAATACGAAAAATTAAAATAAGTTTTATAGACGAACGTTTAACTAGTATTCAAGCCGATTCTTTAACTTTTGATAAAATGAAACAAGGTCGCGATAGTTTATCGGCTATGATTATTCTACAAGCTTATTTAGATAAAACTTATGATTAAAACCAAAGCGATTGTTTTAAATCGAAAAGATTATAACGATTATGATAGTTTGGTTTTTTGCTATTCTTTAGATTTCGGGAAAATTAGTTTATTGGCCAAAGGATTAAAACGATCCACGGCTAAATTAGCCGGACATTTAGAACCGCTTAATTTAATTGATTTAATGATAATTACAGGAAGGGAACGGGATTATATCGGTAGCGCTATCTCGGAAAATTCTTTTTTAAATATAAAAGCAAGTTATTATTTGACGGATATCGCCGGGCAGGGAATTAGATTTTTAAATGAACTTATTTTTTCCAATCAAGTTGATTTTACCATTTTTTTATTACTCAGAGATTTTTTGTCTAATCTTAATGAATTAAAACCGGATGATCGTTTGGCGGAATTATTTTTAATTTATTTTAAATTAAAGTTACTTTATATTTCCGGTTATGATTTTGATTTTTCGCTGTGTTCTCATTGTAGAAAGAAATCGGCGGTTTTTTTAAATTTTTTTGATAAAGAAGTTCTATGTTTAGACTGCTATAATTTAAAAAAAAGTCCGGCGATTAATTTTATTAAAATTAGTCCTAATCTAATTTCTTTAAAACAGACTATTCTTAATTCCGATTTTTTGGAATTAGCCGACATTGAATTGTCGATTAAAAACAAGAAAGAATTACAAAGTTTAATTGAAACTATTAAGAAAATTATCTGATTAGGTCGTTTTAAATGTCTTTTTAAAGTACTTTTTCGGTGCTTTTTTTCTTGCTTTTAAGTATAAAATAGGATAAAATATAGAGGTCTGTTATTAATAAAATCAAGTTTTAAGTAAAAAAAGCGTTAAAAATACGCCGGTTTTAAATTATGAATGAAATTAAAATTGACAAATTTCAAGGTCCCTTATCGTTACTTTTAAAAATTATTGAAAAAGAGGAATTGGATATAACTTCAATTAATTTAGCTAAAATTGCCGACGAATATCTGACTTATATAAAAAATTCAGCTGATATTTTGCCCGAATCTATGGCTGATTTTTTGTTAATGGCCACTAAGCTTCTATATATAAAATCAAAAGCATTGTTGCCGTTTTTGTTTTCGGAAGACGATCAAGCCGAGGTTGAAGATTTGGAAGAAAAATTAAAGATGTATAAAGATTTTGTTGATCTGAGTATAAAAGTTCAAAAAATTATTGGTAAAAAAAAGTTTTCCTTCTTCCGTCAGTTACCAAAAAATAATAAACGTTATTTGCCGTTGGTGGAATCTTTTTTTCCGCCTAAAAATATTAAAGCTGAAAACTTACAAAAAGAATTTGCCAAAGTTTTGGAACGAATTGAATTTTTAATGGAGAAAAAGTTGGAACATCGAACTATCGCCGCTGAAATTAATATTGAAGAACGGATTGTTTCCATAAAAAATATGGTGGCGGAACAAATCAAAATTAATTTTAGCCGAATACTTAAAGAATCAAATTCTAAAGTTGAAATTATCGTTAATTTTTTGGCTGTATTAGAATTGGCCAAACAAAAAGAATTAATTTTTGATCAAACCGATTTATTCGGTGAAATTTTTGTGGAACGTTACAGAGAATTAAATAATTAATTATAATATTTTATGGAACTTAAATATTTATTGGAATCATTATTTTTTGTTTCCACCAAATCTTTAGATGTTAAAGAATTGGCCGCCTTTTTAAAAAAAGATATTAGCGAAGTTGAAACGGCTTTAAAAGAATTAACAGTTGAATATCAGGAAAATAATAGGGGTTTAAGAATTATTGAAAGTGGTCGAAAATATCAAATGGCCAGCGCTCCCGATAATGCCAAATTAGTCCAAGATTTTCTTCAAACCGAAATTAGCGGTGAGCTTACTCCGGCCAGCTTAGAAACTTTAACTATTATCGCTTATCGCGGTCCCATTAAAAAAACGGATTTGGAAAAAATTAGAGGAATAAATTGTAGTTTAATTTTACGTAATTTATTAATCCGCGGATTGATTGAGCAAAAAACCGATAAAAATGATGATGACAATGAATATGTTGTAAGCTTAGAATTTATTAAATTTTTAGGTCTAACTAGCGTTAAAGATTTGCCCGACTATGAAAAATTTAATAATAGCGAAGACATTGATCGTTTATTAGGAAAAATGGAATTACCGATTGATGCGCCTGATTTATTTATTAAAGAAACCGAATAATTATGTGGTCAGCTATTTTAATTCACATTTTAAGTTTTTGTTTTTTTTCCGGAAGTTTAATGTCTTATTTAACCGGTTTAAATTTTAGTTACGGTGATATTATTAAATTGGAAGATAGTAAATACTTTGCCGAAGTAATTAAAGCGGAAGATTTAAATATATCGGCTTCCAGCGCCGTGGTAATGGATGTTCAAAGTGGATCGTTTATATTAGAAAAAAATTCGGACGAAGTGTGGCCGATCGCCAGTATTAGTAAATTAATGTCAGTTTTGGTGTTACTGGAAGATTTACAAATTAATTTAGATGATACCTATGTAATTAAGACTAGCGATCATCGTGATGGAGGACGAGATAATTTATTTAAAGGTGATGAAGTTACTAATTATGATTTATTGGCTTTAGCTTTAATTCCATCCGATAATACGGCTGTAATCGCTTTAATTTCTTCAGCTGGTTTAAGTGAAGACGACTTTGTTGTTTTAATGAATAATAAAGCGAAAGAAATGGGTTTAAAAAATACTGTTTTTTATGACGCCACCGGTTTAAATCCTAATAATGTTTCTACCGCCAAAGAGGTTGTTTATTTGTTAAAACAAGCTTTAAGTAATAAAACTATAGCGGAATTAACCAAAAATTATACTTATCAAATTACTACTGTTCAAGGAAGGGTAAAAAACGTTAAATCAACCAATGAACTTTTAAATTATTTTAATGTTTTAGATAATCAAGTGGAAGTAATTGGCGGTAAAACCGGTTTTAATGATTTGGCCGGTTATTGTTTAGGAACCGAATTTTTGTTTAACGGTCAAAAATATATTAGCGTTGTCTTAAACGCTTCATCGCTTAATAATCGTTTTAATGATACCGCTAAATTAGTAAATAGAATTGTCGGTATTTCTAATAAATAATTTGATTAATTTATGTGTCGCAGTAAAATTATATTTAAATTAAAAACAGTTTTAAGATTTGTAGCGGTTGGAGCTGGTACGGTGATAAGTGAATTGTTTTTTTTATTTATTTTCTACAAATTATGTCATTGGCCGTTATTAATATCTACCAGTTTAGCTTTTATTATTTCTTTTTTGGCTAATTTTTATTTACATAAGTTCTGGACTTTTAAAGACGGGGAAAGTAAAAAAATAAAACAACAATTAGGAAAATATCTTTTTATCGCTTTTGTTAATTTGTTGATAAATGGTAAATTAATGCATGTCGCGGTCGGTCATTTTCATATTTATTATTTATTATCTCAGATTTTAGTTTCCTTTATCATCGGTATAGAAAGTTTTTGTGTCTATAACTATGTGATTTTTAAAAAGAACCGATTAAAAGATAAAATTTAATTTATAAATTTATTTAAATTATGAAATTTATTGTCGGCTATAATCAAGTTGGAAATTATAAAGTTTTTTTGCGTCGGGCCGGTTATGCTTTTATTATTGATCGTCGTCGCGGAGTAGAGAGTTTTGTTCGTCGTTTAGGTGACGGTTATTATCCCCGAATTCATTTATACGTGGAAGAAGCCGGAGACAACTTAGTTTTTAATTTACATCTAGATCAAAAAAAAGCTAGTTATGAAGGCACACACATGCATAGTGCCGAATATGATAATGATATTATAACCGAAGAAGCTAATCGTTTGAAAAATCTATTAGGCGTAAGTATTGAAAATAATGTCAATTTAAGGGATAATAAACCAATGGATTCAATAAAGGTTAATGATAAAAAGCAACCTGTTTTATTGGCCGGCAGTTTAGAAAAAGATATTGAACGTTTGCAGAAAAACGACAAAAAAAAGAAATTTTGGTTTTTTTAATAAATAATTATATATGAATCATTCTGAGGAAATCAAAACTAAATTGGATATAGTTGATGTTATTTCCGGCTATATCAATTTAAAAGCGGTGGGGTCAAATTTCCGAGCGGTCTGTCCTTTTCATAACGAAAAAACTCCATCTCTTATGGTTTCGCCCGATAAACAAATCTGGCATTGTTTTGGTTGCGGTAAAGGCGGAGATTTAATTACCTTTGTTATGGAAATGGAAGGACTTGATTTTATAGAAGCTTTAAAATTATTAGCTCCGCGAGCCGGGGTGATTTTAGAAAACAAAGATTTTTCCGATAATTCTCAAAAGAATAAATTACTTCAGATCATGGAATTAAGTCGTAAGTATTTTAATTTTATTTTAACTTCGGATAAAAATAATTCGGAGAATACCAAAAAAATCAGAGAATATTTGTCCGGTCGGGGATTAAGCGCCGAAGCTATTAATCGCTGGCAGATCGGCTATAGTTTGGATAATTTCGAAGATTTGATAAAATTTTTGAAAACTAAAAAATTTAATGATAATGAAATTTTATTGGCCGGTATGTCGTTTAAAAGTGAAAAGGGTAAATATTTTAATCGTTTTCGGGATCGGATTATGTTTCCGATTAATGACGTTAACGGTCGAACCGTCGCTTTTACAGCTCGTATCAATCCGGCGGTTAAAGATGATCGTGGATTGGGTAAATATATAAACAGCCCCCAAACTGAGATATATGATAAAAGTCGGCTATTATTCGGCTTAGATAAGGCCAAAACGGCCGTAAAGGAGAAAGACGAGCTAATTTTAGTTGAAGGCCAAATGGACGCAATTACGGCCTTTGAGGCGGGTTTTAAGAACGTTAGTGCCGTTTCCGGTACCGCTTTAACTGTGGCTCAGTTGAATTTAATAAAACGCTATACAAAAAACATTGTTTTAGCCTTTGATCATGATACGGCCGGGGCTAATGCCACTGATCGCGGAATTAGCGAGGCTTTAAAACTTGGTTTTAACATTAGAATAGCCATGTTAAAAAATGGCAAAGATCCCGATGAGATTATCAAAAACAATCCGACTGATTTTTCTGAGATGATAAGTACTGCTCCAAATATTATGAATTATTATTTGATTACGGAATTTGAGGGAGTTGATTTAAATAATGTAGGTGAAAAAAATAAAGTGGCGGCTAAAATACTTAATGTGATAAATAAATTGTACAACAAAGTTGAACAGGATTTTTGGTTAAAAGAATTAAGCCAAAAAGTTAGAGTTGATGAAGTATTTTTACGGGAAGAATTGAATAAAATAAATAAAAATAATGAACCGAATAATAAAATTATAAATAAAAAAAATATAAACGGAACACTTCCGGTTAGCGATATGACTTGGGAAGACAAGTTGGTTGAGAATCTTTTGTCTTTATTGTTGAAATTTAATGATTATTTTGAATATGTATTTAATAATCTTAGTTCTGATTTTTTATCGGGAAAATATCATGAGTTTTACAATTATTGGCTTATTTACTATAATAAGAATAAAGAAATCAAGTATCAAACTTTGATGGATTATTTTTTAGAGGAAAATAGACCGGAATTTGTTGAATTGCTAAAAACAGTCGGATTGCGATCCGAATTTTATTGGTCGGAAGAAAATTTTTCGGAAGTGGCCGGTAAAGAAGAATTGGCTAAAAGTATTTTGGAAATAAAGAGAAATTACTATAAAGAATCAATAAAAAAATGCCAAGATGAATTAATTCGAGTTGAGAAAAGCGATGATTCTGCAATTATTTCTGAAATAATGGAAAAATTAAAACATTTTAATGAAGAGTTAAAAAAAATAATGTAAGATAACATAAATATAAACTATATATTATGCTCAAAAAAACATTAAATAAAAAGAAACTCGGAAAAAATAAAAAAGTTAAAATTATGAAAAAAAATAATTCAGTTAAATTAGTTAAAAAACCGAAGATGAAAACTATTGTTAAGAAAAGTGAAACCAAAAAGAAAACAAGTTCTACTTCCGTTAAAAATAAAACTAATAAGGTTAAAATTAAAAAAGTCGTTAAACCTAAAATTAAACCCAAGGCTATATCTAAAACTAAACCGAAAACTAATAGTAAATTTAAGAATGGAAAAAATATTGGTAAAACTGTCAATAAAATTAATAAAAAAGCGGTAAAGACTAAATCAAAAAATAGAGTTATAGAAGAAGAATATTTTAAAAGTGAACCGCCCAGCGAGGAACAAATAAAAAAAATAATTGAGAAAGGAAAATTACGCGGTTTTTTAACGGAAACGGAAGTGATGTATTTGTTTCCGAATATTGAAGATTATGTCTATGATTATGAAATATTTTTAGGACGCTTAACTGATGCCGGAATTAAAGTTTTGGAAGATAGCGGTAATGTTTTAGGTGTAAATATGACGGTGCCTAAAAAAACAAAAGCGGAAACTAAGTCACTGGTTGATTTTAATAATTTAAGTTCGGATTCTATTCAAATTTATTTAAAAGAAATCGGTAAAATTCCGTTATTAACAGCCGAAGAAGAAGTGGAATTAGCTAAGCGTAAAGATAAAGGTGATAAAGACGCGGAAAGAAAAATGATTGAATCTAATTTAAAATTAGTAGTATCTATCGCTAAAAAGTTTTCCGGTGTTAAAACTTTAAGTTTATTAGACTTAATTCAAGAGGGAAATATTGGTCTGTTTAGAGCGGTTGATAAATTTGAATATCAAAAGGGTTATAAGTTTTCAACTTATGCCACTTGGTGGATTCGTCAGGCTATTACTCGGGCTTTGGCCGATCAATCTCGTACTATTCGTATTCCGGTTCATATGGTGGAAACTATTAATCGTTATCAACAGGCTCGTCGCTTTTTAGTTCAAGAATTAGGCCGAGAACCGGTAGCGGAAGAAGTAGCCTCCGAAATGGGTGAAGACTTGGAAAAAGTTAGATATATAATTAAAATATCGCAAGAAACAATTTCGCTGACTACAACTATCGGTGATGATGACGATAATTCAACTTTAGAAGATTTTATTGAAGATGTTAAAAATGATTCACCGGACAGAATCGCCGCTCTGCAACTGTTAAAAGATTATGTTAAAAACGTAATGATTAATTTGTCTCCTCGGGAACAAAAAATATTAGAAATGCGTTTTGGTTTAGTGGATGGAGTAGCTCATACTTTAGAAGAAGTTGGGCAAGAATTTGAAGTTACCAGAGAAAGAATTCGTCAAATTGAAGCTAAAGCTTTAGAGAAGATCAGAAAAATGCAGAATAAAAGTTTAGAAAAATTACGTGATTTTTAATTAATAATTTTTTTTATAATTAATACTATAACTATGAAAAACAAAAATCCTAAGTTTGCTTTCTATTACATACTATCTTTAGTAGCTTTAATTTTTATGTCATTTTCTGTCGGAATGATAATTTTTTCCATTATTGATAAAACTATTATTGATGCTTTGGCTTATTCCGGTAATATTCATAATGACGGTTCTTTACGATTTGGTATCGCCGCTTTATTAATTTCAGCTCCGATATTTTTCTTGTGCGTCAGAGCGATAAACAAAAGCATAAAAAAAGGGGATTTAGACAAAGACAGTGCCTTACGTAATTGGTTAACCTATTTTATTCTAGCTGTTTCAGCCGTTATTATTCTAGGTTCTTTGGTAGCGGTAATTTATGATTTTTTATCGGGTGAAGCTACCGGTAAATCCATTTTACAATTTGTTACCGTGATGATTATTTCAGCTTTAGTTTTTAGTTATTATTTGTATGATATTAGACGCGATAAGATTAAAAAAAATGATAAAGTGATAAACGTTTTTTCTTTAATCGGTTTAGTTATAGTTGTGGCGGTATTTGTCGCTTCTTGGTTTTTTATAGAATCACCTAAAATGGCTCGTAATCGTCGAATTGATGATAAATTGTTAAATAATATTAATAGCGTTGAAAATTATATAAATAATTATTATGATTTAAAAAAGGTTTTACCGGATAATTTAGAACAGGTGACCGATGAGTCTGGTATTTATGTCAGTTATCAAACTTTTTTTGATCCGGAAACTAAACAGGAAATTGAATATCATAAATTAGGTGAGAAAGATTTTGAATTGTGCGCTAATTTTAGAGTGGATAGTTACGAGTATTTGGATAGAAAAAATGTATCGGTTTATGATAAATATCAATTAGATAATAGTAAGGTCTATAAGCAGGGATGGAATTGTTTTAAAGGTATGTTATGGTCGGAAGAGAACAGTAAAGAAGACATAAAATTAATTGATTAGAATATTTTTAAATATTTAATTGACAATTTATAATAATTTGATATTATATACTTGTTTTTAATTAAATATTATTCCCGGATAGCGCAGCGGTAGCGCAGTTGGCTGTTAACCAATTGGTCGTCGGTTCGAATCCGACTCCGGGAGCCACGTAAAATAAAAACAAAAACATCCACGTAAACGTGGTTGTTTTGTTTTT
>CAYMZF010000013.1:0-14376 GCA_964394905.1 uncultured Gammaproteobacteria bacterium
TTTGTTGAATTTTGCCTCCGGCAATAAATAACCTCAATTAAAGAACTTTCTTAAAAAACTTTAAGAGTTTCTAAAAAATCAGTTAAATATTTTATGTTTTTAAAAATACTGTTTTATTCTAATCCATTTTTATCTCTAAGTCAACCCCAGCCGGTAAATTTAAACTAGTTAAATCTTCAATGGTTTTAGCGGATGGTTCATAAATATCAATCAATCTTTTGTGGGTTCTAATTTCATATTGATCACGAGCATTTTTATGAACAAAAGTAGAACGATTAACGGTATATTTTCTCTTCTCGATTGGTAACGGTACTGGTCCCGAAATCTGAGCATCAGTTCTTCGAGCGGTTTCCATAATGGTCTTAGCAGCTTGATCAATAATCTTATGATCAAACGCCTTAATCTTTATTCTAATTTTTGTTTTAAAATCTCCGCCATTATTCTTAACGGATTTGTTTTTGTTTTCAGCCATAAAATAAATAATAAAGATCTTCCTTTTTTTCTGATTGACAAAAAAGATAAGATAAATTTTGTTAAATAAACATTATAAGCCCGTCCTTAAATAAGAACGGGCCTAAATATCTATTTGATAATTTTAGAAACAACACCAGCACCAACAGTTCTTCCGCCTTCACGAATAGCAAATTTTCCTTTTTCTTCTAAAGCTACCGGAGCAATTAATTTAATCTTTAAATTAACAGTATCTCCAGGCATAACCATTTCAACTCCAGCCGGTAATTCAATTTCACCGGTAACATCAGTAGTTCTTACATAGAATTGAGGTTTATAGCCTTTAAAGAAAGGTTTATGTCGTCCGCCTTCTTCTTTGCTTAGAATAAATACTTGAGCTTCAAATTCAGAGTGAGGAGTAATACTGCCTGGTTTAGCTAAAACTTGGCCTCTTTCTACTTCGTCTTTTTTAGTTCCACGAAGCAATAAACCAGCATTATCCCCAGCTTGACCTTGATCTAATGATTTATTAAACATTTCAACACCGGTAATAGTTGTTTTTTTAGTATCCATTAAACCAACAATTTCAACTTCATCACCAATTTTAATAATACCTCTTTCAATTCTTCCGGTTACAACAGTACCACGACCTTCAATAGAAAAGATATCTTCAATCGGCATTAAAAATGGTTTGTCTAAATCACGTTCTGGAGTTGGAATATATGAATCCAAGGTATTTAACAATTCCATAATCGGTTCAGCATCGGGACCAGTTGGATTTTCTAATGCTTTTAAAGCACTACCACGAATAATTGGAGTAGTATCTCCAGGGAATTCATATTTTTTAAGTAAATCACGAATTTCTTCTTCAACTAAATCAATTAATTCTTTATCCTCAACCATATCGCATTTATTTAAAAATACAATGATATAAGGAACACCAACTTGTTTAGCTAAAACAATATGTTCTCGAGTTTGAGGCATAGGTCCATCAGTAGCACTAACTACCAAAATAGAACCATCCATTTGAGCAGCACCAGTAATCATGTTTTTAACATAATCAGCATGTCCTGGACAATCAACGTGAGCATAATGACGAGCTTCAGTTTCATACTCTTGATGAGAAGTAGCAATAGTAATACCTCTTTGCTTTTCTTCAGGAGCATTATCAATATCATTAACACCCTTTTTACTAGCCTTCATTCCTTTAGCATTAGCTACAGCTAAGATTGCAGCTGTTAAAGTTGTTTTTCCATGATCAACGTGGCCAATAGTACCGACGTTAACATGGGGTTTTGTTCGTTCGTATTTTTCTGCCATGTTTTTAAACTTACGACCCCTCAAACGAGGGTTATTTGCCTAAAAGGCAACCAGCCGTTTAAAATTAATTATAAATTTATTTAAACAACTAAAAATAGTTAAAAAATTAACTATTTTATTATATTTAATATATAAATAATATACCAAACTTTTTCCACTATTCTTCTGATTTTTCCTTTATTTCTTGAGGAATCTTCCAATTATTTTTGGAATTACTCAAAGAATTATTAGCATTTACATTCTCATTATTTTCAGTACTTTCAATTTTATCAATTATTTTTTTTTCTGTCAAGGACTCAGACGATAAACCAATTAAATTCTCATATTGTTTAAACGGCATAACCACAAAAGAATCGTCCGGTTCACTGTTATCAAAAACAATAATTCGATCCCCTGTTTTTTTGGCTAAATTTATTACTTGCTTTAATTGCTTGGACATAAAAAAACAATTAATTTTAAATTTAATTTACCTGAGATTATAGCATAATGAAATTAAAAAGCAAGAGAATATATTCTTAATAATTTATTAGGATATGATTTAAATATTTAATTAAAAAATTTATTAAGCGCTAAATTATTAAATTACTAAACAAAATCTATTTTAATCAGTTTTAAGACAACGTATCGACAAACCATATTCCCAAATAGCGTATTCACGAGTAACTGTTGAATAATAATAACTAAGATAATAACGCCAAGCATGATGATTAAAAACCGAAGAATTATAAACTGAAGATGTCCAGAAAAAACCATTATTTTTAATACTAGCAAAGGAACCATCGGTATTACGGTAACCAGCTGGCAAGCCTGTAAAACTAGATGAATTAGTAGCCCCAGTATTAGGTGAATTCCAATGAGTTATTCCTGTTTCCTTCATCTTTCCTCCAGCCACACTTACTCCTCCTAAATAAGTAGATAATGTTGTCCATTCAGTATCTGAAGGTACATGCCATCCTGTAGGACAAATACTTACCTGATTAACGGCAAGCCAATTATATAGAACTCCGTAAATAGAATAATTAGCTGTGGCTTTAGCTGTAGCAACATCACTACCATTATAACCATAGACACCATAACCAGGTAGTCCTGCTGTACTCGAAGCAGCATAGTTAGCATTATTATGAACCATTGGTAAATAAGCTAAATTTTCTTTCATCCAACATTGATCATTAATTAAAACTGTAGTATAAGATTTACTATCACGACTATCAACTAAATCACTACCGCAACTCCAAATAATAGTCATATTTAATTGATTTGAACTAGTACTTAAAAGGCTGTCAGTAACTTGAACATTAAATGTATATTCACCTGATAAAGTTGGAGTCCCACTTAAAACACCAGAAGAATCTAAACTTAATCCAGTTGGTAAAGTACCGCTAGATATAGAAAATGAATATGGTGCTAAACCGCCACTGGTTGTAAAAGTATAAGGGCCATAAGCTACTCCCACTTCTCCATTAGCCAAACTACCAGAAAAAGCTAAGGCCTGACAAGATCCATCTTTTATTCCTCCTGGGTAAGAACATTTTATCCCGGAAGTATAATTTTCTATTTTCCCTTCTAAACAAAAATTTAAACCGTATATTTTATTATCCTCATCATAAGAATAATTATATGAAGTAATTAAACAATCATCATTACCATATTCCGGACTAACTGGAATTTTTTCTAAAAAAGTTATACCGGTAGTTGATCCAATAAGCGAAGTTGAAGAACTAATACTTTCCGGATAACGACCTTCAAAAAATTTATAATTTTCTAAAGCTAATTGAATTTCTGATATATCACTAAGCCTTTTGTAATCACGATTATTTTTTTTAACTTGAGAAAAATAAATAGTTAATAAAGAAATTATTATTCCGATTACAAAAATAGTTACTAATAATTCAATTAGAGTAAAAGCTGATTGTTTTTGATAAAATACTTTTTTCATAAATAATTAACTAGAAGTCTATATATTTTGTAAACTTAATTTTTATTCCAATTCATAAATTTTTATATCTCTAATATAATCATAGTCGTTTACAGCCCATCTTCCAGATCCGTAACTATCACAAAAGAAATAAACACCTCCTCGATTATTAAGACCAGGTTTTATTAATGTTTGTGAAGTCATTTGCACTTCCACTCCAGTACTTAGTATTAGATACTTTGACGTTACATTATAATGGGTACTATCAACTTCGCTAATATCTACCGTAAATCTAACCCATTTATTAGCAACAGTTGAAACTGTATCATATTCAATATGAGATGTTACTGTTGCATTATTACGCCAAGCAACTGCAATTTTTGAACCATATATACCTATTTCATAACCATTTTTTTGCGAATTAGCATTCCAAACGGTTTGATTATCAACATTATACAAACCAGCCATAGTATAAAAAGGTCGAGTATTTGTATTATTAATAACATAAATATCAAATTCTAACCGATGCGACTTATTATTATTTTTATCTAAAAATTTATAAGTATTACTTTCCGTAGAAGTTACTGAATTAGCCGCAAATAAAAATCGTGGATAAACACCAGTGGATGCTTCTAAAGCTGGTAATCCAAGCATCACAGGAACATAATAAGATCCTACTTTTTTCTTTAATACATGTTTAGAAGAATCAGTTGGATCAAGTACATATAATGGATTACTCCAATATGTTGATGTAGCGGTTGTTGGTTTGGCTACTAATCCCGAAACAACATCTACAAGACTATTATTACATGGAACGTGAAATAATAATGTAATAGTAGAAGCAAATTCAGCCGTAATACTTAAACTAGTAGAAGCGGTTAAATCACTTCTAGGATTATCGGTACTATTATCACTCCATTTAACAAACTTATAGCCACTATCAGCAATAGCAGTAACTAAACCATTTTCAATAGTTACGCTTCCATTAGAACCAGCAGTATAAGCTATAGTAAATAAACGAAACCGATCACAGGAATCATCCAATATTCCATCGGCTAAAGCACATTTTAAACCGGAAGAATAATTATCAACATTATTTTCTAAACAAAATTGAATATTATATTTTCCGGTATCAACATCATAATCATAACTATAACCACTCTCTAAACATTCAGAACTAGAAAAAGAATCATCCGGTATTTTATCTAAAAAAACAATTCCGCTACTAGAACCAATTAATTGCTCTCCGGCCGTTAAACTATCAGGATAAACACCTTCTATTTTTTTGTAATTTTCTAGAGCTACTTGTAATTGAGTAATATCATTTATTCTTTTAACATCCCGCCCTTTCTCTCTTGAAGTATAAACCGAAACGGTGATTGCCGTAGTAATTAAAGCGATAATAGAAATGGTTACTAATAACTCCACTAAAGTAAAAGCTTTGTTTTTTAAAAAAGATATTTTCATAAAACAAAAAAAATATTAGTCATTAATATTTTAATTATATCATAAAAAATATTTTTAGTAAAAATAAAAATGGGCCTTGATCGGTCCATTTTTATCTATATAATACAAATAATTTAATTTACTTTCCGTTCTTTTCTTTTATCTGTTCTAAAATATTTCTTGGTACTTCATTATAATGAGCAAATTCCATAACATAATTGGCTCGTCCTTGACTCATAGATCGAAGTGAAGTAGCATAACCGAACATTTCAGCTAATGGAACTTTGGCTAAAACCACTTTAGCGTTTCCTCTTTCGGTCATTTCTTCAATCTGTCCTCGTTTAGCATTTAAATCACCAATAATATTACCCATATATTCTTCCGGAGTGGTTACTTCTACTTTCATAACCGGTTCTAATAGAACTGGATTTCCTTTTTGACAAGCATCTTTAAAGGCAAAAATAGCGGCCATTTTAAAAGCAATTTCCGAGGAATCAACTTCATGATAAGAACCATCATAAACAGTAGTTTTAACATCAACCATTGGATAACCAGCTAATACTCCACTTTGCATAGCTTCTTTAACCCCTTTTTCAATAGCTGGAATATATTCTCGAGGAATAGCTCCACCTTTTACTTCATCAGCGAATTCATAACCTTTACCCAGTTCTTGCGGTTCAACTCGAAGATAACAATGTCCATATTGACCACGACCACCGGATTGTTTAGCGTATTTGTATTCAGCTTCAGCTTTTTGTTTGATAGTTTCGCGATAAGAAACTTGAGGATTACCAACATTAGCTTCTACACCAAATTCTCGTCTCATACGATCAACTAAAATATCTAAATGTAATTCTCCCATACCGGAAATTAAAACCTGTCCACTTTCTTCATCAGTTTCCACTCTAAAAGTCGGATCTTCTTCGGCTAAACGATTTAAAGCGATACCCATTTTTTCTTGATCAGCTTTGGTTTTAGGTTCAACCGCAATTTTAATAACCGGTTCCGGAAAAATAATAGATTCTAATAATACCGGTCTTTTTTCATCACATAAAGTATTACCAGTAGTGGTGTCTTTTAAACCAATAACGGCGGCAATATCACCGGTTCCAATTTCTTTAATTTCTTCTCGATGATTAGCGTGCATTCGAACCAAACGACCGACTCGTTCTTTATTACCGGTTGATGAATTAACAATATATGAACCCGAACTTAATACTCCACTATAGACACGAACAAAACATAATTTTCCAATAAAAGGATCGGTAGCGATTTTAAAAGCTAAACCGACAAAAGGTTCTTTTTCATCCGCTTTTATAATCACCTTTACACTTTCATCTTTTACCTCTGTGCCTTCAAGCTCAGGTACATCAAGTGGTGATGGCAAATAATCGCAAACAGCATCCAAGACCGGCTGAATCCCGGTATTTTGTAAAGCGGTACCACATAAAACCGGATAAATACCATTAACAATAACTCCTTTTCTTAAAGCTTTTTTTAAATCATCTACGTTTATTTCTTCACCGTTTAAATATTTCTCGGTTAAAACATCATCAAATTCTACTGTTTTTTCAACTAAAACACTGCGATATTTTTCTACTTTTTCAGTCATATCTTGAGGAATCGGGATTTCAGTTATTTGTTCACCAAAATTACCTTCAAATTTATAGGCTTTCCGAGTTAATAAATCAATTATTCCGGAAAAAGTATCTTCAGTTCCAATTGGAAGTTGATAAGCAACAGCTTTAGAATTTAATCTTTTTTTGATAGATTCTAAACTCATATAGAAATCAGCTCCGGTTTTGTCCATTTTATTAACAAAACAAAGCCGAGGAACATTATATTTATCAGCTTGACGCCAAACAGTTTCTGATTGCGGTTCTACTCCTTGAGAAGCGTCAAAAACAGCAATAGCTCCATCTAAAACTCGAAGTGATCTCTCTACTTCTACAGTAAAATCAACGTGGCCGGGAGTATCAATAATGTTAATTTTATTATCTTTCCAAAAACAAGTAGTGGCGGCTGAAGTAATTGTTATACCTCTCTCCTTTTCTTGTTCCATCCAATCCATATCGGCGGCCCCATCATGAGTTTCACCAATTTTATATTTTTTACCGGTATAGAATAAAACCCGCTCGGTAAAAGTAGTTTTACCGGCATCAATATGAGCCATAATACCAATATTTCTAAATTTATCTAAACTATAATCTTGCGACATATATGTTAATTAAAATTAATTATTATCTTGAAAAATGAGCAAAAGCCTTATTAGCTTCGGCCATTTTATGAACAGTTTCTCGCTTTCTAACAGCATTACCTTCACCGTTAGATGCGTCTAAGATTTCAACCGCTAATTTCTCCGCCATTGATTTTCCTTTACGAGCTTTAGCGGAATCAATAATCCAATGACAACCTAAATAAAAACGACGTTCTCCTCTAACTTGAAAAGGAACTTGATAATTAGCCCCACCAACTCTTTTACCTCTAACTTCCAATAATGGAGAAACTTTCTTTAAAGCTTTATTAAAAATGTGGCGAGGATCATGTTTAGTTTCTTTTCTGATAATATCAAAAGCATCATAAACGATACCTTGAGCTACGGATCTTTTACCGTCAATCATTACGTAATTTATAAACTTGGCAATATTTTTATCGCCATATTTTAGATCACTTTGTATTTCTCTTTTTGGAGCTTGTTTACCTCTCATATTTTTTTAATTGTCAGCTATAACAATTTTATTTATTTATATTTATTATTTTAATTACTATTTTTTAAATTATTGTTTAGGTCGTTTAGCACCATAACGACTACGTCCTTGACGACGTTTTTCAACTCCTTGAGAATCATAAACCCCGCGAATTACTTTATATCTAACCCCCGGTAAATCTTTAGTTTTTCCTCCTTTTACTAAAACGATAGAGTGCTCTTGTAAATTATGACCCATACCTGGAATATAGGAAGTAACTTCCATTCCATTAGATAAACGAACACGAGCTATTTTACGTAAAGCGGAGTTCGGTTTTTTAGGAGTCATAGTAGTAACTTTAAGACAGACCCCTTGTTTAAAAGGAGCTCCCTTTTTTGTTACTTTTTTCTTTCTATGCAAAGAATCTAAAGTAGTTCTTAAAGCTAAATTTTTCTTTCTTTTACTAGACGGTTTACGTCCTTTTCTAATTAATTGATTGATAGTGGGCATAATAAAAAATTTTAAAAATAATCAAAAAAATATAAAAACCTAATAGGCCTTTATTATATCTAAAAATTTATCAAAATATTTAGAATAAGTCAAGGTTAAAAACAATAAAGATGGAAAATAGAATTAAACTAAAAACAACTTCTTTTTTGGAACAATAAGAAATAAAGCCGATAATATTAAATTTTTTTATCGGAAAAAACGGAAAAAAGGGTGAACTATCAATAGCATCTAATATTAAATGGCCTAAATAAGCCAAAGAAAAAACCCAACCAAAATGAAAATTAATCAAACAAGCTCCTACCGATAAAATTATCCAAGAAAAAATATTATGAAAAAAACAACGAGAAGTATCAGTGGAATTAGTGGTTCTTTTTAAAAGTTTTTTTAAATTAAATAATTCTTTATCTTTAAAGGCCGGCCAAAGATGATCAACATCAATTAGTAACGAACCTAAAATAGCCGCCGGATAATCCCCCGTCGCTTTTCCAATAATCAAACCTAAAGCTAAATGAGTAATTCCATACATAATTTAAAATAAGTAAACTCCGGTTAAAAAATACAGAGAATAAATAATCGGATACATTAAATATTTAGAAAAACCTAAAAGTAATAAAAATAAAACAATAAACATCCCATAACGTTCTATGGAAAAAAATTTGTACTTTAATTTACTGGGTAAAAAATTTAAAATAATTTTAGAACCGTCTAAAGGCGGAATAGGAATTAAATTAAAAATAGCTAACAGTAAATTTAAAAAACAAAAAATTATAGCCATTAAAAACACTACAATCAAAAAATTACCCGCCATCGCCGTGGAAGCAGAAACTGTATCATTCATCAAAAAATAAGCTAATAAATTTGTTTTAACACCGGAAGCCAAAGGCAAAAATCTGGCTATCAAACCAAAAATAACGGCTAAAGACAAATTGGCTAATGGTCCGCTTACAGCCACTTTTAAATCACCATATTTTTTATCTCTTAATCTTAAGGGATTATAAGGGACAGGTTTAGCCCAAGCCAATATAAAACCACTACCTGATATTAAAAAAAACAAGGGTAATATAATAGAACCGAATAAATCAATATGCGGTATCGGGTTTAAAGTTAAACGACCTAAATCTTTAGCGGTACTATCCCCTAAACGATTAGCCATAAAAGCATGCCCGTATTCATGAACAATTATGGAAAAAATTAAAATTACAACTGTCAAAATTGTTATGGCCATAAAATCAATTAATTATGCTATTAGTATAACAGATAAAAGAAAGCTTGGCAAAAAGCTTTGATAAAAAACAATAATTAAAAATGGACTTGATTATTTTTAAAATTATGTTAGAATAATAAATATTCAAAATATAATTCATAAATAAAAACCATATGGGAAAGAAATGCGACATTTGTGGACGAAGCTCAACTAAGGGAGCCAGCCGATCACACTCCAACATTAAAACACTAAAAAGACAAAACATAAATCTTCAAAGCAAGACTATTATGGGAATTAAGACTAAAATTTGTACTAAATGTCTTAAAACCATGCAAAAGAATGAAGATAAAAAAGAGGAAAATAAAAAATAAAAATATTTTTTTAAAAAACGGGGATAATTTAAGTATCTCCGTTTTTTATTTTAATTTTCTTAATAACAAAAAATAAAATTAAATAATAAAACAACGAAAAATATCCGGGCCAATAATTTATTTTTAAAATTGCCCCGGGAATATTAGCCGATAAATGATTAATCAATAAAACATATTTTAATGACCAATCTAAAAATAAAAATATTAGCTGAGCTAAAAATGGAACTATAAAAGATACCGCCAAAGCTAAAATTGATAAAGTCATTATTAAAGGAATCAGCCAAATAACCAATAAATTACTAAGCAAAGCTATTAAAGAAAATTGATTGAAACTAGAAATTAAAAATGGTGCCGTTAAAATTTGAACCGATAAGGTTAAGCTAATTATATCAACAATTGATTTACCGATAATAGTTTTACTAAAAATTTTAGAATCTAACCAAACCGATATTATTGGATGAATAATAACTATAGCTAAAACCGCCAAAAATGATAATTGAAAACCTAAATCCACCCACAAAATTAAAGGGTTAATAAATACAAGTAAAGTTCCAACTAAAAACAAAACTCTCAGTAAACTGCTGGGACGTCCCAAATAAAGGGACAAAGATGACAGGATGGCCATAGCCGTAGCTCTACTGGCCGAAGCCGGAAAACCGACCAAAGTCAAATAAATTAACAGAAAAAATAATACGATATAAAAAGCGACCGTCCGCCTAAAACCTAAAATAATAAAAAAACCAAGAAGTAACGACGACAATAAACTAATATGCAAACCGGAAATAGCCACAATATGACTAAGACCCGATCGAGAAAATTCTTCTTGCAAATTTAAACTTAAAGTTTTTTTGTCATTAAGCATCATTGCTTTTATAAAAGCGGACGAATCACCCGATAAATAATA
This sequence comes from uncultured Gammaproteobacteria bacterium, assembly GCA_964394905.1. Classification (GTDB taxonomy): domain Bacteria; phylum Patescibacteriota; class Patescibacteriia; order Patescibacteriales; family UBA12465. The sequence goes on from CAYMZF010000013.1 coordinate 10,808, forward strand.
ATCAAATTGGTCGGATAATTTATTTTTAAACTTATACAAAAAATATTTTATATTTATTCTATCGGGTAATAATAAATCTTTTTCCGGTTGAAATATTTTGATTTGAGGATAATAAGTTACCGCTGTCAATCCATAACGTTTTAAATATAAAGAATAATCAAACGTGTCAATAAAACCGGGTTCTAAATATTCACCCTCAATTTCCACTAAATCATTATAATTGTAAACCGGATATTTACTGATAACCGCTAAAATTTTTCCCTTTAATTTAAAGAAAATATCATGGTCATCTTGTCCATAAAAAATTTTTAATTTTATTTTTTGTTTATCATCTTTAAGTTCCGGTTCGGCGATAATTTGTCCGATAATTTTAAAACTTTGATTATAATAATTTTCAATTCGCCCTTTGGAATCAGCCGGCCATAATAATTCATAACGCCACAAACCCAGAAAAAATAAAGCTAAAAATAAAAAAACTTTTTTATGAGAAAAATAAAGACATAAAAAAAATATTAAACCAACAATAAAAAAAATTAAAGCCGGAATTATTTTTAAAACGGGGAAAATATAAATTAAACTCAAACCCGTAATCAAGGAAAAAATTGAAAATTCAAAAATATATTTATCTAACATAAAATACCAATAAATTAATATTGGTATTTTAAACAATCAAAATTAAATTTAATTAAATAAATTGATAAAAGAAAAATAAATTAAGTTACTTGTTTTTCTTTTTAGCTAAAAAATTAAGGTAAGCTTCCACAAATTTTTCCAAATGACCGTTAATAACCCCATCAACATCACTGGTAGAATAATCAGTTCGATGATCTTTTACCATTTTATAAGGTTGAAAAACATAAGATCTGATTTGTTTACCCCAAGTTCCCTGTCCGGCTTCGCCTTTTATTTCTTTTATAGTTTCTCCGGTTTGTTTAGTTTTTAATTGATATAATTTTGACTTCAAAATTTTTAGAGCTTTTTCTTTATTTTGATGCTGCGATCTTTCACTTTGGCAAGAAACTGAAATATTAGTCGGAAGATGAACAATCCTAACAGCCGAATCAGTTGTATTAACACTTTGACCTCCCGGTCCCGAAGATTTAAAAACATCAATTCGTAAATCCTTGTCTTCAATTATTATTAAACTATCATCTTTTATTTCCGGAATAACTTCAACTCCGGCAAAAGAAGTATGACGCATTTTTTCGGCATCAAACGGAGAAATTCTCACTAAACGATGAACTCCATTTTCACTTTTAAAATAACCATAAGCGAAAGGTCCACTAATTTTTAAAACCGAAGTTTTAATTCCGGCTTCATTAGCTACAGTCCGATCTAAAATTTCAATTTTAAAATCTTTTCTTTCAGCAAAACGGATATACATTCTTTCTAAAATTTCCGCCCAATCTTGAGCGTCCACTCCGCCAACTCCGGCATGAACCGAAACAATAGCATTAGTATCATCATTGTCTTCGGAAAATAAAAGCAAAAATTCTATTTCTTTAAATCGACTTTCCAATTCATTAAATTTATCTCTAATATTTTCTCCTACTGTTTCATCATGACACTCCTCGGATAAATTAGCTAATTCTTTTAAATTTTTAATTTCTGATTCCAAATCTTCAAAAAGATTGATTTCGGTTCTTAAATACTGCGCTTCTTGATTAGTTCCAACCGCTTCTAAATTATTGTCCCAAAAATCAAGTTTAGAAATTTTTTTATCCAATTCTTCCAAACGATTTTTTTTCTTTTTAATATTTAAAACATTTTTTATTTCCAAAATACTGTTTTTTAAATCATTAAGTTTTTCAATTAAATCTTCCATGTTATTTTTATTTATTGTTTATAATTAAATTGACCATTCGCTTCCCTGTCGGACTAATTCTTCCTTCGCTTTTTCCGGTTCGGCCATAATGTCTTTGACTATTTTTTCCAACCTCATTCCCTGTGAAGCTTTAACTAAAACTAAATCATCGGCTAAAATTCCATTTTTTATAAACTCCTTAGCCGATTCAAGTTCAGAAAAATTTATAATATTATTTTTATTAAAACCGGCTTTAACGGCCGCTTGACCGATTTTAACCGCCTGTGAACCAATTAAAAACAAAATATTAACATCAATTTCGGCAATTTTCCGACCAACTAAACTATGGCCTTCATCGCTATAATCACCTAATTCCAACATATCACCTAAAATTACAATCTTTCTTCCTTTTGTTTTTTTTATCTTTTCTATAGTTTTTAAAGCATTTAAAGTTGACTCCGGTGAAGAATTATATGTATCGTCAATTATAATACTATTTTTTATTCCCGACAAAATATTCATCCGACCGGCAATCGGTTTTATATTTTTTAAACAATCAGATATTTCAATTAAGTTTAAACCTAAAGAAAAACCAACCGCTAAAGAAGCCAGCGACGAATAAACAGAAGAATAACTGATAGCTTGGGGTAAACTAATAGGAACAATTGATCCTTCGTGTTCTAATTTAAAATTGATTCCATAAAAATCATTTGATGATAAATTTGCCGGTAAAATAAAAGAAATATCTTCAGCTCGAAAATTCGATCCGGGCTCCAAACCATAATACCAAATATAATTTTTTATATCTCCAGCTAAATCTTTTAATTGATTATTGTCAAAATTTAAAATAGCAATTCCATTTTTATTTAAATTTTTAATCAATTTAGTTTTTTCCTTTTTTATTTGATCAAGTGTTCCAAAATATTCAGTATGAGAATGAGAGATGTTGGTGATAACACCGATATCGGGACGAACAATTGATAATAAATAATCCATATCACCAATTCTATCAACTCCCATTTCCAAAATTAAAACTTCCGGATAATTTTTGTCGGTTATAATCAGTAATTTAAAAGCTTGCTTAAAAACTTTTAACCAACCCAAAAAATTCTTTCCCGGAGAAACCAAACCAATAATTGATAACGGTAAACCAAATTCATTATTATAATTTTTTATACTAGCCCGAACTCTAAATTTATTTTGTAAAACAAATTCAATATATGTTTTAGCTCCGGTTTTACCAACACTACCGGTAATACCAACCACTTTAGGTTGATATTTTTTTATAATCTTTTTAGAAAAACAAGCCAATAATTTTATCACTATTTTTTTCATATTTTTAATCAAATAATTAAACCTATTCTCTGGTAGCTGGTATCTGATAATATTTTAACAAAAAATCAACAATTTCGCCAAAGACCGGAACAACTGTCCCTTCAGCATAAACCGAAGTATTAGGACTGTCAAATTTTACTAACATAACAAATTTAGGATCTTCAATCGGACCATAACCGACAAAGGTATGAATATATTTATTTTTTAAATATCCTCCACTATCAGATGGAATTTGAGCTGTGCCGGTTTTACCGCCGATATAATAACCTTTAACTTTAGATTTCTTGGCATGACCGTTTTCAATGACATTAACTAACATCGCCGAAACGGTTTCAGCTGTTTGTTCCGAAACAACCTGTCTAACAACTTTGGGCTCGGTAGTTTTAATAACGTTATCATCTTTATCCAAAATTTTATCAACAATATATGG
>CAYMZF010000013.1:14476-21005 GCA_964394905.1 uncultured Gammaproteobacteria bacterium
CCATAAGTATCATAATCAGAATTTTTTATAGTCCAACTATCAATTTTTAATTGTCCCTTATCTTCATAATAGGTATCGGGAGTAATCTTGCCTTGATCAATAGCTATCGCCATAGTAATGGTTTTAAAAACCGAACCGGGTTCATATTGATAAGATACTGTTTGATTATCAAATAAACTAGTATCGCTTACATCTTGATAATTATTGGGATCAAAATTTGGCCAAGAACACATAGCAATTATTTTTCCGGTTTTAGGATCCATTACTATAATACTACCACCGGTAAAGCTATGTTTAGCTTGAGCTTCTTCTAATTTCTGACAAATATGTAATTGGACAGCATAATCAATAGTTAAAACCAAATTTTGACCATCAACTGGAGTCTGATATTCTTCTTTATCAATAATTATTTTTTCACCTTTGTAGCTACCTTTATCACCTAATAAATAACCGTCTTCTCCGGTTAATTCTTCGTTAAAATAACCCTCTAAGCCATAATTACCTACATTGTCTAAATTAGAAAAACCGATAACATTAGAAAAAATATTTTTTTCCGGATAATAACGCAAAGTTTCCCAATTTAAACTGACTCCCGGTATTTTAGAGCTGATATCTTCTCCGGCTAAAAACACCTTACCATTATCAACGCTTAAATCCGAAGAAGTGCCGATTGATAAACTATCTTTTAAGCAATCATAATAAAAATCAATCAAATCATCTTTTTCAATTTTTCTTTTTATTAATCGGGAATATTTATCGCTGACATTAACTTTAATAAAATAATCATTAATAATAGTTTGTTTTTGTTCCTCTATCTCTAAATCTCGTTTTATTTTTTTAAACTCTTGCCATTCGGCATTAGATTCTAAATTTTTTTGTCGAACACCAATTTCATCTTTCTTTATTTTTTTTTCTTCATCGCTTATAGACAAACCGTCAATATAGGTTAATTCAGCCAGTAAATCATTTTGCTCTTGATCGGATAATTCTTTATCAACTTTGGCTTCAACTTCGGCTTTATGAAAAACATTATAAACATGTTCCAAAACTCCCTTAATTTCATCTTCACTTAAAGCTTTAGGATTAATATAAACAGCGGCAAAATCTTTATTTAGAGCAATCGGATAAAGACTGGCATCTTGAGATTCTAAATAAATTTTACCGCGCTTAGCTTTCAGTTCGCTATAAGTATTGTGTTGCTGATCAGCTTTAGCCAAATACTTATCATGCTCAATAATTTGTAAATAATACAACTTTATCAACATGGCAATAAAAATTAAAAAAATAATCGCTATTAAGTAGTAAAGGCGATTATTTTTTAACTCGGACTCACTATGATTATTTCTTTTCAAAAAATTGGAAGCCATCTTATTCTAATAAATATTATTTTTTAGCCAAAGAATCTTTGGCGGTATTAATATATCTAATATCAGTTACTTTAACCATGCTTAGGTTTTTTAAACGAGAACTGATGTTTTCATAAGATTCTAATTTATTCTTTGACGATTCCAGTTCACTATTTTTATTTTCCAAAGAAGTAAGCTGACTTTTTAATTGCTCCAATTCTAAATTTTTTACCATTACGTCATCCATGCTTTTTAAAAAATAAAAACCGCCCACTAAAAAAACCATCACTAAGCACAAATTAAAAGCACCCAATACTTTATTTCTAGAACCGATTTGATTATTAATAGTGGTCATATGTTTTTATTTAATATTTATATTTTATATTTTTTCAATGGCTCTTAACTTAGCACTACGAGATCGATAATTAGTATTTACTTCTAACTCACTTGGAATTAACGGTTTGGGGGTTAAAATTTTAATCTCTGGTTGGTCAGCTCGGCTTAAATCTCTAAAAAAATTTTTAACGATTCTGTCTTCTAAACTATGAAAAGAAATTACCACTAATCGTCCATTATTTTTTAATAAACCCACCGCTACTTTTAAAAATTTCTTTAAATTATCTAATTCTCCGTTAGTTTCAATCCGTAAGGCCTGGAAAGTGGTAGTGGCAGGATGAATTTTCCTCCGCCAAAACTTTTTTGGTATGGCTCCGGCTACTATCTCGGCTAATTCTTTAGTTGAAGTTATTTTCTTTTTTTTACGGTAAAAAACTATATGCTCAGCTATTTTCTTAGCCCATGGCTCTTCACCGTATTCTTTTATAACCCTCTCTAAATCAGTTAAACGATAATTATTAACTATCCAAGCGGTATCGCCTTCAACGCTGGGGCCAAAAGACATATCCAAAATACTATCATGAATGAAAGAAAATCCCCGATTATCATCATCCAATTGAGCTGAAGATAATCCCAGATCAACCACAATTCCATCAAATTTAAAATTACTTTTTTTTAATTTATCGCTTAACGCCTTGTTGTTATGAACAATGTTTTCTAAATTGGAAAAATTATCATTAATAACTTCGGTATTGTTTGGTTTATTTTTTAAAAAATTATCAATAGCTAAAGGATCTAAATCAGTTGCCAAGAGAAAGCCATCCAATCCGATTTTTTCACTGATAACTCGAGAATAAGCTCCTCCGCCTAAAGTTCCGTCAATATAGCAACCACCTTTTTTTATATTTAAAAAATCTATAGCTTCATTTAACATTACCGGGATATGAAAATATTCTTTCATATTATTAAATTCCTAAATCACCCAATTCTTCGGCAATACTATTACTGTTTTTTTCAATTTCAGTTTTGTATTTATCCCAATCACTTTTATTCCAAATTTCCAAATGATTATATAAACCGGCAACGATAACGCTTTTATTTAAATTAGCAAAACTACGTAAATATTCGGGCAAAGTTACTCGTCCTTGATTATCAAATTCTAAATTCATCGCTCCGGCTAAAAAATGTCTGGCTAAAGCTCGAGCTTTGGATTGACTAACCGGTAAAGCCGACATTTTTTGAGCAATTTTTTCCCATTGATCTTTGGTATACAAAAATAAGCAGTTGTCTAAACCTTTAGTTACGACACCGCCTTTTTTAAGCACAACTCTAAACTTAGCTGGTATAGCCAATCGTCCTTTGTCGTCCAAATTATGATTGTATTCACCGATAAACATAAGTTTAATAAAAAAATTAATATTTTACTTTTTTATAGTTCCCCACTTTTCACCTAACAACTATAATTATACACCACTTCTCCCCTCGGGTCAACAATTAATTATAAACAAAAAAGCCAATAAAACAGCTAATATTTTTAATAACAAAAAAACGAGCCGAAGTTATTCACTTTTGACTCGTTTTTTTATATTTTCAATTTAAATTATATACACAATCTATTAACAGTTAATCCCCCGTTTTAAATTAATCATTATCTTTAATTTTTCTTAAATTGATTTCTACTGATGACCAATTAATCAGATTATCAATAACCGCTTGTAAATAATCAGCTCGTCTATTTCTATAATCAATATAATAAGCATGCTCCCATAAATCAATGACTAAAATCGGAACTTGATTGTGAACTATCGGAACATCAGCATTAGCCGTGGTAATAATTTTTATTTTATTATCTTGCCACACTAACCATAACCAGCCACTGGCAAAATGATTTAAACCTGCCATTTTTAATTCTTCTTTGAATTTATCCCAAGATGAAAAATATTTAGTCAATTCGGTTTTTAAAAAATCGGAAGCTTCAATTTTATCAGGACTTAAGCTGTTCCAATAAAAATTATGGTTAAAAACTTGAGCGGAATTATTAAAAATATTTTTATAATTATCATCTCCGTAAGATAATTTGATAATTTCCTCTAATTTTTTATCTTTCCAATCACTTGAATCAATTAATTTTACCAAATTATCAAAATAAGTCCGATGATGTTTATTGTAATGAAAATCAATTGTCTCGACCGAAATAATGGGGCTTAAGGCTCCCAATTCATACGGCAATTTAAAAAATTCTAACATAAAATTAAATTTTATTTATATTTAATATAATTATCTTCGTCTAAAATATTAACATCCGGAATTATTTCTACCCGATCAACCGATTTAACCGAATTAATCCAAGATAAATTAACATCTTTTTGATCTAAAGACATAAATTCAGAAATGGTATATTTGTTAACTCCAACTAGGTTATCACCTCTAAACAAAAGTATAGACAAAGGAACTTCCCAATAGTTATAAGCACTATTATTGGTTATGGAAAATGACACCTCATCAATATAACCCGATGTTAAAGTATCGGCTTTCTCAGCTATAAATTTAGTATCGGTAATTACAAAATTAGAATGATCGGAGAAATATTCGGTCCAATTAGGATATTTTTTACCGTCAACTCTTTCCCAGTTTATATTTTTTAAAACTAAATCTAAATTTCCTGGACGACTATCTAAACTAATAGCTAAAGTCATAAGATATTTAGTTTCTCCAGGAAAAATTAATGAATTTCCGCAAGCTAATTCAATTTCACCGGAAAGAAAACAATAATTGACCTGAGCAAAAAAATTAGAATTGGGATTTTTAATTTTAGCTATAAAATCATACCGACCATTATGCGAAAAACTTTGAGAATTACCGGTTTCTAAATCAATAGCGGTTCGACCGGCGGTTAAACTTACATTAGTATTAGTTAATTCTTGTAATAAACCTTCTTCGTTTTTACTGCCACTAATATAATCATACAAATTATAAAAAGAAAAAAGATATAAACCGGCCGATAAAACTATTAAAAACAAAACCACACCAATAAAAAACTTAGCTCGATTTTTTAGAAACCATAAACTAAAATCAAATTTATCGTGAAGTTTACCGGTTGCTTTTTTATCACCGCTAAAATTAATACCGGTTTCTTTATTTTTTTTGTCGTTGTTCATATTTTTAAAAAATGCTATAATTTAACAGTAATAATATTATAACATAATTTAATAATTTTAAGAAATATGGCTATTAATATCCCTTTGGATGTTTTTCCAAAAAATAAAAAAAAATATGAAAAAAATTGGCTAACGGCCACTCATAATACCACCAATTTATTTCTATTTGCCGGTGATCAAAAAATTGAACATTTAAACGAAGACTTTTCTTTAAACTTAGGACTAGGCAATAGTGATCCAGAGCACTTATTTAAAATTGCCAGTCAAGCAAAAATCGGAGTTTTTGCGGCTCACTTGGGATTAATCGCCCGTTACGGATCAAAATACAAACAAATCCCTTTTTTAGTTAAATTAAATGGAAAAAGTAATATTGTAAAAACCAAAGATCCGCTAAGTTTGGCTTTATGGTCAGTATCCGATGTTATTACTTTTCAAAAACAATCAAATTTAAAAATTTTAGGAGTTGGCTATACTTTGTATTTGGGCAGTGAATATGAAAATGAAATGATGATAGAAGCAGCTAAAATAATAAAAGAAGCTCATACTGAAGGACTTCTAACCGTATTATGGATTTATCCTCGAGGAAAAAATGTTAAAGATGAAAAATCGTTAGCGATGTTAGCCGGAGCTGCTGGAATTGGAGTATGTTTAGGAACTGACTTTGTTAAACTTCCCTATCCTTTTGGTGATAGCGAGGTTGAAGCTAAAAAATTTAAAGAAGTGATTGCTGCTGCCGGCAATACCGGAATAATTTGTTCCGGCGGACAAAAAATTAACGGACAAAAATTATTAAAAACTATAAACAACCAAATTAAAATATCAGGAGCTCGCGGTTGTGCTATTGGTCGCAACCTTCACCAAAATGATTTAAAAACGGCTATTAAATTAGCTAATGATATTAGTCGTATTGTTTACGGAAAATAATAAAATATAATAATAAATATAAACTAAAAAACGGATATTAAATTATCCGTTTTTTATAAATATAATTTTTATCAGTCCTTAAGACAACGAATTGAATAACCTTCAGTTTTAGAATAAACTTGTTTGCCAAAACCGGCATCATATTTAGAAAGAGTCACATACCAATAATATCCAGGATTCCAATTTGACGATGACCAAAAGAAGGATAAAAGTCCAAAAGCATAAAGAGATCCATCGGAGGTAATACTGCCACCCGGTAAAGCTGTAAAATCAGATTCATTAGTAGCTCCTTCGTTTGGTGAAGACCAATGAGTTGTCCCTGTCTCTTTCATTTTTCCTCCAGCTATAGATTCTCCGCCTAAAAAATTAGATAGAGTGGTCCATTCACTCTCTAAAGGTACATGCCAACCGGTAGGACAAATTGCATTTATTCCAGTTTGAGCTACTGCATACCCGTTATATAATACTCCATAAGTAGAATAATTAGATGTAGCTTTAGCTGTAGAAACATCACTACCATCATAACCATTAACACTATAACCCGGTAAAGAACCGCTTCCTTGAGTAGCAAATTGGGAATAACTATGAACCACAGGTAAATAAGCTAAATTTTTTTTCATCCAACATTGAGTTCCTATTTCTACTGTAGAATATTCATTGCTATCTCGACTATCAACTAAAGTATCACCGCAAGCCCAAGGAGTAGGAGCAGGAATAGAAGCAATTATACCTCCTGGAATAGCTTCTTTTGTTCCGGCACTAAGA
>CAYMZF010000014.1:0-10842 GCA_964394905.1 uncultured Gammaproteobacteria bacterium
AGGTTAATTAATATACATTATGCGAAGTATTGTATAGTTATGTGTTTATATTCAAAGATTCAAAATTAAAAGAAACTACTTATTCTCTTAAAATATGATGACCGATAAACCAATAATAAAATATTTACGGGACTTTTTAGATTACTGTGAGATAGAAAAAGGATTATCAATTAAAACTCAAGAAAATTATTCTAGGTTTTTAAATAATTTTTTTAAATGGTTAACTGACAATCATTTAGCCACTCTTCCCCCTAAAGGATTAAATGATGAGCGTGTTTGGCGTTATCGTTTGTTTTTATCACGTCATATTGATCCTCGGACCAAAAGACCATTAAAAAAATCTACTCAAAATTATTATTTAATAGCTTTAAGAAGTCTATTATCTTTTTTTGTTGAAAAAAACATAACTTCCCTACCTCCTAGTAAAATTAAATTAACTAAAGATCGTTCTGAACGTGAAGTAAAATTTTTAAATTTAGATCAATTAAAAAGATTATTAGATTCTCCTGATAAAGAAAGTATTAGCGGTTTAAGAGATCGGGCTATTTTAGAAACTTTATTTTCTACTGGACTGCGCGTATCTGAGTTAACTAATTTAGATCGTGATCAAGTAAAAATTACAAAGGATTTAAATTATTTTGAACTAGCCGTTGTTGGTAAAGGGCAAAAAGTAAGAACGGTTTATTTTTCTAATCGAGCTTTACTTTGTCTAAAAAAATATTTAGATAAACGAGCTGACATTGACCCGTCTTTATTTATAAATTTTAAACCAGGTATTTGTAAAACCGATAAATCACGCCGTTTAACGCCAAAAAGCATTGAAAATATTGTAAAAAAATATATAAAAATAACTGGACTACCAATTATGGCTACTCCTCATACTTTGCGTCATTCTTTTGCAACTGATTTATTAGCTCAAGGAGTTGATTTGCGTTTAGTACAAGAATTTTTAGGTCATAAAAATATTGCCACTACTCAAATTTATACTCATGTTACCAGTAAACAACTAAAAGATATTCATAAAAAAATTCATAATAATCGAGAATTTTAATTTTATATATTTTAAAAAATATATTATTAATAATTTTTTTAGTTAAACAAAAAATCGGACTATATCCGATTTTTATTTTTTTATTTAATCTTAATTATTAAGGTAAATAAGTCAATGGATTAACTGGAATACCGTCTTTTCTTATCTCAAAATGAAGATGAGGACCGGTAGTAAAAGGTCCGGCTCCGGCGGTTCGGGGTGCTCCTCCGGTAGTTCCGATTACCTGTCCTTGGACGACATACTCATCGGCTGAAACATTAACCGAAGAAACATGACCATAAACACTAGAATAATTATCATCATGAATTATCATAATATAGGCATAATTAGTGGAACCGTCATATTTTACTCGAGCTACATAACCGGAAGCTGTGGCTCTTAAAGTACTTCCCTGGGCGGATCGAATATCAATACCGGAATGTTCACCAATAGATTTTCTAAAAGGATAATCGGGATCATGAAAAGTGGTGGTGATAGTATTTTTAGTTACCGGCCAAGCAAAACTAGTAACCGTTTCTAATTGATCTCCGTTAGCTCTCTGCGCCAATTTTTGTCTGACTGTTTTTTCCAAAGAAGCAATATCGGCCATAGCTTGATCATTTTGTTTTTTAGCTTCAGCTAACAACTGTTGATATTGTTTTTCGGATTGAGCTGTTTCCGATAAAATATATTCTTTATTGGCTACCTCCCCTTCTAAAATATTTTGTTTATTTTCTAATTCCTTTTTTAATTCATCTAATTTAGTTTGTTTTTCGGCTAATATTTTTTGTTGCTCTTCCATCTCTATTTTTATTTCTTTTAAAGAAGTTAGATTTTCTTTTATACCTTCACTGGTATTTTCCAAATAAGTGACTTGATTTATAAAATCAGCTAAAGAATCATTTAGTAATAATATTTCTAAAGGTGAGGTTTGATCTTCTTTATATAACAACTTTAATAAAGCGGAAATATGTTCTTTGTTAGTTTCAATTTGTTCATTTTTGTTTTCAATATCAATCTCAATTTTTTTAATTTCCAAATTATTTTTACTTACTTCTAAAGTAGCTTCTTCAATTTCTAATTGAGATTGTTTTAAACGACTGTCCAAAATATCTAATTGATTATTTAAAGTATCTTTTTCTTGTTGTTTTTCTTTTATTAATTTACTGTATTCTTCTTGTTTCTTTTGAATATTTTCTAATTGTAATTTTTGATTTTGGATATCTTTATTTAAACTTTCTATTTCAGCATCAATATCATCGGCGTATTCCCCTTTGGCAGTATCAGATTTTAATAAAAAAAGACCGGGTATTAAAACAACCGATAAAAAAAGTAAACTTAATTTTTGTTTTTTATTTTTCATATTCGCTATTATATCATATTTTTATGAATTCGGCAAGAACCAATAGAAAAAGATATTAAATTTCTTCCACAAATTTTGGATCTATTAAATTTAGTAATCTACTTTTACTCATAACTCGTTCCCTGTCTCGATATTCAAAGTTACTATAAGACAAAAAAACTTGTTGTTTAGCTCGAGTTAGGGCCACATAAAACAAACGTTTTTCTTCTTCCTCATTATCACTGCGAAAAAAAGGAAATAGACCCTCATTTAAGCCCACCAAGAAGACATAATCAAATTCTAGTCCTTTTACCTGATGAATAGTAACAATCGGGATTCTTCCCTGTTCTAAGCCTAAAAAATCAATGTTTTTAGCTAAACTGGAAAAGCGAATCAGATTATACAAAGAATTGCGAGGTGATAAAGTTATATCATCTTTATCGTCAAAAAACATTTTTAAAGTATTAATTGACTTAAATCTTTGATTAGCATTTTTATCTTTTTCATAATAATCTTTTAAACCTGATTCTAACCATAAATAATCTAAAAATTCAGTCGGTCGTAACTTATCAATTTGTTTTTCCCAATTATTGATAGCTGAACTGATGGTTATAAACTTAGTTTTAAATTTATTCCACAAAGCAATTCTTTGTTCGGTGGTTTGTTTTAATTTATCAATTGAGTATAATAATAAATCAATTGTAGCGGCAACATCGTCATCGGCGCTATGAGTAGCCGTTTTAAAATTTAATTTTTGAGCGATAGTGCTTAATTTGTAATTATCCAAATCAAGTAATCGACGAGCCAAATCTAAAGTATCGTAATAAGTTTTAAAAGTAAAATTTAAATTATATCTCTTGGCATTTTCGATAATCATATTTAAATCAAACATAACATTATGCCCGGCTACCGGTGAATCAGCAATAAATTTTTTTAAAGCAGTTAATATTTTTTTAGGATCCTGACCGTTATCTTTTAAAAAATCATCACTAAGTTTATGAACAAAATATGATGAGCCGACTGACTTGGTATTTTTTAAATAAAAATGAAATTCTTCTCCCAATTGTCCGTTAATAATTTCCCGAGCATAAATTTGAACAATTTCATCATTAAGCGGATTAATACCGGTAGTTTCCGTATCAAGAACCACTATTCTTCCCTGGTGACTGCTTATCAATAATTGATTAAACGGTTCTAAAAAATTATAATTTTTAAAATTTAAAAAATCGGATAAATTTAAACCGCAAGCTCGACCGTCAGAATTTATTTTTTCTAAGGTTTCTTCTCCAATATTCTTAGCCGGTCGCTCAATTAATCGTTTCGCCGAAAGTAAATCAGATTTATTAAACAATATTTTTAGATAAGCAAAAATATCTTTAACTTCTTGTCGTTTAAAGAATCCGTACTGATCAACCGTTAAAAAAGAAATATTATTATTAGAAAAAACATCGGCCACTTTCTCAATCAAATTATTAGTTCTGGTTAAAACCGCTATTTTAGCGTTTGAATTTTCTTCTCTTATTTTTTTTATATTATCAATTATCCATAAAACTTCTTCCGAAAAATTATAGGCGCGAAAAACCTTGATATTTTTTTCAACTTTATCATTGGTATCACCGGCCGTCATTTCCTTGGTTTTAGGATTTTCCATATTATTTAAAACCGACATAAAAGCCTTAATTAAATTAGGATTGGACCGATAATTAATAGTTAAATCAAATTCTTTAACCGGTTTAAAATGATCTTTAAATAATTTAGATATAAAAACGGGTTGAGAATCTCTAAAACTGTAAATAGTTTGGTCAATATCTCCGATTAAAGTTATATTTTTATGTTTTTTAGCCAATTCTTTAATAACTAAATATTCAGAAATATGAGTATCTTGAAATTCGTCTAACTGAATAAAACGAAAACGATCAGACCAACGATTAGCCACCGTTTGATTGGAGCTTAATATTTTTAAAGTTAAAAAAACCAATTCATTAAAGTCTAAAGAATTTTGTTTAAGCATTTGACGACGATATTCTTCGCCAAAAACGATTAAATCGGGGCTAATATTTTTAAGTTTAATATTATGACCCATTTCAATTTGAAGTAAGGATAAACGATATTTATAAATCTCATCTAAAAAACCTAAAACTTTTTTTTCATCCGAAAAATATATTTTTTTATTGTTCTCTAAAATATTTTTAGCTAATTCTTTTTGTTCTTCTTCGTCTAAAATTAAAAAATCGGACGACAATGAAGCCGCTTCAGATTCTGATTTTAAAAAATAGGCGCAAAAACCATGAAAGGTACTAATAGTTAGAGCGTCAAAAATATTTTTATCTTCAATTCTGTTTTTAATTCTATTTTTCATTTCATCGGCCGCTCGATTAGTAAAAGTTAGGGCTAAAATTTCATCCGGTCTAATTCCCAACTCCAAAGCTTTAACAATTCTTTCAGTTAAAACCGTGGTTTTACCCGTTCCGACCGGAGCGTTAACTAAATAAGCTCCAAAAATATTATCAATTATTTTTTGTTGTTCCAAATTAAAATTAAACATTTTTATGTATTTTTTAAAATTATTATGATATTATATACATATAAACTAACATATTTGAGATAAAAAAACAAAGTATGAATTTAGATAAAGAACAACAATTATTTGTTTCCGGTTATAATTTAATCGCTGCTGTAGATGAAGTCGGTCGCGGACCGCTGGCCGGACCGGTGGTTAGCGCCTGTGTTATAATTGATAAAAATTTTATCCTTATTCCGGAATTAGAAAAAGTTCGGGACTCTAAAAAACTAAGTGCTAAACAACGCGAAGCATTATTTCCAATTATAAAAAAACAAGTTAAAGCTGTGGCTATCGGAATATGCGACAATACAGTTATTGATAAATATAATATTTTACAAGCCACTTTTTTATCCATGAAAAAAGCTATAAAAAAAACCGGTTTACAACCGGATATTATTTTAGTTGACGGTAAATTTAAAATTCCTAAATTAAATATTCCTCAAGAGGCTATTATCTCCGGTGATGACTTAGTTTTAAGCATTGCCATGGCTTCTATTATCGCTAAAGTTAGTCGAGATTTTTTAATGACTGAATTTAATAAAGAATATCCTAAATATGGTTTTGATAAGCATAAAGGTTATGGGACTAAGTTTCATTTAAAGATGATTGATCTATACGGTCCCTGCCCTATTCACCGTTTAAGTTTTGCTCCTTTTAACGTTAAATCTTCTAATTTTTAGTTATCGCTGATTTAATTCTTTCTAAAGTTTTATCTCTACCTAAAACATCGGCAATTTCCAAAGGACTGGGACTGTTTTTTTCTCCACTTAAAGATACTCGAAGCGGCCACAAATAATCGCCGTTTTTTTTGTCATTATTTTTTAGATATGAAAAAATAATATTTTCTAATTTTTCTTTAGTCCAATTAGTTTCATCAATTTTTTCAAGTAAATCAAATAATTCTTGTAAATTATTTTTTACTTCAATCAAACTTAAATTTTTCCAAATTAACAAATCGGGATTATAATCTAATTTATCTTTAAAGAAAAAGGCACTAAGATCACTAATATCTTCTAATTTTTTTAATCGTTCTTGACTCAAAGCTACCACTTTTTTAATAAATTCATTATCGGTTTTATCGGTAATCAAACCACTTTTTTCTAAATATGGCCGACACAAGACAGTTAAATCATTGATATTTTTTTGTCTAATATAATAACCGTTCAAATAATCTAATTTTTCAATATCAAAGACAGCCGGACTGGAACCCATTCCTTCTAAACTGAATTTTTTAATAATTTCATTCATTGATAAAATTTCTTGATCGTCTTTGCTATGCCAACCCAATAAAGCGCAAAAGTTTATAATCGCTTCCGGTAAATAGCCTTTTTGTTTGTAGTCTTCCACAAAAACATCACCTTGACGTTTACTTAATTTTCCTCCGCCTTTATTTAAAATTAAAGGTAAATGAATATATTTAGGCATTTCCCAACCGAATGATTTATAGAGTAAAGCATTTTTAGGAAAACTGGCTAACCATTCATCACCTCGAGTCACGTGGCTGATATTCATTAAATGATCATCAACGATAGCCGCCAATTGATAAGTCGGAATACCATTAGATTTCATTAAAACTTGATCGTCCAAATCTTCAGTTTTAAAAACTATTTTACCTCTAAGTTCATCAATCACTTCTACAGAAATCTCTGTCGGTATCTTTTGTCGAATAACAAATTTTTCGCCATTTTTTAATTTAGTTTGAATTTCTTCCGGATTTAAATTGCGACAATGTCCGTCATATTTTGGCGCTTGTTTATTTTTTTCTTGTTCAGTTCGCATTTCAGTCAATCGCTCTTCACTGCAAAAACAATAATAAGCTTCTCCTTTGTCCAATAATTCTTGAATATATTTTTGATAAATAGCTAACCGTTCAGTTTGGATATAGGGACCAAAATCACCACCAATATGAGGACCTTCATCAAATTTAATTCCTATCCAATCTAAAATATCAATTAAACTTTCAACCGAACCGTCAACTTTTCTTTTTTGATCGGTATCTTCAATTCTTAAAATAAATTTACCGCCTAAACTTTTAGCTAAAAAATAACCGAACAAAACGGTTCTTAAATTTCCGATATGTAAAAAACCGGTTGGTGACGGCGCAAATCGTAAACGAATATTATTCATATTATTGTATATTTAAATAATTTTTAAATTTAGTTAAAAATATTTCCATGCTTTTTTTTCTAATCGGAGCAACTTCATTTAAAACATCACTGACTTTAACCCATTTCCAATTAGAATGATCCCAAAAATTTAATTTAATATCGGAATCAGTTCCGTAAAATTCAGCCAGTAATAAACTTTGTTTTTGTCCTTTAAAACCATACTTTCCTTTATGATTGGTTTTGTATTTATAAACATTTTTATATATTTTATTGGGAGTAAAATTAACTATACCCAATTCTTCGTATAATTCTCGGCTGCCGGCTAATTTAATTTTATCACTATCCAATCCTCCTTGCGGTATTTGCCAATGACCCCTTTCCTCACTTCTTTCCACTAATAATACTTGATAATTTTCTAACGGATCACGAGTTTTATTTTCTAAAGCCATATACGGAACCGGACATTTTTTATACAGAAAACAAGCTACATTTTTTCGATAAAAAAAAGGATTAACAAAACGCCACACACAAAATTTAAACAAAAAGACAAAAACGGCTCGATAAATTCTTTTATAGCGATGAGGTTGTTTTATAAGTCGCCATAACCATTCCAGTCCCATTTTTCTCATAATTTGAGGAGCTCGTTTTATTTTACCGGTTAAAAAGTCCAAACCACCGCCAATACCGATAGCTAATTTAACGGTCGGTAATTTGTTTAAATTATGATAAATAAATTTTTCTTGATAAGGTGCCCCGAAATTACAAACCAAAATATCGGCCGAAAAGTCCAGTAGTTTATTAGTCGCTAAAAATTCTAATTTATTATTAATCTTTACTTCCACTTTTCTGGCTAAACGGGTAAAAAAATTATTTTTTTGAAAATCAAATGATAGAAACTTTTTTTCAGTCGGAACTTTAAAATCAAGAGTATGATCTTCAATTAAAAAGTTTAAATTAGGAAAACGATTTTTTAAAGCGATAGATAATTCCGTAGATGAAGACAGTCCGTCTTTATTATTAATCAACAATACTTTTTTATTCTGTTGTTCGGCAATCTTTAAAATTTCAATAATAGCGTCAGCTCCGGTAAAACGATATAATTTTTTACCGCTTAACATCGCAGCTATTTTTAAACCAAAACCGTCAGCTAAAGATAAATCGGCTTTATTTAAAATATAAAAAAGCTCTTCATCTTTTTGGGCTTGAAGTAATATTTCCGGATTGGGCGTAACTATATAATTTTGTTTGGTAGAATTTAAAAACTTAATAATTTTAGTCAATAAATCAGGTTGCTTAACAGTATTATCAATATCTACCCCTAAAATATTTATCATAATAAAAACTTAATTAACTTAGTTTATTATATATTAAATATTACTTTTAGTAAATGACTATTGGACTTTTAATTAAAAATTTGATAAAATTTTAATATTAAGAAAACTTCATTTTAAAAAAATTTTATGAAAAATTTTGAACAAATATCAAAAAAAATACAAGTTTTAACGATTGATAATCCACGTCAGCCGTCTAAAATTCAATGGTATAATATCGTTAATCCGAAAAAAAAAGAAATTGAATATTTAAAAAATAAATTTGACTTTAAAGATAAACACTTAGAAGCTTCTTTGGTTAGAATTTCGGCTCAACGACCGATGATTTTTGAAGAAAAAGATTATGTTTTTATTATTCTTCATTTTCCGGTAGTTGAAAAAGGCCAAGTAGTTCCGGGAGAAATTGAATTTTTTATCGGTCACGGATACCTAATAACTTTACACGACAACAAAATAAAAACTTTAGAAGATTTTTGTAAATATTGTAAAAACGATTCGGTTTTTTTAGAATCATACAGTTTGGAATCTTCCGCTGTTTTGCTTTATGAAATATTAGAAAAATTAATTCAAGATTCCTATGCCTTGCTTGACGGAAATAATATTGAAATTAATAAATTAGAAAAAGGAATTTTTGAAAGCGAGCAAGAAGTTATCACTTCTCAATTATTAATTCTAAAAAGAAACATTATTAATATTCGTCGCATTGTTCAAAACCATAAAAATATCATGAAAAAACTAACTGAAATGAAAAGCAGTTTAGTTTCAAAAGAACAAATCATGAAATATTACGGAACTTTAGCCGAACACAGCGAAAGAATTTGGGAATTTTCTGAAACTCAAAAAGAAATCATTGATTCACTACAAAACACCAGTGAATCTATCAGTGACAACAAAACCAATAATATTATGAAAACTTTAACCGTTCTCTCGGCTATTTTGATGCCGATGAACTTATTGGCTACTATTTTAGGAATGAATTTATCCCCTGGAAGTAGTTCTTTTTCTTTAGTTATTCTTTCAATGATTATTATAGCCATTGTTTTATTAATATTTTTCAGAAAAAAGAAATGGTTATAAATTGATTATAATCCAATAAAAATAAGGTAAAAACAAGAAAAATATACAAAAAGTCGGTTTTTTATAAAATCGACTTTTTCTGTTGACATTATTTTTAATTTGTGATAAAGTACATCATTATTCCTAATTGAACTTATTCAATTTTAAATATATGAAAATATATATTATCGGACAAAAAGGAATTCCAGCCATTTCGGGCGGAGTAGAAAATCATGTTACCAATTTAGCTATTAAATTAGCTGAAGCCGGTCATGATGTTTTTGCTTATACTCGACGCAATTATACCAGTAAAAATTTTATTGAGTTTATGGGAGTTAAACTTATTTCCCTACCCAGTGTCGGAACTAAAAATTTAGATGCTATCAGTCATACTTTCTTGGCTTGTTTAGATTTTATAATAAAAAGAAAAGACGCTGACATCATTCATTTTCATTCTATTGGTCCATCTTCTTTAATTTGGTTAGTAAAATTGTTTAGACCAAAAGTTAAAGTTGTCTTTACTTTTCACAGTCAATGTTATTTTAATACTAAATGGGGAAAATTTGCTAAATTCTATTTAAGTTTAGGCGAAAGAATCGGTTGTCAAAAAGCGGATGAAGTTATCGTTATTTCCAAAAATTTAAAGAAATATGTAGAAGAAAAATATCACCGTACCGCCAACTATATTCCTAACGGGGTTAATATAACAGAAAGTCGGGTTGTTGATTTAATCAGAACCAATTGGGGTTTAGAAAAAGACTCATATATTTTATCTGTTTCTCGTTTAGTAAAAAACAAAGGATTGGAATATTTAATTTCAGCTTACAAGAATTTAGATACTGATAAAAAATTAGTGATTGTCGGTAACGGTAATTATCAAGAAGAATTAAAAAAATTGGCCGGTGATAATCATAATATTATTTTTACCGATAATCAAAACGGTCAAGTTTTGGAAGAATTATATTCCAACACCGCTCTTTTTGTTCAACCATCCGAAGCGGAAGGTTTATCTATCGCTCTACTGGAAGCCGCTTCTTTTAAATTACCGATACTTATAAGTGATATTGAGGCTAATAAAGAAATTATGGGAGATGAAGCTTTTAGTTTTGTAAGTAAAGATATTAAGGACTTAGAAAAGCAATTAACCTTGTTTTTAAAGGGTGAAAATCGTTCTAGTATTGATAAAAATATAGAAATTGTGTATAATAAAGTACGTTCTAAATACAATTGGAACGATATCGTTTTACAAACAATGGCGATATACAAGAAAGTTCTTTAACAAATCATTTTAATACCTCCTACTGTTAATGTTCTATTGGTTGATACTATAAAGGTTTTTAAGTTTAGAAGCTTTTATAGTATTAACCAATAAAATAGCCAATGACAAAAGAAGAAATAGCAAAAAAAGAAAA
>CAYMZF010000014.1:10942-14428 GCA_964394905.1 uncultured Gammaproteobacteria bacterium
AAGAGCTTCTTTTCAGAAGCTCTCTTTTTTTATCTAAAACTAATTTATTTCTTTTTATTTTTTATCTTCTTTATTCCGGCTGAAACTTTAACAAACTCAACAAATAACGGATGAGGATCAAGCGGTCTTGATAAATATTCGGGATGAAATTGAACTCCGACAAAAAATGGATGATCTTTTATTTCTACTGCTTCTACAATATTACCGTCCGGTGAAGTTCCGGCCACTATTAGTCCTTTTTTTTCAAATAGTTCTCGATACTCATTATTAAATTCATAACGATGACGATGTCGTTCTGAGATTAAGTCCGACTTCCCCATTTTTTTGTAAGCTTGAGACAAAACTGTATTTGGTTTTAATTTACAAGGCCAAGCTCCTAAACGAATAGTTCCGCCATAACCTTTCTTTTTTATTAATTCAGCTTGTCCGGGCATAATATGAATAACTTTGTTTTTACTCTTGAAGTTAATTTCTTCACTAGTAGCATCTTTTAAACCGCAAACATCTTGAGCAAATTCAATTACGGCCATTTGCATACCATAGCATAAACCCAAATATGGAATTTTCTTTTCCCGACAATATTTTATGGTTTTTATTTTTCCTTGTGAACCGCGACTACCCCAACCTTGCGGGACAATTATACCCTGTAAACCTTGCAAGCATTTAGTTCCTTCTTTTTCGATAGTTTCGGCGGCAATCCATTCTAATCGTGGTTTAATTTTATTATATGCTCCGGCATGTTTTATAGCTTCAATTACGGAAATATATGAATCAGTTAAAGAAAAACCGCCCGAAGCAAAATATTTTCCAACAATACCGATTTTTACTTCTTGTTTAGGGTTTTTAACATTCTTTATCATATCAACCCATTTTTGAACGTTTTGTCTTGATTCTTTAGTCGCTTTAGATTTTAAACCTAATTTTTTTAAAATTTTATTACCTAAATCATTTTTTTCAAAATTTAGCGGAATCTCATAAATAGATTCAATGTCCGGCGCAGCAATAACATCTTCTTTTTGAATATTACAATGAATAGCAATTTTTTCACGTCTAACATTATCAATATTTTGTTCGGCTCGAGCTATTATAAAATTAGGTTGAATACCGGCCGAATTTAAAGTTCTGACGGCATGTTGAGTCGGTTTAGTTTTCATTTCTCCGATTTTATTGGGAAGCGGTAAATAAGAAACCATAACAAACAAAACATCATTCGGTTTTTGTAATTTTAAAATTCTGGCCGCTTCCAAAAATAATAAATTTTCGTATTCTCCGACCGTTCCCCCAATTTCAATTGTTACGATTTCAGCTCCGGTCTTTTTTACCGCTTTATTTATTCGCTCAATAATTTCCATGGGAATATGCGGAACCACTTGAACACATTTTCCTTGATATTCTAAATTTCTTTCTCTGTTAATAACCGTTTGATAAACTCGTCCCGTAGTCATGTAATTTTCTCGGTAAATATTTTTATTTAAAAATCGTTCGTAATTACCTAAGTCTTGATCGGTTTCATCGCCGTCATCAGTTACAAAAACTTCTCCGTGTTCAATCGGATTCATGGTTCCGGCATCAATATTGATATAGGGATCAATTTTAATAGCGCTAACATTATATCCTTTATTGGATAAAATTTGACCGATAGAAGCGGCCGTTATTCCCTTTCCTACACCGGACATTACACCGCCAACCACAAAAATATACTTTGTTTTTATCTTTTTTTTATTTTTCATAGCGCAATTTTTAAAAAGCCGTTTCTAAAACGGCTTTTATTTATTTAAAAAAATTTTTAGCTTCATCTAATTGGGGATCGCGACCATTTTCATAATCATCATAGGTAAGTTTTATTTCTTTATCGGGAGTTATTCCAGTTTCGTTGATGCTTTGTCCATAAGGAGTCAACCATTTAGCCACGGTAACTTTAACAGCTGAACCATCAGCCAAATTTTCCACTACTTGAACCGAACCCTTGCCATAACTTTTTTCTCCGATAATTGTAGCCTTTCCATAATCTTTCAAGGCTCCGGCTAAAATTTCCGAAGCGGAAGCGCTACCTCCATTTATTAATACTACTGTCGGATAATCTTTTAAACCACTAGAACCATTAGCTCGATATTCGGTAGCCGTACCATCACTAAATTTTTCAATTACCGCCACTTCACCGTTTACCCATTCACCTAACATAGAGACGGCTGTTTCTAAATAACCTCCGGGATTATTTCTTAAATCAATTATTATTCCTTGGGGTTTAACGGTTTGAATTTCTTTAACGGCTTGAATAAACAAAGATTGGGTATCATCATTAAAAGAATTTATTGATATTAAAAAAATATTATTATCTAATTTTTCATAAGTCAAACTTTTTATTACCACTGTATCTCTGATAATTGATATTTTTTTTATATCTTCAAAACCGTCTCGAAAAATACTTAAAACTACTTCCGTTCCTTTATCTCCTTTTATTTTTCCGACCGCTTCGTTAATATCCATGTTTTGGGTGCTTTCACCGTTAATCTCTAGTATCTTATCACCGGCCATAATACCCGCTTTTTGAGCTGGAGCCCCGTCAATCGGCGAAATAACGGTCAAAAGCTCATCTCTAACACCAAGTTCGGCTCCGATTCCTTCAAAAGTTCCGGACATATCTTCGTTAAAAGATTTATTCTCTTGCGGATCCATAAACTCTGAATAAGGATCGCCCAAAGACGAAACCAAACCGTCAAGCGAACCATAAAACATTTCTTTATCACTTACTTCATCTTTATTTACATAAGAATTTTTTATTATATCCCAAACCTTCCAATAATAATCAAAATCAATGTTTTGCGACCACTTGCCATCAACTTTTTGATATTTACCAGTTAAAGCTCCTAAATACAAAGCTTCTTTTTCGGCTACTTGGCCTACCGTTTTATTAACGACAGCCAAATAAGTTCCACTTAAAAAAATAAAAGCTAATATTATTATAACAAGAAAACCTTTTAAAATTTTCTTTAATATATTTTTAGTTTTTCTGAGCATAATTTTAAAATCTAATTTGTTTAATGTTATCACTGTCTCTAATATCAAAAATTTGAGAAGATTTTCTTTTAGGTTTAATATTTTTAAATTTAACCAAAAAATCGGGTTTAATTAAACTAATATTAAAAAGAGAAACTATCTCTTTAAAATTATTAACATTCGGTTGACCGCTTATATTACAACTGGTTGAAATAATCGGTTCGTTTAATGACTTTATTATTTTAATCAAAAATTTGTTTTTTGGCAAACGAACGGCCACTCCTTGTTTTTTTTCAATTTCCAAAAGTTTAATTAAATTATTTTTAGCCGACAAAATAAAAGTGGTCGGATAAATTTTATTATCATTCCAATATTTTTTTAAAATACTTTCCTGTTTTGAATTAAAAGAAAAATATTTTTTTAACATTAAAAAATCACTTACTAAAATTAAAAACGGCTTATTTTGAGCTCGTTTTTTTAAGTTATAGA
>CAYMZF010000015.1:0-13777 GCA_964394905.1 uncultured Gammaproteobacteria bacterium
TAAAGTTTAAAAAATAAAAAAAATATGATATAATAAATTTATACAATTAAGCTATATTTTTATGCTAAAAAAGAATAATAAAACAAAACAATTAAAATCTCAAGACAAAAAGATTGTAGTAGCTGTAAGCGGTTACTTTAACCCTCTTCATGTCGGTCATCTAGAAATGATAGAACGGGCTAAAAAATTAGGTAATTATTTAATAGCGATAGTAAACAGCGATTATCAAGTTAAACTTAAAGGCAGTGTGGCTTTTATGCCGGAAAAAGATAGAATTAAAATTATTAAAGCTTTACGAGATGTTGATGAAGTTTTTTTGTCAATTGATAAAGATAAAACTGTTTGTAAATCACTGGCCAAAATTAAACCGAATATTTTTGCTAATGGAGGAGATCGAAAAAATTTAAATGATGTTCCGGAATATAGTATTTGTCAAAAATTAAGTATTAAAATGGTTGATGGATTAGGTAAAAAAATCCGATCCAGTTCAATCTTAATTGCCGATGCCAATCTTAAAAAAAACAAAAAAAAGTAAATTAAGCCGGTTAATAAAAAACGCTGTTTTATGTTTGATATTGATAGCTTTTTTGTTTGGTTTATTTTATCTAAAAGGAATAAATTCTTCCTATAAGAAAGGAAATGAGCAGTCCTTTATTATTGAAAATGGTCAATCAGTTGATGTTATTGCCAATAATTTAAAGGATAATAATCTTATAAAATCAAAATTTGTTTTTAAATTATATGTAAAACTATCAGATAGTCAATCGTCTTTTCAAGCCGGTTCGTATCAATTAAGTCCGACTATGAATATTAAAGAAATTGTATACGAAATGACTCAAAAAGTATTTTTAAAACCGGAAGAAAAACTTACTTTTATTGAAGGTTGGAATCTGACTGATTATACTAAATTAATAAAAGAACATAGCTTAACCAACGCAACCGACTTTTCAAAATTAGTCGGCGAACCTATGATTAATTATCAATCCGTGGGAGAAAATTCCTATCCGCATGATTATTCAAACGATTATTCGTTTTTAAAAGACAAACCCAAATATTATGGTTTAGAAGGTTATTTGTTTCCTGATACTTATAGATTTTTTACCGATGCCACTGCCGATGAAATTATCAGAAAAATGTTAGATAATTTTGATAATAAATTAACTGATAAAATGAGAGCCGATATTAATGCTCAAGGTAAAACTATTTATGAAATTATAACCATGGCTTCAATAATTGAAAAAGAAGTGCAAAGTGAAAGTGATATGAAAATTGTTTCCGGTATTTTTTGGAATAGAATAAAAAACGGCCAAGCTTTAGAGTCTTGTGCCACTTTAGCTTATATTTTAGGAGTTGATAAAGTACAGTATAGTTATGAAGATACCAGAATAGATTCACTTTATAACACCTATATTAATAGAGGTTTACCGCCGGGACCAATAGCTAATCCGGGGCTAAAAGCTATTGAGGCCGCTATTTATCCGGAAGATACTAATTACAATTATTTTTTAACCGATCCTTCAACCGGTAAAACTATTTTTAGCGCCACTTATCAAGAACATTTGAATAATAAAAATAAATATATAAAATAAAAATTAAGATTTTTATGTCCGATAATCTAAAAAAAATTTTAATTGCTGTCGTCGGAATTATTATAGTTATAGCTATAGCTGTTTCTGTTTTTTTTGTTTTTAAAAATAAAAAAAACAAAGAAGTTTCGTCTCCTTCGGATGTAGCTACCAGTACTAATGACGAAATATCGGATGACTTAGGCGATTTAATAGAATCTTCTCGATTAATCGGAGGACTGCCGACCAGTGATGAAAAAATCGGGGTTACTTTTTCCGGTAGCGAAGATAATAATTTAATAGAATATATTTCTTTTTTTGATTATTACAAACCGATAGTTGATGATTTAAATTTTAATTTACCAAATTATTCTTTGCCTTTAAACATAAAAACCGAAGCAACAAATTATTATGATTTTTCTCGTAAAATAAATTTAGATGCAGTTATCAATTCTTTAAACGCCAACGGTTTTGCCGTGACAGAAAACTCTTTATCAGTTGATAATTTTTATAATATTTATGATGAGTTATATAAAAAACAAGTTCCGTTACTGATTACTTCAGATTTTTTGGTTTATTATTACCAACAAATTTTAAAAGAAACGTTTAAAGATGTAGAAAAAAATATTTTTTATTCTAATTTATGGGATATTAATGAATATTTATATGAAAAAGCTAATAATCGTTATAATGAAACTTTAAAAATAACCGGTGATGTTAATGATCGGGTTTTAGAAGCTCAAAGATTAACCGCCGCTTATTTTGCCGTATCTTTAGAATTACTAAAACCTAGTGGTCAACAAATAAATTCTAAAAATGAAATAAATAATGAAACATTATTTACTTCGTTTGAGGCCGAAGATTATTCTTTTACTTTACCAGACTATTTAAAAGTTGATGTTGAAAAAGAGGTGGCTTTAATAAAGGCGGCTAAAAATAGTTCTAAATCACCGGTGTTATTATATAATCGGGATTACAAAGATTTTGTAATTCCTGATGAATATAAAAATAATGCTAAATTAAATAATTTTTATTTGGCTACAGAATGGTTATCTTCCAATTTTCCATTATATTATCAAAGCGATGAATGTCCGGATTGTTCTTTAGATTTTGACGATTGGCGTATAAGCATTATTTCTTCTTCTTATATCGCTCAAGATATTTTTAATAACTATGAACTTAAAAATAATTGGGCTCGTATTTATAAAACCTTAGCTTTTTTTAAGGGTTTACGAGGTGATTTAACTTATGTTCATTATCGGGATGCTTTAACGACTTTATTTGGTGATAATTACAAAATTGAAGAAATTTTTAGTGATAGCAATACTGAATCGGTTAATAATTTATATAAACTAAGAAATAAAGTTTTAGAATATAATTTTTTAGCCATTGAAGGAGGAATAGACAAATCAACTAAAAGTAAATTAGGCGTAAAGATGTTAACTGATTTTTATTGGCCCAATGATTACATTTTTAATGCTCTTTCTTATCCCAATGTTTCAAACTATCAAGGAACCACTCCCGCTAAGAGTAATGTTACTTATTGTAAAATTAATGATACAAATCAACGATGTAACGGTTTTTCTTTAGATATCTTGGCTTTAATTAATGAAGATAGTGTTAATGATAATAATTATTATTTAGAGAACTCAAATTATAGTAATTATAATAAAGCGCTAAATTCTTTGAAATCCCAAATTTCACAATTTTTAAATATTTGGCATTACAATAACTATTGGGAAACATTAAGTTTAATAAAAGAATATCTGCAAAACGACAAAAGTAAAATGCCGACTTATGCTCAAAACTCAGAGTGGCAAAAACAAAAATTGTATTCAGCTGTAAGCTTTTGGGCTAATTTACAATTACCGGTTGATAATTTGAGTGTTTATCAAAAATATCAAGATCAGTCTATTGTTTCCGGCGATAATGATTTTATAAACTATAATTATATTGAACCTAATTTGAGCTTAATTAATGAACAATTGGCTAACGTTAATATGATAATTGATATGTTTAAATTATTAAAAATAAGTGACGAGTTAAAATCTACTTTAGTTGATTTAGAGGACTTAAAAAGCAATTTGGTCCAAGTTAAAGAAATTATGATAAAAGAGTTAAATTCTGAAGAATTGAGCAGCGAAGATATAAAATTTATTTCTTTATTCAGTCGAGCCTACAAGTTAAATTCAGCCGGTAATAAAGTTTTAAAAATTGAAGGAGCCAATAATAAGACAATAAAATACGATATTAGTAATTTAAAGCTAAAAATTATAGTATCGGAGGTTAATGGTCAAAAATCATTATCAATTGGGCCTGTTTTTAGCTATATTGAAAGCCATTAATTAAATAAAACATGTGGATAAAGTCGGTATAAACTGTGGATTGACAAAAAATATTTATTATTATATTATCTATACATAAAATCTTAATGTTAATATAAAAGTGATTATTTATATTAAATAAATTTTTGACAGCTTACAAACCAAGCCAAGCGTGGCATTGGTGTTTTTTGTTGCCGGTTTTTTTTGTATATATAAAATTATTAATAAATTAATTCATATAAACAAGTATAACCTTGTTTGCTAAATTTATGTCTAATTCTTTTATCGTAAAAAATTATATTAAAAATAGCGAACGTCGATATTTTACCGATTTTAAAGAAGTCATGCCGATACCGGATTTAATAGAATTACAAAAAGATTCTTATAAATGGTTTTTGGAAGAAGGCTTGGCCGAATTATTTGATGAAATTTCTCCGATAGTTGATTTTAACAATCGAGAATTAGAGCTTTATTTCGGCGATTATTATTTAGATAAACCAAAGTTTAATGAAGTTGAAAGTCGAGAAAAAAATATAACCTACGAAGCTCCTTTAAGAATTAAGGCAATATTAAAAAATAATAAAACCTCTCAAGAAATTGCTCAGGAAGTATACTTGGGTGATTTTCCTTTAATGACCGATAACGGAACTTTTATCGTTAACGGTATTGAACGAGTTGTTATTTCTCAATTAATAAGAAGCGCCGGAGTTATGTTTACAGCCGAATATATAAGAGGCAAAAAATATTATGGTGCTAAAATTATACCTAATCGCGGAGCTTGGTTAGAAATTGAAACCGATGTTAATAAAGTGATTTGGGTTAGAATTGATCGAAAGAGAAAAGTGGCCGTTACTTCTTTGCTTAGAGCCTTTGGTTATGAAACCGATGAAGAATTAAAAAAAATATTTAAAGATGTTGACGTTGTTAAAAATGACGATGAAATAACTTTTATTGACGCTACTATTAAAAAAGATTTGGCTAAAAATCAAATAGAAGGTTTTCAAGAAGTTTATCGTCGTGTTCGTCCGGGTGATATGGCTGATGATAAAAACGTTAAACAAATGATAGAAAATATGTTTTTTCGTTTTGATCGTTATGATTTTGGACGAGTGGGTCGTTATAAATTAAATCGTCGATTTAATGAGAATTTACCTATTAATAAAGAAAATAGAATTTTACGTAAAGAAGATTTATTAAATATTGTTCGCGAAGTGATTCGTTTAAATATTACGAAAGAACCGGAAGATGATATTGATCATTTAGGAAATCGTCGAGTTAGAGCTATTGGTGGTTTAGTTCAAAATCGTTTAAGAGTTGGTTTAGCTCGAATGGAAAGAATTATTAAAGATAAAATGAGTGTGGCTGATATCAATACTCTTTCTCCTAATAAATTAGTTAATGCTCGTCCGGTTATTGCCATTATCAGAGAATTTTTTATGTCGTCTCAACTTTCTCAGTTTATGGATCAAACCAATCCTTTAGCCGAATTAGAACATAAACGTCGTTTGTCGGCTATGGGTCCCGGAGGTTTAACTAGAGAACGAGCCGGTTTTGATGTTCGTGATGTTCATACCACTCACTATGGTCGTATTTGTCCGATTGCCACTCCGGAGGGTCCAAATATTGGTTTAGTCGGACACTTAGCCAGCTATGCTCGTTTAAATTCTTATGGGTTTTTAGAAGCTCCCTATCGAAAAGTTGAAAAAGATAAAAAAGGTTCACGTGTTACCGATGAAGTTGTTTATTTAGATTCTTTTGAAGAAGAAAAATATGTAGTAGCAGATGCCACTATTCCTGTTGATAATAATAACTATATTATAATTGAAAAATATCCGGCTAGAAGAGGTGGTAATCCTGAAACCGTAGGAGTCAATGAAATTGATTTTGTCGGTGTAGCTCCTAATCAAATTATTTCTATTGCAACTTCACTTATTCCTTTTATGGAACATAACGATGGGCAAAGATCTTTGATGGGTACTAATATGCAACGTCAGGCTATACCTTTGGTTAAAGCTGAAGCTCCGATAGTCGGAACAGGAATTGAAGCTATTGCTGCCAGGGATTCCGGTCATATTATTATTGCCGAGGATGATGGAGTTATTACTAAAGTTGACGCTCAAAGTATTGAGTTTACTAATACTAAAGGTAAAATTAAAAAGTATAGTTTAACAAAATTTTTAAGATCCAATTTTTTAACTTGTATTAATCAAAAACCGATTGTTAATATTGGTGATAAAATCAAAAAAGGACAGGTATTAACCGATGGTCCAGCTATTTCTAATGGAGAATTGGCTTTAGGAAAAAATGTCTTGGTGGCTTTTATGACTTGGGATGGTTATAACTATGAAGATGCCGTTATTATTTCGGAACGATTGGTTAAAGAAGATGTTTATTCTTCTATTCAAATAGAAAATTATACTATTGATGTTCGCGATACTAAATTAGGTCCGGAACTTATTACCAACGACATTCCTAATATCTCTGAAGAAAAATTAAAAAATTTAGATGAAGACGGTATTATTAGAATTGGAGCTGAAATTTCCAGTGGTGATATTTTAGTTGGAAAAATTACTCCTAAAGGTGAAACTAAATTAAGTGCTGAAGAGAGATTACTTCGAGCCATCTTCGGTGATAAAGCTAAAGATGTTCGAGACTCTTCTTTGTATTTAGAACACGGAGAACACGGTAAAGTTATTGATATTAAAATATTTTCTCGTGAAGACGGAGATAAATTAGAAGCTGGGGTTTTGAAATCGGTTCAAGTTTCAGTGGCTAATTTAAGAAAAATTCAAGTTGGAGATAAAGTTTCCGGTCGTCACGGAAATAAAGGTGTTATTTCTAAAATTGTTCCGATTGAAGATATGCCTTATATGGAAGACGGAACTCCAATTGATATTATTTTGTCTCCTTTAGGTATTATTTCTCGTATGAACTTCGGACAATTACTTGAAACTCATATGGGATTAGCCGCTCAAAAATTAGGTTATAAAGTGGCTACTCCGGCTTTAAATGGAATCACTGAAGAACAAATAAAAGGAGAATTAAAAAAGGCTGGTTTTTCAGAAGATGGTAAAGTTACTTTATATAACGGGAAAACCGGAGAAGCTTACGAAAATAGAATTACGGTCGGTTATAAATATGTTTTGAAATTAAATCATATGGTGGAAGATAAGATTCACCAAAGATCTATCGGTCCTTATTCTTTAATCACTCAGCAACCGTTGGGAGGAAAAGCTCAATTTGGTGGACAGAGATTTGGAGAAATGGAAGTTTGGGCTTTGGAAGGTTACGGAGCGGCTCATACTTTGCAAGAAATTTTAACTATAAAATCAGATGATGTCCCCGGACGAAGCAAGGCTTACGAGTCGATTATTAAAGGTGAAGAAATCCAAAAATTAAATGTTCCTGAATCTTTTAATGTTTTAATAAGGGAATTAAAAGGATTAGGTCTTAATGTTGATTTATTAGGTGGAACTCAAGGTATGACGGAAGAAGAAAAAGAAGAAAACGATTTAGAAATTGATAGAATTAATCATGCCGATCAAGTTATTTATGATAATTCTTTACCGATTAAAGAAGACAAAGAATAAATCAATAATTTTTTATTATATAATTTAATTTTATCTATATGTTAAATCCTATAAAAACAAGCGACTTTGATGCCATAAAAGTAACCTTGGCTTCACCGGAAAATATTTTATCATGGTCTAAAGGTGAAGTTACTAAACCTGAAACCATTAATTATCGAACACAAAAACCGGAAAAAGATGGATTGTTTTGTGAAAAAATTTTTGGTCCGGTTAAAGACTGGGAATGTTCTTGCGGTAAATACAAAAAAATAAGATACAAAGGGGTGATTTGTGATAAGTGCGGAGTAGAAGTAACCAGAAGTGTTGTTCGTCGTGAAAGAATGGGTCATATTGCTTTACAAGTTCCTTGTTCCCATATTTGGTTTTTAAAAGGTTTATCATCAAAAATTGGTTTGATTCTTAATTTAAGTATTCAGTCTTTGGAAAAGGTAGTATATTTTGCTAATTTTGTTGTAACTGATGTTGATGAAAAATTAAAAAACGAAACCTTAGAGATAGTAAAAAAAGAATATAAAAGCAAGAAAAAAAGTATTGAAACAGAGAATCAAAAAATAATTGATCAAATTAAAGAAGAAAAAACAGCCTTAAAAGAAAAAGAAGGAAAAGAAAAAATTGATAAAATTATAAATGAAAAAATTGATTTAGCTAATAAAGAAAAAGAAAGTAAATCAGCTAAATTAGACGAAGATTTTGAAACCGTAAAAAAAGAATTAAAAGATTTAAAACCGCTTTTAATTTTATCGGAACAAGAATATCAAAATTTGAGTTTGAAATTTGGTCATTTATTTGAAGCCGGTATCGGAGCGGTAGCTATTCAAGATTTATTAAAGAGAATTAATCTTGATAAAACCATTAAAAAATTAGAAGAAAAATTAGAAACAGCCATTGATACTAAAAAGGATAAAATTATTAAAAGATTAAAGTTATTAAAAAATTTAAAAAATAATAATATTCGTCCCGAATGGATGATTTTAAATGTTATTCCGGTTATTCCACCAGATTTAAGACCGATGGTAGCGCTTGATGGTGGACGTTTTGCTTCGTCTGATTTAAACGATCTTTATCGTCGAGTTATTAATCGTAATAATCGTTTAAAACAATTAATTGAATTAAACGCTCCGGAAGTTATTTGTCGTAATGAAAAAAGAATGTTACAAGAAGCAGTTGATTCTTTAATTGATAATTCGGCTCGTAACAGTAAAATGGTAGCCGCTTCTACTGGACAAAAAAGACAATTAAAATCTTTGGCCGATGCTTTAAAAGGTAAACAAGGTCGTTTTAGACAAAACTTATTAGGTAAGCGAGTTGATTATTCCGGCCGTAGCGTTATTGTTATTAATCCTAATTTAAATTTAGATCAATGTGGTTTACCGAAAATAATGGCTTTAGAATTATTTAAACCTTTCATTATCGCCGAGCTTATAAAAAAAGAAATAGTTCATAATGTTAGAAGTGCTTCTCGTTATATTGAGGCCGGACATGATGAAGTTTGGGATATTTTGCAAAAAATTGTTGATGAAGCTTATGTTCTTTTAAACCGAGCTCCGACTTTGCATCGTCTTGGTATTCAAGCTTTTAAACCGGTTTTAATTGAAGGAAAGGCTATTCAAATTCATCCTTTGGTTTGTACTGCTTTTAATGCTGACTTTGATGGTGATCAAATGGCGGTTCATGTTCCACTGACTAAAGAAGCAGTAGCCGAAGCTCGAGATATAATGTTATCCACTCATAATCTTTTAAAACCGGCTACCGGAGAACCGATTGTTGCTCCTAATCAAGATATTGTTTGGGGTACTTATTATCTTACCTTAAAAGATCCGGAGAAAGAAGATATTAAATCTTTTTCTTGCGAACAAGAAGCTTCTTTGGCTTATGATTATAAGTTAATAGGACTACATGAGACCATTAATGTTAGAATAAATAAAGAAATGGTAAAAACCACTATCGGTCGAGTTATTTTTAATCGGATTATACCGGAAAAATTACAGTTTATTAATGAAGTTTTAGGAAAAGGTAAAATAAAAAATTTAATTAAAGATTGTTTAGATATTTATGGAGAAGAGCGAACGGTTAAATTTATTGATGATTTAAAAAACTTAGCTTTTAAGTTTATAACCAAAAGCGGACTTTCTTGGGGATTTGGTGATCTACCGGAATTACCGGCTAAAGATAAATTAATTGAAGATGCTAATAATCAAGTTGATCAAATTAAAGAACAATTTGAAGATGGTTTACTTACTGAAAGTGAAAGATATAATAAAGTTATTGAAACTTGGACTACCACTAAAGAAAAAATTGCTGATATTTGTAAAGAGGGATTAAAAGATTCTTTGCCAGTTTATTCGATGATTGATTCTGGAGCTCGAGGTTCTTGGGCTCAACCGGTTCAGATTATTGGTATGAAAGGTTTAGTGACTTCACCTTCCGGAGCTATTATTGAATTACCGATTAAAGGAAATTTAAAAAAAGGTTTTTCAGTTTTAGAGTATTTTATCGCCACTCACGCTACCAGAAAAGGTTTGTCGGATACAGCTATCAGAACGGCCAGTGCCGGTTATTTAACTAGAAGATTGGTTGATGTGGCTCAAGATGTAATTGTTTTTGAAGATGATTGTAAAGATAAAGAAGGCTTGTTAATCAGTCGAGCGGAAACTGAAAAAGATAATGATGATTTTTTTAGAAAAATAGTCGGTCGTTATTTAGCTAAAGATTTACTTGATAAAAAAGGCAATGTTTTGTTAAAGGCTGGGGAATTAATGACTGAAGAATTTATCAAAGGAATAAAAGATAAGGATATTGAATCAGCTTCGGTTCGATCAGTATTAAATTGTAAATTGCATAAGGGAGTTTGTGCTAAATGTTATGGCGTTGATTTGGCTTATAATAAAGAAGTAAAGTTGGGAACTACGGTTGGTATTATCGCGGCTCAATCTATCGGTGAACCGGGAACTCAGTTGACTATGAGAACCTTTCATACTGGTGGTGTAGCTAGTGCTGAAGATATTACTCAAGGTTTGCCTCGAGTTGAAGAAATTTTTGAAAATCGTAGTCCTAAGAAAAAAGCTTTAATGTCCGAAGTTGATGGAAAAGTAAAAATTGAATTCGGTCAAAAGATTATAAAGGATAAAGACGGTAAAGAAATTTCAGTTAATAATCCCCAAGAAAAAATATTAAAAGTTATTTATAAAGGAAAAGCTATTGATAAATATTATTTTAGGGAATTAGCTAATGAAATAAAGTTATTGGGTCAAAAACTTTCTAAAAAAGATTTAGAACCTAAAGTTAAAGTTAAGGATGGAGATAAAATAATAAAAGGAACCGAACTTTATTCTATTGCCGATAAAAATATTAAATCCGATACAGCCGGAATTGTAAAAGTTAACGATAAGTTTATTGAGGTTTCAAAAGAAGTTGATAAAATTCAAGAATTTATTATTCCTAAAGGAGTAATGTTATGGGTTAAAGATGGCGACATTGTTAAACCCGGCGATCGTTTAACTGAAGGTAGTTTTGATTTAAAAGAATTGTATCGATTACGAGGACGACTGGAAACTCAAAAATATATTATTAAAGAAATTCAGT
Organism: uncultured Gammaproteobacteria bacterium; assembly: GCA_964394905.1. Lineage (GTDB taxonomy): Bacteria > Patescibacteriota > Patescibacteriia > Patescibacteriales > UBA12465. The sequence continues at coordinate 11,062 of CAYMZF010000015.1, forward strand.
ACGTTTATTCTTCTCAAGGACAACCGTTGAATGAAAAACATATTGAAATTATTGCTCATCAAATGTTCTCTCGTTACTTAGTAAAAAGTACCGGTGAAACCGAATTATTACCTGGTGAAACTGTGGAAGAAGAAGTTTTGCAACAAGCCAATCTTGATCTTAAAGATAAAGCTAAAGCTGAAAGATTATTACTTGGTATAACAAAAACTTCTCTTACTACTGATAGCTTTTTATCAGCGGCTTCTTTTCAAGAAACACCAAGAGTATTAATTGAAGCGGCTTTAAGCGGCAAAATTGACTACCTGGAAGGTTTAAAAGAAAATGTTATTATTGGATGTTTAATTCCAGCCGGAACCGGTTATACCGGCAAGAAAAAAAGAGAAATTTATAAATAATAAAAATATGAAAGTAGTGGTGGGATTAGGTAACCCCGGAGAGCAATATAAAAAAAGTCGACACAATATTGGTTTTATGTTTTTGGATTTTATTGCCGGAGAACAAGCCGATTGGAAGTTTGATAAAAAATTTAATGCTTTGATTTTGGAAGAAGCGGATAAGGTTTTAATAAAGCCTCTTACTTTTATGAATAATTCCGGTATGACCGTTAGATCCTTTTTGGATTATTATAAATTACTTCCAAAGAAATTAGGATTATTTACTGGAAAAAATAATGATTTAACTTCAATTTTAACGGTAATTCATGATGATTTAGATTTAGATTTCGGTCGAGTAAAAGTTTCCATTAATTCTTCCAGTGCCGGACATCGAGGAATAGAATCAATTATCAGTCATACCAAAACTAAAAATTTTAAAAGAATTCGTTTTGGAATTAATAACGAATTTCGTTCTAAAATTCCGGCTGAAAAGTTTGTTTTACAAAATTTTTCTAGCAGTGAATTAGATAGTTTAAAAGAGGTATTTAAAAAAATAGAATTATAGATTAATATAGGTAAATAAAAAAAGAGAAAGTTTAAAAACTTTCTCTTTTTTTAATAAGCATGTTATTTATTAATGTAATATATAAATAGTTTTTAATTAGAAACTATAGTGTTTATAATTAAATAATTTGTATATTTAAAATGTTATTAAAATTGTTTAGTATTTTTAAGTATTTTCAAACTGTTGACATATCTTTTTTTTATGTTATACTAATCTAATTCATTAACAATTAAATTAACCCTTAAACAATAGATAAAGATGAAGATAATTAAAATTTTAGTAGTTGACGACAAAGTATTAAATTTAAACAACGCCAAAGAACAGTTTAAAAATAAAAACGTTGAATTAACCTGTTGTCCGCTATTTTCCGTAGCCGCCGATCTCTTAAAAAGAAACAATTACGATATTCTTTTAACTGATTTAATGCTACCAGGAGAATCAAATGGTATTAGTGATACTAACCCGGAAATTGGTGTAGAGGTTCCTTATGGTTTAGTGCTCTCGATTTTAGCAAAAAAAATTGGTGTCAGTCATGTTGCTATATTAACAGACGTTAGTCACCATTCCGGACCGATTGCCAACGCTATGGACACTTTACTTGGAGAATCAGAATTTATAAGTTGTTTCTCTAATAAAGAATGGTTGGTAGCAGTCGAAAAATTTGTCACTCTCGTTGATACGACGGGCGATAAAGAAAAACCTGCTAAAAAATCATTAATGCTTGCTGGTTTTAATGATAACTTCAAGGAGCTTATCAAAAAAGATCTCGATGTTAATTTTAACATCACCATCATTGATGAAAAGTCGACTGAAAAGTTGCCAACTATTTATACCGAAGCGATGCCGGATTACCTCTTTCTTATCGGTGAAATAAACGAGAAAGCTAAAGAGACTAAGTCTTATATCAAAAAAGTATTTGATGATATAAAACAGATAAAAACGTCTGGTCAAAAAGTGGTGATCGCCGGTTTTCTGGACAGCAATGATCCATATTACAAAAGGCTGCCATTTACAGCTAACGAATTAGCCATAATGCTAAACGAATAGCATCTAAAAATGAGACTTTAAAAAAGTCTCTTTTTTTATAGAAAAATAAAAAAAAGAGATTTTTCTCTTTTTTAATAGCATTATATTAACAATTTTTTTGGTTTTAACAAATAACCAAAAACTATAAATAAAGATAGAATTAAAATACTCATTATTAGAGCAAATATTTGTGGGACTATTATTGAAAAAATATAAGTCCCTAATACTAATGAAGCAATAATAATAAAAATTCCTCCTACTTTTTCTAAAAAATTATTTTTATTTAGTACGTAAGAGGTTACTCCTAATAATGTACCAATATAAAAAATTATAGAATTTAATAATAATAATTTTTCCATTATAGTAATTTTTTTGTTTAAGGTTAATAATTTATTTGATTAATTACTAAATTTACTTAATTTTAAATAAACTTAGTAATTAATCAAATTTAATCTTGTTTTTTTTAAAGAACTTCTTAATAAGCATATTATTGCCTAAAATTGGAAGATTTACTTCGTTAAAGATTTAGGACAAGATAAAAAAATTGAACTTGGCCTGAATCACTTCTAGGCAAAAATATACTTACTATTTTTTACTGACATTTAATTATATCATATTATTTAGTTGTTGTCAATGGGCAGTAAATTTAAGTATTTTAAAAATAAAAATATAGAAATTAGTTTATGGCCATTTGTTATTTTTTTGCTTATTTTACAAAAAATGTTATAATAATTTATAGTATAAAGTGGTT
>CAYMZF010000016.1:0-13704 GCA_964394905.1 uncultured Gammaproteobacteria bacterium
ATAGCTTAATTGTATAAATTTATTATATCATATTTTTTTTATTTTTTAAACTTTAACTTTAAATAAAAAATTATTATTTTAAAAAAAAGATACTAAATATAGTATCTTTAAATATGGTCCGCTTATTGTTTGATTCTAGCGCCATTAGTAGGATGACAATAGCTAAAATTAACAACATTAATTATAATTGATTTAGTTTCTTTATCATAACAAGCTGTTAAAAATAATAACTTATTATTTATTAAACTAACTGGCTTAAGAAAAGTCGAATTTTTTTCATCTAAAAAGCTTTTATTATAATAATAATGAAAGCTTTGTAATAAAAGATATTCTTTTAAGCTAATAATTTTATTAACTTCATCTCCTATTTCTATAATAGGATCACCTAAAAAACTAGAGGTTTCAAATTCTTTTTTAAAATAAGAAACTGAGATTTGAGATTCATTATTAGCGGAATCTTTAAATAAAAAATCACAATCTCTTATATCTAAATTAATTGGTAATGTAGAATAAATCCTTTTTATTTTACTTAACGACAACCTATTAGTATCAAAAACCGGGTAATAATTATTAAATTTAGGGTTAAATTTAATATTTGAAAAATCTAAATTGGAAATATAAAACATATCCCAATAAAATTTTTTCCACTTTTTTTTAATTTTTAAAAATTCTTCAATAGCTCTGCCATTTTTTGACAAGATTAGTCCTTCACCGGAAATTAAATTTTCAATCATTTTTTTTATTATTTAGTTTATACTTGTAAATGTTCTAATTAATAACTAAATATATAATTTTTAAACTTGGTTGTCAATATAGCTTTTTTAAAAAATATATATTATTATATGTTTATATAAATATGGTCCGATGGTGAAGCGGTCTAACACTACAGTTTGCAAAACTGCTATTCGTGGGTTCGAATCCCACTCGGACCTCAAAAAAAGAAGTTAATTTTAATTAACTTCTTTTTTTTATATACAACTATAATTATCTATTTTGTAAATTTCTCCAACGTTTAACCGATTTAGTTCTAGCTAATTCTTTTTCAATTTGAGCCGTTATATTGGCAAATTGAGTAGCATCAACATCTCTTAGATCTTTTAATGACTCCTCAGCTCTCTTACGAGCTTCTTCAGCTCGCTCCATATCAATTTCTTCGGCTCGTTCGGCCGTATCAGCCAAAACAATAATTTTATTAAGTAATACTTCTAAAAAACCGCCGGAAACCGAAATAATTTCTACAGAATTATCAATTTTTTTTATTTCCAGTACTCCCGGTTTTAAAATAGAAACCAAAGGAGAGTGTTTAGGTAAAATAGTCACCTCGCCTTCAGTGGTTGGAACAGAAACCTGAAGGATAAAATCTTTAAAAACAACTCTTTCCGGTGTAGCTATTTCAAATTTTATTGTTTTTTCTTCGGTCATATTATTTTATTTTATTTAGAAGCTCCAACTTCTTCAATAACTCCTTTCATTAAAAAATCACTTTCACTCTTATCATCGTGTTTGCCTTCTAAAATTTCTTTAAATCCTCTAACGGTGTCAGCTATTTTTACATATTTACCAGGAGTACCAGTAAAGGTCTCGGCAACACTAAAAGGTTGTGATAAAAATCTTTGAATTTTACGAGCTCGAGAAACGGTAATTTTATCTTCATCGGATAATTCTTCCATACCTAAAATAGCAATAATATCTTGTAAGTCTTTATATTTTTGTAAAACTCTTTGAACCCCTAAGGCAACATCATAATGTTCTTGACCGACAATTTTCGGATCCAAAATTATAGAAAAAGAGTCTAAAGGATCAACTGCCGGATAAATACCAATTTCCGTTAATGAACGAGAAAGTACCACAGAAGAATCTAAATGACCAAAAGTAGTGGCCGGAGCCGGATCAGTTAAATCATCAGCCGGAACGTAAACCGCTTGAATAGAAGTTATTGATCCTTTATTAGTAGAAGCAATTCTTTCTTGAAGTTCTCCCATTTCAGTGGCTAAAGTCGGTTGATAACCTACCGCACTAGGCATACGACCTAATAAAGTAGATACTTCGGAACCGGCTTGAGTAAAACGAAAAATATTATCAACAAAAAATAACACATCTTGATTTTGTTCATCTCTAAAATATTCGGCGATTGATAAACCACTTAAAGCAACTCGAGCTCTAGCTCCAGGCGGTTCATTCATTTGTCCAAATACCATAGCTAATTTATCTAAAATTCCGGCATCTTTCATTTCATTAAATAAATCATTTCCTTCACGAGTTCTTTCTCCGACTCCGGCAAAAACAGAATATCCTCCGTGAGCTTTAGCGATGTTGTTTATAAACTCCTGAATAATAACAGTTTTACCGACACCGGCCCCTCCAAATAAACCAACCTTTCCTCCTTTAGCAATGGGACAAATCAAGTCAATAACTTTAATACCAGTCTCTAAAATTTCAGTTTTAGTGGATTGATCCACAAAATCGGGAGCCGGACGATGAATTTCATATCTCTTAGCAGTAGTTAATTGCTCTTTGCCGTCAACCGCCTCTCCTAAAACATTTAAAATTCGACCCAAAGTTTCTTTACCGACCGGAACGCTAATTCCATGACCGGTGTTTTTAACTTCATCGCCTCTTTTTAAACCGTCGGTTGAACCCATAGAAATAGTTCTAACCATATTGGAGCCCAAATGCTGTTGAACTTCTAAGGTTAATTTTTTACCATTCACCTGAGTCTCTAAAGCGGTATAAATATCCGGCAAACTATCGGCAAAATAAACATCTACCACCGCTCCAATAATTTGTTTTATTATTCCAAGTTTTTTATCATTTTTTTCCATATTTTTTTATTTCTTTATATTTAAAATTTAATAATTATTGATTTAAAGCGTTAGCTCCGGCACTAATTTCGGCAATTTCCGAAGTAATCGCCGCCTGTCGAGCTTTATTATAGAACAAGACAAATTCTTTAACCAAATCTTCCGCCGCTTCAGTAGCTTGATGCATTGAAGCCATTCTAACACTATGCTCGGAAGCATTTGATTCTAACAGTGCTTGAAATAATTGAACTTCAATTAAACGGGGCAACATTTGATCTAAAACTTTTTTGGCATCAGGTTCATAAGTAAAAAAATATTTATATTTTTCATCTTTTAAATATTTAGCTTCTTTTTCCGAAATATATTCTCGATTAATTCCAATTTTTTCCGCTTTACCGACCACTCCCAAATATTCATCCACCGCATTTATATCAACCGGTAAAATTTGTTTAACGCGAGGAATTTGTTTGGCAGCATTTATGAAATCAGTATAAGCTACTAAAATTTTATCATATTTTCCAACTAAAAAATCATTAATTATCATTCGAGCGATAGGCATAACTTCTTTTATTTCGGAAACAAAATCAAGTTTATCAAATTCAGCCGACACATTATATTTTAAACGGCTATTAACCGCTAAGCCCTTTTTACCAATTACTATAAAATCAGTATCAAGATCTCCGTGGTTTTTTATAGACTTAACCGCTTTATTAATAACATTAGTATTAAAACTACCGCACAAACCACGATTAGAAGTAATTAAAACAATAGCCACTTTTTTAGTTTCCGATTTAGCGGTTAAAAGCGGATGAATATTTTCTTTAGAATCGGCCGAAGCAGCGATATTTAAAACAGTGACCCAAGCTAAATTAGCATAAGTTCTGGTTTTAAGTACGGCTTCAATTGATTTTCTCATTTTAGCCGCCGAAACCATCTCCATGGCTCGGGTAACTTTTTTTATACTGTTAACCGATTTTATTCGATGTTGTATTTCCTTGGTTTTAGCCATAAGAAAATTTTATTAATCTAAATTATTCTTTTATTAAATAATCTAAAGTATCTTTAAAATCATTTATTGTTTTTTTCATTTTTTCTTCCGTAGCTTCTTCTAATACTTTTGTCTCTTTGATAGTTTTTAAAACATCGGAAGCACTATCTATTACATAAGAAACTAAACCGGCTTCAAATTCTCTGATCTTTTTTACTGGAACATTATCCATTAAACCATTAATCAAAGAAAAAAATACTACCACCTGGCAAGCGACATCCATTGGTTCATACTGTCCTTGTTTCAAAATTTCCATCAAACGTTTTCCTCTCTCTAATTTATTTTTAGTTTCATCGTCTAAATCTGAACCAAATTGAGCAAAAGCGGCCAATTCTCTAAATTGAGCGGCCTCTAATCTCATTTTACCGGCCACTTTTTTCATCGCCTTAATCTGAGCACTGCTACCGACACGAGACACCGATAAACCGGCATTTATAGCCGGACGATTACCTTCATAAAATAAATCTGACTCTAAATATATTTGTCCATCAGTAATAGAAATAACATTAGTTGGAATATAGGCTGAAACATCACCGGCTTGAGTTTCAATAATAGGTAAAGCGGTAATAGAACCACCACCATATTCAGCGTTTAATTTACAAGCTCTCTCTAATAAACGGGAATGTAAATAAAAAACATCTCCCGGATAAGCTTCACGTCCCGGCGGTCGTTTTAATAATAAAGAAAGTTCACGATAAGCTACAGCATGTTTGGATAAATCATCATAAACTATTAACACATCTTCTCCTTTATCTAAAAAATATTCAGCCATCGCACAACCGGCATAAGGAGCAATATATAATAAGGAAGCGGAATTAGATGCTCCGGCTAAAACTACTGTAGTATAGCTCATTGCTCCAGCTTCTTCTAATTTAGCTACAATATTAGCAATTTTAGATTCTTTTTGTCCGATTCCAACATAAATACATTTTATATTTTGACCTTTTTGATTAATAATAGTATCAATAGCGATAGCAGTTTTTCCGATTTGACGATCACCAATAATTAATTCTCTTTGTCCGCGACCAACCGGAATCATAGCATCAATCGCTTTAATACCGGTTTGAAGCGGTTCTTTAACAGAAGCTCTAGTAATAACTCCGGGAGCAATTTTTTCTACCGGATAAAAATCGGTAGTTTCAATTTTACCTTTGCCGTCCAAAGCTTCGCCTAAAGGATTAACCACTCGGCCGATTAAAGCTTCACCGACCGGAACTTCTAAAATTCTAGTGGTGGAAATAACTTCATCACCTTCTTTTATTAAAGTAAAATCTCCTAAAATAATAGCTCCGACCATATTTTCTTCCAAGTTTAAAACTGTACCAACAATTTCTTGTCCACCGGATTTAAAAATTAAAATTTCACTCATCATCACATCAGCTAAACCGGAAATTAAAGCAATACCATCAGAAACTTTTAAAACTCGTCCAACGGTTTGTTCTTTTATTTCGTTTTTAAAATCAGTAATTTGTTTTTTAATTTGTTCAATTATAAAATCTTTATTAGGCATACGTTTATTTATTTATTTTATTTTTTAAATTATTTAAATTGTTTTTTATACTGCCATCTATAATTTTATCTCCATATCGCAAAATAACACCCCCAATAATATCAGTTCTAATCGTATCAATAAAATTAATTTTAGAAAAATTAGTTTTATTTTTTAAATAATCAGAAATAATATTTTTAGTATCATTTTCTAATTTATGGGCACTGGTTAAATTTACCGATAATTCACCATTTTTTTCGTCCCAAATTTTTGATAATTCTTTAACAATATCATCGATCCTATTATAATCATTATTTTTAATGACAAAATTTGTAAACTTTTTTAGCACCTCTAAAAGATCGGCTTCATTTTTATCAACCGTTAATTCATACAAGCTTAGAGCATATTGTTTAGACGAAATTTTCATAATAATTATTTGATAATATCAGAAATTATTTTTTTGTCTTTACTGTCATTAATTTTTTCGTTAATTATTTTTTCTGTAGCCAAAATAACCAAATCTCCCAATTCTTTTTTCAATTCTTTAAAAGAAGCTTCTTTTTCCGCTTGAATACCAGCTTTTTCCTGTCTCATAATTTCAGCCAATTCTTCTTTAGTTTTAATAATTAATTTCTGACGATTTTCTTCAGCTGTTTTATTGGCATTTTTTACAATATCTAAAGCATCTTTTTTGGCGGTTGAAAGTATTTCATTTCTTTCTTTTTCGGTCAAACTAAGTTTTTCTTCAATTTCTTTAGCCTCTTTTAAACTTTTTTCAATAGTCGCGGTTCTTTCTTGCATAATTTTAGCAATCGGTTTAAAAGCAAATTTATACAAAACAAAAAAAATAATACCAAAATTAATCGCTTGAGCGATTAATAATTTTAAATCGACATGAAAAGTTGAAATAATTGAATCCATATAATTTAATTAACTAATAATAATCTAGCTCTTGCCCCGATAATGGGGCAATCTGTCAGATTATTATTTAATACTGAAAGCAATAACCAAAGCGTAAATAGCTACCGCTTCGGCAAACGCACAAGCCAGTAACATCGGAACTAAAATTTTTCCTGAAGCTTCTGGATTTCGTCCGATTGATTCCATAGCTTTAGCACCGATAAAACCAATACCTAAAGCCGGACCGATAGAACCGATACCGATAGCTAAAGCTTTAGCTAACATAACATTTTCCATAATTTTTATTAAATTTAATTGATTATTTATATAAAAATTTATCAATTAAATTTTATTATAATTTATTTAAATTTTTATTATTCTTCTTCTGTCTCCGGTGTAGTACTAATTGACATATATATCAAAATTAAGACAGCAAATATTAACGCCTGAATTAAACCGACAATTATTTCTAAGGCCATAAAAGGAATTGGTAATATAAAAGCACAAATGGCCGACATGGCCGCCAACAAAACTTCGCCAGCAAAAATATTACCGAAAAGACGGAAAGACAAACTGGCCACTTTAGCCACCTCACCAATTAATTCCACTATTCCAACAAAAGCTTTAATTGGATTAATCAAAAGAATAGCTGGGTTTTTTATAATTTTTTTAGGAATTTCCAGAAAAGCTTTCAAATTTATATACTTATTAAGATAATGCCAAACTCCCACCGAAACATTTCCGCAAATATGAACAACAACTAAACCGACTGTCGCTAAAGCTAAAGTGGTGTTTAAGTCAGCCGTCGCCCCCCGTAAAAAAGGAATAAAAACATTCTCGCCATTTTCTGAAACTACTTTACCGATTGAACCGACACCCGGTAGAAGTCCTAACCAATTATTCAACAGTATAAAAAAGAAAAAAGTTAAAACAAAAGGCAAAAATTGTAGAGATTTTTTTCGACTACCGGTAACATCATCAAAAATACCTAAAAACCAATCCATAATTATTTCTAAACCATTTTGTAGTTTGCCGGGAACTTTTTTAATCTTTCCCTTTAAACTCAAAGCTAAAATTATTACTATAGCTATTACTATCCAAGAATTAATTAAAGAATTAGTTACCGTAAAATCACCGATGGAAAAAATCGGTTCGGCATATAATGTATTTTCGGTGGTAATTTCTTCGTTAGTTTGTACGACTTCTTCTGTCATAAATTAATCTTTTTTTTCTTTAGTGACAACAGTTTTATTGCTGTTTTCAATTTTTTTATATTCTTCAATGGTGTTTTTAACTAAACCAAACATGGAAATAAAAAACGAAATACCGATAACTATTAAAAACCATTTAGGTGAACTGTTATATTTTTGGTCTAAATACGACCCCAATAAAAAGCCGGCGATTACCGGAAAAATAATCCAGGAAGAAAGACGAGCGGCAATTTTAACCGGTCCCACCCAATCTGTTGATCTTTTTTTATTATTATCGGTTGCCATTTCAAAAAAACAAATCAAGAACCGTAACGTCCCTGAATTTAATTTTATTTTAATATACCTAATTATAAAAGCAAATAAGAATAAAAGTCAAGGGTGAATCAAAAAAGGAATAAATTTTCATTACCCCTTTAAATTAAACAGCTTTTCAGCGTTTTGATAAGTAACTTCAGCCACTTTCTCTATAGATAAACCTTTTAATTCAGCGATTCTTTTAATAACCTCTTTCACGTGTAAGGGTTCATTTCTTTTACCTCGAAAAGGAATTGGAGATAAATAAGGCGAATCGGTTTCAACCATTATTTTTTCCAAAGGAATTTGTTTTATAACTTCATCCCATTTATCAACAAAAGTAATAAGCCCAGTAAAAGAAATTTTTAATCCCAAGGTAATATATTTCTTAGCTAAATCATAATCACCGGAAAAACAATGAATAACTCCCCAATCATCGGTTTGTTTATTTTCATCGGAAAAATTTTTTAAAATTTTATATAAATCTTCATGAGCCTCACGACAATGAATAATAACCGGTAAATTATTTTTTTGAGCTAAGTTTAATTGTCTAATAAACACTTGCTGTTGTAATTTTTTTGTTTCTTCTATTTCCTCAGGATCGCCGTTAAGATGAAAATATTCCAAGCCAATTTCACCTATAGCTACAATCTTTTTACTACAATCAATTAATCTTTGATAATTTTCTTCTTGATATTCTTCTTTTTTGGTTATAAATTCATACGGTTCAGTATCGGTCTTGTCGCTTTTTATAATTTCATTTTGTAAGTGAATAGGATGAAGTCCAACAGCTGCATAAACACCGGACGAACAAGAATCGGCTACATTAACACTCCTCTCTGATGTTTTTAAATTAGAACCAACTACAATCATTTCAACTTGTTCCACTAAAGTTTTATTGATTATTTCTAAGTAATCATCTTTAAAATCATTAAAATTTAAATGACAATGAGTGTCTATAATCATATAATTAAAAATCAATATCTTCTAATATTTTTTTATCACGGCGTGATAAATCCTTAGGAATATTTACAATAACTTCCACTAAATGATCACCACTACCGCCACCTCTTAACTTGGGGACTCCTTTATTTTTTAATTTAAAAACTGTTCCGGATTGAGTCCCTTCGGGAATTTTTAAAGACACTTCTCCATAAATAGTATTAATATTAACTTTATCACCTAAAATTGCTTGTTTGACGTTTATGTTCATTTTAGTGTAAATATTATAGCCATCTCTAATAAAATTTTTATTGGAATTTATTCTAATTCTTAAAATTAAATCACCGGCCGAAGAATTTTTTGGGCCACTATTACCACGACCGCTTAATCTGATAGATTCTCCCTCGTTAATTCCAGCCGGTATTTTTATTTTTAATTTTTCCTGTCCTTTATATATTCCTTGACCGTTGCATTTGCTACACTTTTTAGAATAGGTTTGACCTTCACCATTACAATTAGAACAAATAGCCTCGGTTTGCATTGAGCCAAAAATAGTCCGTTGCATTTTAAAAACCCGACCTCGTCCTTTACAAACTGGACAGGTTTCTATTTTACTGCCCGGTTCAGCTCCATTACCACCACATCTATCGCATTTTATATTTTTATCTATAAGTATTTCTTTTTCAGCACCAAAAACAGCTTCCATAAAATCAATTATGAGTACGGCTTCAATGCTTTCACCACCCCTGGTTTGTCGACGATGATTACCGGAAGAAAAACCAAACATATCGCCTAAGCCACCAAACAAATCACCTAAATCATCAAAGTTGACATTAGCTCCCGAATAACCGCCGTTTTGAAAACCGGAAAAATCAAAACCACCTTGACCACCGTAAGCCCCTCCAGCTTGACCGTTTTGAAAAGCTGAACCAAATTGATCATATTGTTTTCTTTTTTGTTCGTTACCTACGACTTGGTAAGCCTCATTAATTTCCTTAAATTTATTAGGATCACCGCCTTTATCCGGATGATGTTGATGCGCTAATTTTCTAAAAGCTATTTTTATTTCATCCTGACTGGCATTTTTGGAAACACCTAAAACACTGTAATAATCTTTTCCTGCCATAAATTTTTATATTATTTATTTTCTTCAACTTCTCCCTCAACAACATTGTCGTCAGTCGATTTTTTGTTATCGTCGGCTGTACTATTGGTACTTTCATCGGCTTGACCGGACTTATCAGTCGGATTAGCAGTTTGATTTTGATACATAGCGGTACCGATTTTTTGGGCAACAGTATTTATTTCTTCCATCTTTTTTTTCATTTCATCATATTGATCACTGTCTTTTATTTTTTTCAATTCTTCAATTTTAGTTTCTAATTCTTTCTTATCTTCTTCTTTCATTTTATCACCCGATTCTTTTATCATTTTTTCAGTAGTAAAAACAACAGCTTCCGCTTGATTTTTGATTTCAATGTTGTCTTTTTTATTTTTATCTTCTTCAGCATGAATCTCAGCTTCCTTGCGCATTTTTTCCACTTCTTCTTTGCTTAAACCGGAAGAAGCGGTAATAGTAATTTTTTGTTCTTTATTAGTAGCTTTGTCTTTGGCTAATACATTTAAAATACCATTAGCGTCAATATCAAAAGTAACTTCAATTTGAGGAACACCTCGAGGAGCGGCTGGAATACCATCAAGGATAAAACGACCTAAAGTTTTATTATCACTAGCCATTGGTCTCTCTCCTTGAACAATATGAATTTCAACGCTAGGTTGACTATCGGCTGCAGTTGAAAAAACTTGAGTTTTAGAAGTTGGAATAGTGGTGTTTCGATCAATTAATGGAGTGGCCACTCCACCTAAAGTTTCAATTCCTAAAGTTAAAGGAGTAACATCTAATAACAAAACATCTTTAACATCACCTTGCAAAACACCGGCTTGAACAGCGGCTCCAACGGCCACAACCTCATCGGGATTAACTCCTAAATTTGGTTCTTTGCCACCAAAAAATTCTTTAACCTTTTTTTGAACTAAAGGCATTCTTGTCATTCCTCCAACCATAATAATTTCTTCAATATCAGAAATTGTTAGACCAGCATCAGCCAAAGCTTTTTTACATGGTTCGGCCGTTCTATCAACTAAATCCATAATTAATTCTTCTAGTTTAGAACGACTAATTTTCATAACTAAATGTTTAGGTCCATTAGCGTCGGTAGTTATAAACGGTTGATTAATTTCTGTCTCCATGGTAGTTGATAATTCAATTTTAGCTTTTTCAGCCGATTCTTTAATTCTTTGTAAAGCTAAAGGATCTTTGGATAAATCAATTCCTTGGTCTTTTTTAAATTCATTAACTATCCAATCAATAATTCTTTGATCAAAATCTTCTCCTCCTAAATGAGTGTCTCCGTTAGTAGCTTTAACCTCTACCGTATCAGAAGAAATATCAAGCACAGAAACATCAAATGTTCCACCACCTAAATCATAAACAACAACTTGTTGACCTTTCTTTTTATCAAAACCATAAGCTAAAGCGGCGGCGGTTGGTTCGTTAATGATTCTTTTAACATCTAAACCGGCAATTTTACCGGCATCCTTAGTGGCCTGTCTTTGAGCATCGTCAAAATAAGCCGGAACAGTAATAACCGCTTCAGTAATTTTTTCTCCGGTTTTCGCTTCGGCATCGGCTTTTAATTTAGCTAAAACCATAGCTGAAACTTCTTGCGGAGTATATTCTTTATCATTTATTTGAATTTTCATTCCTTCGCCCGCTTTGCTTATTTTATAAGGCATCAATTCAATATCCTTTTTTACTAACGGATCATCATATTTTCGACCAATTAAACGTTTAATTGAATAAACGGTGTTTTGCGGATTAGTAACGGCTTGTCTCTTAGCCGATTGTCCAATTAATCTTTCTCCACCTTTAGAAATAGCCACTACTGATGGAGTAGTTCTATTACCTTCGGCATTTTCTAAAATTTTTGGTTGCCCACCTTCAATAATGGCCATGGCCGAGTTAGTGGTTCCCAAATCAATTCCTAAAATTTTTCCCATATTTTTTTTATTAATTATAATTAATTTTTATTATTTATTTATTGTTTTTATTTTTATTGTTTTCGGTTTAACCTCGGAAGCTTTTGGTATAGAAATTTTTAAAATTCCACCGTCAGCTATAGCCGAAGCTTGATCTTCTAAAACTTTAGTCGGTAGTGGAATAGAACGATAAAAACTACCGCGACGAATTTCTTTACGGTAATAATTTTTTTCTTCAACTTCGGTTTTCTTTTCACCTTCTCCTTTTATATAAAGAACATCATTTTCAATTGAAATATCAATTTTTTCCGGATCAATTCCGGTTAATTGAGTTTCAATAATAACATTATCTTTATCTTCGTACATATCAATTGCCGGCATAAAACCGTTAGTTCCTCTAACTACCGGAGAAAAATCCGACATCATTTTATCAACGTCATCAAAATAATTATCTCCTAAAAAAGGATTCCATTTTATAAGTGACATATTATTAAATTTATTTTTTCAAAATAACTTTAGTTATAGATGAAAAAATATTAAAACTTATTTATTTTTATTTTCTTCTTTTTTATTATCTAAATTTTCATTTTCTTTTTTACACACAATTACTTTAGCAGCAATAATAACCTTATCATTTAATAAATACCCCGAACGAATTTCTTGACTAACAATATCACCCTCACCTTCTACCGCTTCCATCGTATTATAATCAAATTTTTTTCCGATGGTTTCTATTTCTTTAATACCATTAACAATAAAAATGTCTTGAAATTGCTTAATAACATACTTTATTCCTTCAACCCAAGAATTATTTTGTTCTTCTGGGCTCAAAGTTTTAATAGCTGTTTTTAAATTATCATATACCGGCAAAATCTCCGTTAAAAAACCAGCTAATGAATACTTAAAAATTTCATTTTTTTCTGCCGCCACATTTTTTACCAAATTTTGATAGTCAGCCAAAGCTCTTTTACATTGATTCTCTAAATCTTGTTTTTCTTGCCGCAATTTATCTAATTCATTAATTTTTTCCGGAATTTTATCGGAAGTTTTATCACCTACCTCAACATCATTATTATTTAAAACTTCTTTGTTGACATTTTCTTTTTCATTATTATTTTTGTCTTTATCTTTGTTGTCATCATTCATATTTTTTTATTTAATTTCTAATTTATTTTTTATAAAATTTAACAAACCAATATTTTTTTCATAATCCATTCTAGTTGGACCAAGCAAGCCAACCACTCCTACTTGATTATTATATTTATACTTTAACAATACCGTGCTTAGAAAATTACCAAAAGGATTATCGCTACCAATTAAGACATTTTCTCCTATGGTAAAATCATCAAAAGAATTAGCAATAATTTCCTCCATTCGATCAATAATAATAGAAATATCGCAAACTACATCGGTAGTTTTAAATTCCGGCTGAATAAACAAATTTGAAACCCCGGTATAATACAAATTATTTTTATGAAAGGCCCAAAAAACAGCATTTTTTGATATATCGGCCATTATTTTAGCCACCTTTTTAAAATCATTCTCCGATTCTATTGAAATATCAACTAAATTTTTAAATACCGGCTGTTTGATATTATTTTTTAAACAATCATTAACATAATATCTATAAGCTTTCTCGGTTGGAATACGTCCGGCCGAGGTATAAGGTTGAAAAATATAGCCCAACTCTTCTAATTCCACCATTTCATTTCTGGCAGTAGCTGAAGAAATTCCTAAATCATATTTTTCAACTAAAAAACCAGAACTGATAGGTTGAGCAGTTTTTATATATTCTTTTATGATTGTTAATAAAATAAGTTCTTGTCTGGGGCTAATTTTCATATAAAAAATATTAATGCAAACCTATTATACAAAATTAGCACTCCTGTGTCAAGAGTGCTAATAGGTTTTAATTTAAATGTTTTATTTAATCTTAATCAAATTTCATAACTGTAGCTTTATTAGAATTAGCATTATCCA
>CAYMZF010000017.1:0-13662 GCA_964394905.1 uncultured Gammaproteobacteria bacterium
AGAATAAGAATCCATAAAATCTTCATCAACTTGTTCTTCTAAATCAAAATATCCAGGATTTTCAAAAACATCCAATATTTTGTTTAAATCTTCGGAAACTTCTCCATGATTTTTTGAAATTGAGTTTTCGTTTTTATAGGTTGGTAATAATTTCTCAGTTTCTTTTGTAGTCTTATCTTTTAAAGGATTTTTTCCTATAGTAGGATCATAATATTTATCAGCCATTATTTTTTTTAACTCTTCCTCGTTTTTTTGTTGTTCAATTTTTTGCATTCCAGTTAAATCACGAAAAGTTGGTTTATTAGACATTCCATTGTTCATATTTTTTGTTATTAATTATTAAATTTTTTATATTTATTTAAGTAAACTTACATCTTATTTATATCATATTTCTTTTAATTTGTCAATGTTTTTATAATTACCCCATATTTATTACTGTTTTTATTATACATTAAATAGATACTTTTGCCAATTTTCTGAATTGAGAGCTTTAATTTGTTTAGATTTTTTAATAGAATATTGTCCGATAGAGATTCTTTTTAGTTTATTTAGATAAGCTCCGCAACCAAGCAGTTTTCCTAAGTCATGCGCTATAGTTCTAATATAGGTTCCGCTGGAACAATTAATTTCCAATTTAAGTTTAGGCCAGTTATAGTCTAATATTTTAATGTCATATATTTTTATTTTTTGCGGTTGTCTTTTAATTTTAATATTTTTTCTGGCTAAAATATATAATTTTTGTCCGTTTACTTTTTTAGCACTATACATCGGGGGAATCTGGGTTGTTTTTTTACCAAGAGCATTAAGAACTAATTTAATTTTTGCTAAAGAAAGTTCTTGACCTGAATATTTATTAGTAACTTTTCCGGTTTTATCATAACTATCCGTTTCTTTTCCTAAAATAACCTCGGTTTGATATTGCTTATCAAGTTTTACGAATTGATTGATATTTTTAGTGGCCGGTCGACCGATGGCTACTATTAATAATCCGGAAGCAAAGGGATCAAGAGTTCCGGCGTGGCCTATTTTTCTTATAGAAGTAATTTTTCGTAATTGATTAATTATATAATGAGAACTAGGACCGACTGACTTGTTAATTAGAATAAAACCAAAAGTTTCTTTTAAATTAAAATTGTTGTTTTTAGTATTTTTCATATTTAGAACTACAACAAAAGCATAACAGAAGTTTTAAAAAAAGACAAAATTGTGATAATATATATATTGTTAAAACATTAATAGTATAAATATGCCTGAAAAAATTGTAAAAAAAAGTGATTTTGTTATTGCTTATTTTAGTATGGAAATAGCCTTGGAAAGTGATATTAAAACCTATGCTGGAGGTTTGGGAATACTGGCCGGAGATACATTAAAATCGGCGGCTGATTTAAGGTTAGATATGGTGGGGGTGACTTTATTAAACGATCAGGGATATTTTAAACAAAAAATAGATAAAGATGGTAATCAACAAGAGTTACCGGTTTCCTATAATTTTTCAAAGTTAAAAAAATTAAAAAATAAAGTTTCTGTTAATATTGGTCAAGATAAAGTTTGGGTAGGTGTTTGGCAATATTTAATTACAAGCCATCAAGGCTATCAAGTTCCTGTTTATTTTTTAGATACTAATATTTTAAATAATAAAAGTAAATACAAAAACTTAACCGGTCGTTTGTATAATTCTAATGTTGAATATCGTTTAATGCAAGAGATTATTTTAGGTCGAGCCGGCGTAAAAATGCTAAAGTCTTTAGGTTATACTCCGGAAAAATTTCATATTAATGAAGGTCACGGAAGTTTTGTTACAGTAGAACTTTTTTTAAAAGCTCAAGAAAAAAGCAATCAAGAAAAAATTAAAAAAATTCAAAAAAAATGTGTTTTTACCACTCATACTCCCATTAAAGCCGGTCATGATGTCTTTTCGGTTGAATTGATTAAAAAATATCAACCCGATTTTCCTTTTTATCTTCCCGGTTTAATAAAAAACAATGAATTAAATATGACTAATCTGGGGTTTTATTTTAGTAATTATATAAACGGAGTGGCCTTAAGTCATAAAATAGAGTCCAAAAAAATGTTTCCGGATTATCCGATTAATTTTATAACCAACGGGGTTCATTCTCAAACCTGGACTAGTAATGAATTTAAAAAAATTTATGATAAGTATATTCCTAATTGGCGATATTCCAGTTTATCTTTAAGGAATGCTTTTAATATCCCGTTAGAAGTTATTTGGAACGCTCATCAAACAGCTAAGAAAAAATTAATTAAATATATTTATCTTAAACAGAAAATAAAATTAGATCCAAATGTTTTTACAATTGGTTTTGCTCGAAGATTTACGGGATACAAAAGATCAAATTTATTATTTTATGATATTAAAAGACTTTTAGATATTCATAATAAGGTTGGGAAAATTCAAATAATTTATGCCGGTAAAGCTCACCCCAATGATGTTGACGGAAAAAACATGATAAAAAACATTTATGAAATAAAAGAAAAATATAAAAAACAAATTAATATAGTTTTTTTAGAAGGTTATGAAATGGATTTAGCCAAATTAATGATAGCCGGAGTGGATATTTGGCTTAATACTCCTTTACCGCCCAATGAAGCTTCCGGCACTAGCGGTATGAAAGCGGCGCATAATGGGGTTCCTCATTTTAGTACTTTAGACGGTTGGTGGATTGAAGGCTTAATAAACAAAAAAACCGGTTGGGCGATTGGACGGCGTCGAAAATATTTAGATATAAAAGAATTAAATAAAAAAGATGCTGAGAGTTTATATTACAATTTAGAAAATAAAATATTACCTCGTTATTATAATTTTCGCAGTAGATGGCAAGAAACAATGCGTTATACCATAGCTGTAAATGCCTCCTATTTTAATACAGAAAGAATGTTGCAACAATATATTCAAGCCGCCTATTTGTAATTTAAAAAGTGGAAAACTAAGCCCTAATAGCCAATTGTTTTATTGTTGTATTATTTTTTTTATGTTATAATTAGATTGAGTTTATATAGGAATTGGTCGGTTCCTATCTCTATAAAAATAAATTTTTAATAATATGCCAGCAAAAGCAAAGAAAAAAGCAAAAAAGAAATAGTTTTTTTCAACTAGAACGCCCCTATCCATTTAGGGGCGTTTTTGTTAGGGATTATTAATTAATTTTGTATTTTTTATTTTAAAAATATAATCTAAAATAGTTTTTATTTTTATAAAAAGCACAATTTAAAAATATTATTATCACTTTTTTATTTTTAATAATTTAATTTAAAAAATAAAAAAATAATTAGTTAAAAAAGTAAAAAAATATTAACAAAAGTATTGTTGTATTATTTTTTTTATGTTATAATTAGATTGAGTTTATATAGGAATTGGTCGGTTCCTATTTCTAAGAAAAATAAATTTTCAAAAATATGCCTACAAAAAAGAAAAAAGTTGCTAAGAAACCAGTAGCCAAAAAGAAAGTTGCAAAAAAAGTTGTAAAAAAGGTTGCAAAAAAAGTTGTAAAAAAAGCAGCTCCTAAGAAAAAAGCTGTTAAGAAGGTTGCTAAGAAAAAATAGTTTTTTCTTTTCTCTTCAAAACAAAAATGCCTCTATGTATTTAGAGGCGTTTTTGTTTTAATTGATTAATTATTATTTTTTTTATATAATGATTTATGTATCAAAATGAGTTGTTAATTGATTAATTGAAATTTCCGCTCTCGGCGGTTTTATATTTATAAAATATTATGTATTTGGAAAAACTAGAAATTCAAGGCTTTAAATCATTTGCTAATAAAAATAAATTGGTTTTTTCCGGGCTTTTAGCCAATAAAAAGAGGGGTATTACCGTAGTAGTCGGTCCTAACGGTTCGGGAAAATCAAATATTGCTGATTCCATCAGGTGGGCTTTAGGTGAACAAAGTTCCAAACTTTTGCGTAGTAAAAAAAGTGAAGATGTTATATTTTCCGGTTCCGATAAAAAAGCTCGTTTAAATATGGCGGAGGTATCTTTGTTTTTTAATAATGAAGATAATAATATTTTAGATTTAAAAAAAGATTCCGTTAATTTAGAAGAAAATAATGGAAACGGAGAAAGTGATAATATTGATGCTTTATTAATGTCGCCGGAAATTATTTTGACTCGTCGTGTTTTTCGCGATGGCAATAGTGATTACTTTATAAACAATAATAAAGTTCGTTTAAGTGATGTTCAAATTTTTTTGGCTAAAGCTAATTTCGGACAAAAAACCTATAGTGTCATCGGTCAGGGAATGGTGGAAAACTTTTTAAATACCAGTCCGGCGGAAAGAAAAGTTTTTTTTGATGAAGCTACCGGAGTTAAGCAATATCAAATTAAGAGAGATTTGTCTCTAAACAAATTAGAAAACAGTCAAGAGAATTTATCAAAAGTAGAAATACTTTTAAATGAAATTGAACCGCGTTTAAAAAGTTTAACCCGACAAGTCGGTAAATTAAAAAAACGTCAATTTTTAGAAGAAGAATTATTAAAGAATCAATTAAACTACTATAGTAAAATTTGGCGAGAAATTAGCTTAAAACTTAATGATTTCAAGCTTAATATTGATAAAGCCGAAAAAACTAAGTTAAAATTAGACGAACAATTAGAAAACAATAAAAGAAAATTGGATGAAATTAATCAAGGGGAAACAGTGGGAGAAGAATTTTATGAGTTACAAAAAAGATTTCTATTTTTAAAATCAGAACAAGAACGAGCCGCTAAACAATTAGCCAAAATTTTATCATGGCAAGAGATTAAAAAAGAAGAAAATCAAAAAAACGATCAGACTATTTTTGATGCTTTAACTTCGGAAAAAAGTAATTTAATAAAAGAAATTGAAGAATCCTCCAAAAAACTTGAAAACTTAAAAACTGATTTTTTTGATCAAACGGAATTAAAAGAAACGGAGATAGAATTAAATAACATCGAACAAGATAATCAAAATCAACGCCGAGAATTATCAAGAATTGAAGCTTGGATTGAAATTAAATTAGAGAAACAGGGTAAATTTGATTTGTCATTTTTAAATAATCGTCAATCAGAATTAAAAAATACTATAAGTAATATAAAAAACGAAAGTGATTTATTAATTGATGTTATCAAACAAAAAGAGGCTAAAATTAATAATTTTAAAAAAGTTAAAGAAGAAACAGAACAAGAAATTAATAAATTAGAAAAAGAATTAAATAAAATAGTATTAGAAGAAAACCCTTCGGATGTTAAAAAAATTAATCAAAGTTTACAAAATTTAATTGATAAAATTGATAAAAACGTTGATTTAAATGACCTTTCGTTATTTAAAAAGATAATTTTTGAAATTAAGTCCGAGATAAAAGGATTATTAAACTTTTCTTCCGGTGAAGATTATCAATTTAAAATCAAAAACATTAATGATAAAATTGAAAAACTTAAGATTGAGGAGAAAAAAATAGGTTCTGAAATTATGGTTTATCAAGTGGAATATAATTCCGATAAAAGCAAAAAAGATAATTTAGATCAAAATTTAAATAATCTTAAACGAGAACTTATTTCCATAGAAGAAAAAATTAAATTAAACCAAACCGATAATCAAATTGAAGATAGTCATGATAAAAAAAATAAAATAGAGCAAGAAATAAAAGAAACCGATAAGAAAATTAATGATTTAAAAAAACAAATAATTAATTTACGATCAATTCAGAACGATTGGCAGGATAAAAAAGCGATTATTCAAGAAGAATTACAAACAAAACAAAACAAATTAAATGAAATTAATAATAAATTAAATTCTTTAAAATCAGATTCTATTAAAACTCAATCACGGTTGGAAGATTTGGAAACAGAAATAAAAAAGAATATTTTTTCACCGTCCGAAACCTTAACTCAAATTAATTTTTTTGAGAAAGAAAGAGAGTTTATAAAAAAGTTTGAGATTGATAATAATAAAGAATTAGCTGTTTTACAGGCCAAAATAGACAATTTTAACGAAACTCAAGAGAATAAAAAACGAGAGTTGATTAAACTGCAAAAAGATATAAAAGAATTAGAGATTCAAATTAACGCTATTAATGACGATTTAAATAATAATAAAATAAACTTAACCAGAGAAGAAACTCGTTTAGAAGAATTAAATAATAATATTGAAAATGATAAATTAAGTTTAGAAAAAATAAAAAATTACCAAAGTCAAGATGATTTTGATATAAATATTGCTCGCGAAGAAATCAGTCGATTAAAAAATCAATTAGAGTTGATTGGCGGTATTGATCCGGAAATTGAAAAGGAATATGAAGAAACCAAAAAAAGATTTGATTTCTTATTTGATCAAACCGAAGATTTAAACAAAACCATAAAATCATTGGAAAAAGTTATTATTGAATTAGACGCTTTAATTAAAGATCGTTTTGAATCTGAATTTAAAGTTATTTCTGAAAAGTTTAATGAATATTTTAAAATTTTATTTAATGGCGGTAACGCTAAAATTTTTCCAGTGAAAAACAACGTTTCAGATGATGATGAAAAAGCCGTTGTTAATAATGAATTAGATAAAAATCAAATTTCTAAAGAGTTTCAGTCTTCTAAGAATATTAAATTAATAAAACAATTAAAAAAACATAATGCCGTTGGTTTGTCGGGAGTTGAAATTTCAGCCACTCCTCCGGGTAAAAAAATATCTTCCATTAATGTTTTATCGGGCGGGGAACGAGCTTTAACAGCTATTGCTTTAATTTGTGCCATTATTAGCGCGAATCCATCACCGTTTGTAGTTTTAGATGAAGTTGACGCAGCTTTAGACGAGGCCAATTCTGAAAGATTAGCTAAAATTTTAGATGATTTATCTAATCGAACTCAATTTATCGCTATTTCTCATAATCGAGCTACCATGAAAAAAGCCAATATTTTATATGGTATTACCATGCAAAGCGATGGAGTAAGTAAATTATTAAGTGTAAAATTAGACGAATATAATTGCTAGTCTTTTTAGTTTTTAATAGAAGCTGTTTGTTCTAAGATAGCTTTTATTTTTTTTAAATAATTGATATAATAATAGTATAAAAAACGTAAATTTTATTTCTTATGAATAAAAAATTTTTTGTTATTTTTATACTTTTTGTTTTCTTAATGACTTCCGCTTTGGGTTGTAAAAAAAAGACGGTGGAAGAAAGTACCGAACCGATAGAACTTACTTATTGGCGGGTTTATGACGGCGAAGATGATTTTGATCAAATAATTCAAGCCTATAACGCTCTTCATCCTTATATAACCATAAATTATAAAAAACTAAGATATGATGAATACGAAGAGGCGTTACTTAATGCTTTTGCGGAAGATCGCGGTCCCGATATTTTTTCCATCCACAATACTTGGATGAAAAAATATGAATCAAAATTAGAACCATTACCCAGTCAAACTTTAATGATTTATCAAGTGGAACAGGGAACTATAAAAAAAGAATTAGTGTCCGAAACTCGGACTTCAAATAGTATTACTCTTAAAGAATTAAAGCAAAATTTTGCCGATGTTGTTTATTCCGATGTTGTTTTAAACAATCAGATTTATGGTTTACCGTTATCGGTTGACACTTTAGCGATGTATTATAACCAAAGCTTATTTGATCAAGCCGGTATAGTAAGCGTTCCTAAATATTGGAACGCCGAATTTCAACAAACGGTGAAAAAATTAACTAAGCAAGACTCTAAAGGCAATATTACTCAATCAGGAGTAGCTTTAGGTGGTAGTACTAATATTGAAAGATATAGTGATATTTTATCAGTTTTAATGATGCAAAATGGAGCTGATATGATGAGTGATGGCGGTCAAGTTTTGTTTAATACCGTTCCGGCTAGTTTCAAAAACAGTGACTATAATCCCGGGTTAATGGCTTTAAATTTTTATACTGATTTTGCTAATCCAATTAAAGAAGTTTATTCTTGGAACAATACTCTAGACAATTCTACCAATGCTTTTGCTTCCGGTAAATTGGCTATTATGTTCGGTTATTCCTATCATTTAGAAACAATAAAAGCTTTAGCTCCTAAATTAAATTTTTTTGTAAGTTCTTTACCGCAAATAGAAGGAGCTGATACTCCGATTAATTTTGCTAATTATTGGGTTGAAGTAGTGTCAAAAAAGAGTAAGCACACTAATGAAGCTTGGGATTTTGTTCAATTTTTAGCCAGCGCCGATCAAGTTACTTCTTATTTAGAAAAAACCAATAAACCGGCGGCTTTAAGATCTTTGATATCAAAACAAACATCGGATGATGATATCGGTGTTTTTGCCAATCAAACACTTACTGCTAAAAGTTGGTATAAAGGAAAAAATGCCACATTAATGGAAAATTTTGTAGCTCAGATGATAGATGAAGCTTTAAGTAAAACCACTGAAGAAACTATGTCAGTGATGAATTTATACGCCAGTCGAATACAACAAACTGTTAATTAAAATATTTTTATGAAAAAAAATAAAATTATAATAACGTTCTTAGCCAGTTTCTGTTTTTTTATGATTAATGCCAACATGGTTTTAGCCACAGTTGCTACTTCGGTCGTTCCTCAAGGAAGTGGTTATTCAGACGGCAACTACCAATTAAACGATTTATTGATGGTAGGAATAAATGTTAGTGATATAATATTAGGAATAGTCGGTTCGCTTACATTGTTAATGTTTGTCTATGGTGGAGTTACCATGTTAATTTCTTCAGGAAACAGCGAACAAGTAACTAAAGCCAAAGGTATTTTAATGGCGGCTATTATTGGTTTAATTATTGTTTTTACCAGTTATACTATAATAAAATTTGTTATGGATTCATTGGGAATAAATAATTGGACCGGTAATACTTCGGCTATTACCCAAGCTCTTATAATTTTTAAAGTTTAGTTTAATTTTAATATTTTTATGTCAGATTTTGTAAAAAAACCGGTATCTCTAGAGCAAGATTCTATTGGTAGTTATATTAAAAAGATTAGAGAAAAACACGGAATACAATTAGAAGAAGTGGCTGAAAACATTGATGTTAATATAAAATATTTAACGGCGATTGAAAACGGAAATTACAAAGAATTACCTAAAGGAATTTATAGTAAAATTTTCTTTAAAAAGTATATTAATTTTTTAGGAATAACTCATAAAAATATTGTAAATGATTTTGTTAAAGAACAAAATCGTAATCAAAATTTTGAGAGTAATATTTTTTTTAATAAAGTTGTTAACTGGAAAAATTTATTGTCCTTACCCAAAGTTATCAGAAATTTTTTAATATTTTTTGCCATTATAATTTGTTTCGTTTATTTATTTTTGTATTTTAAAAATGTTTTTGCTCCGCCCTTTTTAAAAGTTAATTACCCCCAAGAAAATCAAATATTAACCGATTTCTTTGTAAACGTTTCGGGACAAACCGAACCGGAAAGCGAAGTAAAAATTAATGATCAATTAATATTAATTGATAATGACGGTAATTTTTCGGAAGATATTCATTTAAAATCCGGTGTTAATGCTATTACGGTTATTTCTCAAAAAAAACATAGTAAGGAAAATACTATAACTCGGCAGGTTTTAGTGGAAACCTCTAAATAATTAAAAATAAAATTATGTCAGTCAACAATAAAAACAATTTATTAAATGTTGATTTTTTAATTGATAAAATAGTTGTGAATAATAATGATAAAATAGCTGATTTGGGTTGTGGTAGTTTTGGTTATTTTGTTTTTCCTTTAGCTAAAAGAATAGGTAAACACGGCAAGGTCTATGCAGTTGATATTATAAAAAATAATTTAGAATCAATAAAAAACATGGCTAGAACCGATAATTTAACCCAAATTGAAACAATTTGGAGTAATTTAGAGGTTTATAACGGAACTAAAATACAGAGTGAGTCATTAGATGCTATTTTATTAGTTGGACTTTTACATCAATCCGATAAACATCTTGATATTTTAAAAGAATCTGTTAGAATGTTAAAAACCGGAGGACGATTATTAATTGTGGAATGGAACGAAGACGATTTTGTTTTTGGTAATAACGACGTTAAACGTATTAGTCAAAATAAAATTAAAGAAGATTTGGCTCAATTTTCGCTAACAATGAAAGAAGAGTTTGTGGCCGGTGAATATCATTACGGATTATTATTAATAAAAAAATAAAATAAAAAACTGTATGTTGAATTTATTAACTTTAAATTATTGGTTTGATTTGAGTCCTGAACCATTTATGTCCACTGCTAATACTATAATAATTTTATTTTTAGGATTATTGCTTTTAGGTGGAATACTATTTATAATTTTAAAGAAAAAAAACAAGCTCTATAAAGTACTTTTTGAAAGATTATATAATTTTTGTTTTATAAATTTAATTATCGGAGCTTTATTGTTTTTCTTCAGTTGGGAAGAAGCCTATTTTTTATCAGCTCGTTTTTGGTATATGCTGTGGATAATTATTATGGTTGTTTGGCTTTTGGAACTAAAAAAGAAATCAGGTAAAATTTCTGATTTGCGAGATAAAAGAAAAAAACGTCAAGAATTTGAAAAGTATTTACCTTAAGTTTTAAATAATAAAAATATCATTAATAAATAATATTTTTAACGGCTTTTAGCCGTTTTTTTAGTTGTAGTAAATTTTCTATAAAAGTTAGTGAATTTTTTATTATTTTAATTTTACTTTTTCTTTCTTCATAGCGATTTTCCGACCAATCAACCGGTATTTCTTTGATGTTTAAGTTTAATAAAAGGGCAAAAATTAATAATTCAGTGTCAAAAAACCAAAATTTGTCTTGAATAAAGGGAGATATTTTTTTAAAAGCTTCTTTTTTTATGCCTTTAAAACCACATTGCAAGTCGGATAAGGGGTGTTTTAATATTAATTTGGAAAGAAAAATATAAATACGTGAACTTAATTCTCTAATCATGGATCGGTTAGTTTTTGATTCTTTGAGTAAACGCGATCCGATTACCAAGTCATAATTATTGTTTAAAAATGGTTTTAATAAATCATTAATATTTTTTATATCCACCGCTAAGTCAATATCCATATAAATTAAAAAATCAGCGGAGCTATAATCAAAATATTTTTTTATAGCATTACCCTTGCCTTTTTCTTTTACAATAAAAACAGATATTTTATCATATTGTTTTTCTATATCTAAAGCTAAGGGTTTAGAGTTGTCAGTTGTCCCGTTTAATAGTAAAACAATTTTCCAATCAAAAGAATAATTTTGTTGGTTTAAAAAATTCAACAATTTTAAAGAGTTTTGTTTTAATAATTGTTCTTCATTATAACAGGGTAAAATAAGTTCGATTAGCATATATTATTTATGATAAATAAAAACATTATTATTTTGATATTCTAAAATATAATTATTTTTAATATAATTTTCCAGGGCGTTATTTCCGGTATGTTTAAATTTTGTTTTAATATTAGAATAATAATATAAAATAGCACAAGTTGGTTGATTTTTTTTAAAAGACTCTAAAGCTATATCAAATTGATTAGCTGTTGTTTGTTTTTCTATTAAAACATCAAAAGGAGTGGCGTTTAGTTTTTGAGTTTCAAAATATAAATTAGGGGCAAAAGGACCACTATAAATATATTTTCCGGTGCAATTATCGTTTATATATTTTAGCCAAGTGATAGTTGTATCTTTAGTATAGGAATAAAAAGGTTTAAAAGTATAAAAAGAATTTAAAAAAGAAAACATTATAATTATAATAAAGACAATAATTATTATTTTAGATAAATAAGTGAAAGTTTCTAAAAACAAACTAGGAATTAATATTAGTAACGGAAAAACTATTAAAATTAGATGATAATAATCAGGCAGGGGAATAGTACTTAATAGCAAAAAAAATTGAATTGTTAATAAATAATTAATTAAAGATGATTTGTTTTTTATATTAATAATAAAATAAAATAGAATCAATAAAAACGATATTAATAAATAAAAAGGTGTTTTATTAACCTCAAAATAGTTGGTCATGGGAAAGACTATTAAGTTTTGGTATAAAACATTGACCGACCATTTAAAAAATAAAGGAATAATTGGTAATAATGTAAAAATTAGATAACTAAAAATATTTTTTAAAAAATTAGTTTTATTTTTTATTAAGTAAAATAATAAAAATAAACAGGAAGCGCCAAAAAATATTAATCCTTTTTGTTGTAAAAAAATAATAGCCAAACCGCTAAATAATCCAGAAATAGCAAAATATTTAAAAGAATTATTTTTTAAACCCAATAGAAAAAAATAACTGGACCAAATTAAAAAAAATAGGTTATGGGTATTATGATTAATAATTGGAAGAGGAGTTAAAGCTAAAAGAAAAAATAATGGCCATAAAAAATTTAAACGATTAAATCTGATTAAATTTAATGATTTATATAAACCAATAGAACTACCCCAAATCATTAATAAACTTATAATATTAGCTACGGCAAACTTAACTCCAAAAAGCTTAAAACCAAAGTAAATCAAATAAAAACTACCCGGAGCGATCATTTCAAAAAAATCAGTATATAAAATTTGGTTATTAAATAAGTTCCAAGCACCATTTAAAACAACTCCTTCATCGGCATTTAAATTGTGTTGATAATAAAAAAATATACTTATTATTAGTAATAATAAATAATATAAATAAATCTTTAGTTTATTATTTTTTAATATATTTTTCATAATAAATATGTTTATTTTTGTTGATAAATAATACTAATTTTATCTTCATAAACTTTTTTCCAATTATTATTGTTTTTTAAAAAATCCATTAATTTATTATTATTTTCAAAATCAGTTTCTTTTAATTGGAAAACAGTTTTATCTAACCAATTTAATTTTACCGGTTGGTATTTTTTTAATAAAAATAGCTTTATATTATATTCTTTAATTTTTTCCAATAAAACTTCTTCTTCTGAATTATAGAAAGATGAATATTCTTCAATATAACTGTGATTTTTTAATTTTTTTTGCGGTAAACGTCCGTCAATAAATAATTTTTTTTCCGGGTAGGTATAAATAAGATAACCGCCCCAGTCGTAGTCATTAAAAATATTAGAATCTTGATAGTCAGTTGCCTTATCTTTTAAAAAAGTTACTGCTTGGCATGGATAAGTGTTACAAAAAGAATTAAAAGGATTGGTAGTTATTTTTAAATTTAAAGCTACGGCTGTTATTGATATAATAATAACAATTATTAAATAGCTTTTTATAACGATATCAATTTTTTTATTGTTTGATTTTTTAATTTGAAATAATAAATTTAAATCATTATACAAAAAAGCCATTAAAGTTGGCAGGGAAACTATAAAAAACAAAGGAAAATGTCGTTTAGATTTTAAACTTAAAATTAAAAATAACAAATTTAAAGCTATGTTCCAAGGAGTTAACATTTTTTTATTATTTTTATGGGATATTAAAATTAATAACCAAATAGCCACTACTATTCCGATATATAATAGTTGCCAATACATAAAAGGATAGGAAAATTGCGGTAACCATTCCGATATTTTTGTCAGATAAGCCGTATTATCTCCATAAACGTATAAAAAATCAAAAAGTTTTAAACCATAGGGAGTTAGTAGTGTTGTTAAACTAGAAAGTAAAGAAAAAATAGCCAAACTCATTAAATTTTTAAAACTTAAAACATTATTAAAATTAAAAAAATTAATTAGTGGCTTAGTAAATCGGTTTGGTGAGG
>CAYMZF010000018.1:0-13655 GCA_964394905.1 uncultured Gammaproteobacteria bacterium
TTAAGTTATCAACTATTTTCATTTTACTTTTTTCTAAATATAGGTTAATATTTATCTATATTAATTAAAAGTTAGATTTTTATATATGGAAGAAAATGAACCAAAAAATGACCGTAATTTTACCGTTTTTGAGAAAAAATGGATAAAAGAATGGGCTGAGCATAATTTATACAAAACTCCCGATATATTTGATTTTAATAAGAAATTTTATTGTTTGGATATGTTTCCATATCCTTCCGGTTCGGGCTTGCATGTGGGGCACGTGGAAGGTTATACGGCCTCTGATATTGTCAGTCGTTTTAAGCGAATGACCGGATATCAAGTTATTCATCCGATGGGTTGGGACGCTTTTGGTTTACCGGCTGAAAATTATGCCATCAAAACCGGAGTTCATCCTAATATTACCACCAATGAAGCTATAAAAACATTTACTAAACAAATTAATTCTTTAGGCTTGTCTTATGATTGGGCTTTAGAAATTCAAACCAGTAAACCGGAATATTATAAATGGACTCAATGGTTTTTCTTGTTATTGTATAAAAACGGATTAGCTTATAAGAAAAAAGCTAAAGTTAATTGGTGCGATAGTTGCGCTACGGTTTTAGCCAACGAACAAGCTGAAAATGGAGTTTGCGAACGTTGCGGTAATCAAGTTGTTCAAAAAAATTTGGAACAATGGTTTTTTAAGATAACTGATTTTATCGAAGATCAAGAATATGAAGGTCGGACTATAAAAGGATTAATAAATGGTTTATCTGACGTTGATTGGCCGGAGTCAACTAAATTAGCTCAAATTAATTGGATTGGAAAAAGTTTTGGAGCTAAAATTATTTTTAAAATTAAAGATAAAAATAATAAAGAATATGATTTGGAAGTTTTTACCACTCGACCCGATACTTTATTTGGTTGTACTTATGTAGCCATTAATCCCGAGCACGATATTATTAAAAATTTTTCCGATAGCATTCAAAATTTAACTGAAATTACCGATTATGTTAATACCGCCAAAACTAAAACCGAAATTGAAAGAACTAGTTTAAGCAAAGAAAAAACCGGAGTGGAAATTAAAGGAATAACAGCCATTAATCCGGTTAACGACAAAGAGATAAAAGTTTTTGTGGCTGATTATGTTTTATCAACTTACGGTTCCGGTGCAGTAATGGCTGTTCCGGCTCATGATGAACGTGATTATGATTTTTCTAAAAAATATAATTTGGAAATGATTGAGGTAGTAAGTGGTGGAGATATTTCTAAATCCGCTTATACGGAAGATGGAATTTTAATTAATTCTGATTTTTTAAACGGTTTAAGGGTAAACGAGGCTAAGAAAAAAATAATTACTTGGTTGCAAAACAATAAATGCGGTGAACAATTTATTAATTATCGTTTGCGTGATTGGTTAGTTTCGCGTCAACGTTATTGGGGAGCTCCTATCCCTATAATTTATTGTGAAAAGTGCGGGGAAGTTCCAGTACCGGAAAAAGACTTGCCGGTAATACTGCCGACTGACGTTAATTTTAAACCGACCGGGGAGTCGCCTTTAACCGAATCAAAAACTTTTCATGAAGTTATTTGTCCGAAATGCGGAGCCAAAGCACGACGAGAAAGCGATACGCTTGATACTTTTGTTTGTTCTTCTTGGTATTATTTTAGATACTTAGATTCTAAAAATGAAAAAGTTTTTGCTGATTTGAAAAAAACAAAACAAGGGATGCCGGTAGATATATATATCGGTGGAGCCGAACATTCAGTTTTGCATTTGCTTTATGCTCGTTTTTTTACTAAAGTTTTACAGAAATATGGTTTTATTGATTTAAACGAACCGTTTAAAAAATTAAGACATCCGGGAATTATTTTAGGGGAAGACAGTAATAAAATGAGTAAATCCAAAGGTAATGTGGTTAATCCGGATGATGTTATTGCCGATTACGGAGCCGATTGTCTTAGAATGTATGAAATGTTTCTTGGAACTTTTGATGACGTTAAACCTTGGAACACCAAAGGTATTATCGGTTTACGGCGTTTTTTGGATAAAGTAGAAAACTTATTTGTTAAAGTTGATATGACCAAAGATTATTCGGATACAAAATATTCAAAATTAGTTTTAGAATTAAATAAGTCAATAAAAAAAGTCGGTTGTGATATTGAAGAATTTAAATTTAATACGGCTATTTCACAATTAATGATACTGGTAAATGTTTTTTCTGATTATGAAATTATTCCCAAAAAATATTTTACCAAATTACTTTTAATCTTAGCTCCTTTTGCTCCTTTTTTAACCGAAGAATTATGGTTTAAGATTGGCAATGACTTTTCTATTCATAATCAAACTTGGCCCGAATTTGATGATAATATAATAGCTCTAGAAAATATTTCATTAGCCGTTCAAATTAACGGCAAGACTAGAGGTTTAATAGAAATCAGTAAAGACGAAGAAGAAAGCGAGGTTATAAAAAAAGCGGAAGCTCTGGAAAAATTAAAAATTTATTTGGGTAATAATAATTACAAAAAAGTTATTTATGTTAAAAATAAAATTATAAATTTTATAATTTAAAATAATTTAATAATTAAAATTAAAATTATGGAAATCTTTATTACAATCTTAGTTTTTGCGATAATATTTTTTCTATCTTCGCTTAAACAAATCAATCAATACGAACGAGGAGTTAAATTTACTATGGGTCGTTTTACCGGAGTTATGGAACCGGGTTGGAGATTTTTATGGCCGGTATTTCAATCTTTTAAAAAAGTTGATATTCGAGTTAAGGCCGTTGATATTCCCGATCAACGAGCCATTACTCGCGATAATGTTCCTGTAACCGTTAACGCTGTTTTGTATTATAAAATATCAGATTCAACTAAAGCTATTATTGAAGTGGAAGATTTTTATTATGCCATCAGTCAATATGCTCAAACTACTATGAGAAATATGGTTGGAGAAATTACTTTAGATGAATTACTGGCCGAACGAGATAAGATTGCCGAAAGAATTAGAGAAATAGTTGATAAAGAAACTGATAGTTGGGGTTTAAAAGTTAATAATGTAGAATTAAAAGATGTTGTTCTTCCGGAATCAATGGAAAGAACTATCGCTAAACAAGCTGAGGCGGAGCGTGAAAAACGAGCGGTTATTATCAACTCGCAAGGAGAATTGGCCGCCGCTGAAAATTTGGCTAAAGCCGCTGAAATTTTATCAGCTTCAACCGGCGCTCTACATTTAAGAACTCTACAAGCTATTAATGATATTTCATCCGATCAATCCAATACTATAGTATTTGCCACTCCACTGGAAGTCTTAAAATCTTTTGAAGGTTTCACTAAAAAAACAAATAAAATAGAATAAACTATATATAATCTATGAGCGTTTTATATCAAAAATATCGTCCGCAAAAATTTTCTGAAATTTTTGGACAGAATCATATTAAAGTTACTTTAGAAAATGAGATTTTACATAATAAAACCTCACACGCTTATTTATTTTGCGGACCTCGAGCGGTCGGTAAAACCACTTTAGCTCGAATTATGGCTAAAGCGGTTAATTGTCAAAATCGTAAAGAAACCGATTTTGAGCCTTGTAATGAATGTGATACTTGTAAAAGTATTAATAGTTTTAGCAATTTAGATGTAATTGAGATTGATGCCGCCAGTAATACCGGCGTTGATAATGTTAGAGAAAATATAATTTCTTTGAGTCGGGTTAAATCATCCAATAATAAATTTAAAGTTTTTATTATTGATGAAGTTCACATGTTATCAATCTCGGCTTTTAACGCTTTACTTAAAACTTTAGAAGAACCACCGGCTAATGTTATTTTTATTCTTTGTACCACTGAAATCTATAAAGTGCCATTAACCATCATTTCTCGTTGCGAACGATTTGATTTTAAAATGATAAGCGTTAATGACATGATGGGTAAACTGGAATTTATCGCTAAAAACGAAAAATTAGAAATTGACAGGGAAGTACTGGAATTAATCGCTTTAAAAGCCGATGGTCATTTACGTGATGCCGAAAGCTTACTTAGTCAAATTATAGCTATTAGCGATAAAAAAATTGATTTGGCCAGCGCCAATTTAGTTATCCCATATAATAATATTGAAGAAAATATAAAACTACTGGAAAGCTTAAACCGAAAAGATGCTTTATCGGCTATTAAAATAATAAACGAATTAATTACTAATGGAATAAATTTAAAAAACTTTATTGGTGATTTAATGGAACTTTTAAGAAAGATGATTTTAAGTCAAGTTAATGATTCTTTAACCAGTAGTTTGGGATTAGATTTAAGTGAAAAATTAGAAATTAGAATCAGTGAATTAAATAAAAATTTTTCCATGAATGATTTATTAAAAATTTCCGGTGAATTTTTAAATGCCGCCAAAGAATTGCCCACCGCTTTAATTGCTCCGATGCCACTGGAGTTAGCCGTTATAAACATTTGTGCAGTTAGCGGTAATGAAAAAAATAACGATAAAAAGATGAATCAGTCTGATATTGATAAACCGATAATAAGTAAACCTAAATTAAATAATACTATAAGTAAATCAATTTCCGGTAATTCTATTATTAACAAAGAAGAAGTGGAAAAACAATGGTCCGAATTTTTAACCAGATTAAAACCGCATAATCATTCTTTGTCTTTTGTAATGCAATCTTGTAAAATTGTTGATGTGAGTGACAATAAAATTTGTGTGGCCTTTAAATATAAATTTCATAAAGATCGTTTAGATAGCTTGGAAATAAATAAAATAGTGGAAGAAGTTCTACGTGATGTTTTTAAACAAGATTTGAAAATAGAGGCTAAGGTTGATGAAAATTTGGAAATTAATACTGATGATTCTTCGGATAAAAATAATAACAATAATGAAATAATTGATAATTTACTTAAAACTTTCGGTGGGAAAGTTATAAATTAATTATTAACAAAAATATGTTGGATATAAAAAAAATAAGAGAAGAAACTAAAGCCGTTGAATTTTCTTTAAGAAAGAGAGTCGGACAAGAAGTAGACTTAGGTTTGGATAAAATAATCGCTTTAGACGATGAACGAAAAAAAATAATTCCGGAATTGGAAAATTTAAAATCGGTTAAAAATAAATTATCAAAAGTTAAGCCGGATGAAAATACTATTAAAAGTATCAAAGAAACTAATGTTAATATTAAAGAATTAGAAACTAAATTAGATTTAGTAGAAACTGAATTAAAAGATAAATTATTGGCTTTACCTAATATTGTTGCCGATGATGTTTTGTCCGGCGGTAAAGAAAATAACCAAGTGATTTATACTTTTGGTAAAAAACCTCAACTTTCATTTGAACCTAAAAATCATGTGGATTTAGCCGAAAGTTTGGATATAATTGACTATAAACGAGCTGTGAAGATGTCTGGAGCCGGTTTTTGGGCTTATAAAGGAGCTGGAGCTTTATTGGAATGGGCTTTACTTAGCTATTTTATCAGTTTTCATAATAAAAATAATTATACTTTTTTAATTCCACCATTTTTATTAAACGAAGCTTCGGCTTACGCTTCCGGACATTTACCTAAATTTAGAGAAGATCTTTTTTGGACGGAAGATAAATTGTGTTTGAATCCGACTGCCGAAATGATGTTGGGTAATTATCATCGTGATGAAATTTTAAAAGAAGAAGACTTACCTCTTAAATATTATGCTTATTCACCTTGCTTTCGCCGAGAAGCCGGCAGTTATCGTCAAGAAGAGAGAGGTATGATTCGCGGTCATCAGTTTAATAAAATAGAATTATTTCAATATACTAAACCGGAAGATTCTTGGACTGCTTTTGAGGAAATGAAAAATCATATCGTTAAATTATTGGAAGGATTAAATCTTCATTTTCAAATTAGTGATTTGGCGGCCGGAGATTGTTCGGCGGCTATGGCTAAAACAGTTGATTTGGAAGTTTGGATTCCAAGTATGGGAATTTATAAAGAAGTAAGTTCAATTTCCAATGCGTTAGATTATCAAACTCGTCGCGGAAATATTAGGGTTAAGGATTCTGCCGGTAATATTTATTTTCCGCATACTTTAAATGGTTCGGGTTTAGCCACTTCGCGTTTAGTTCCAGCTATTTTGGAACAGAATCAACAAGCTGATGGCAGTATTAAAATACCAGAAGTTTTAAAACCGTTTTTACCGTCAGATTTAGATGTAATTAGAAAAAAATAATGATAAGCGTATTTTTTCTTACTATTTTTTATTATAGTTTTTATCTATTATTTTTAGTGGTTGGTTTTTTAATTTGGAAAATTTATAAATTAAAAAAATCAAAAAGTTTTCCTATTGAATTAATAATACTATTAATTTTTGTGTTAATAATTATTTGGGCCAGATTTATTGAACCCAATTTTTTAAAAGTTAAAAATTATAGTTTTAAATCTGACCGTACTGTAATTGAAAACAATGATTACAAACAATTAAAAGTAGTTGTTTTTTCCGATATCCATTTAGGCGCTTTTCAAAATAAGTCTTTAGCCAGAAAAATAGTAGCTAAAGTTAATAAATTGAAACCCGATATCGTTTTGATTCCCGGAGATTTTGTTTATCATATTAATAGAAATAATTTAGACTCTAGTTTTTCCGAATTGAAAAATATAAAGGCGCCAAAATTAGCCGTACTGGGAAACCATGATTACGGAAAAGGAAATAATGATATTTCGCAAGAATTATCTTTAATTTTAGAGTCAGCTAATATACAAATGGTTGATAATGACATAAAAACACTTAATATTAATGGATCGATTATTAAATTTGTCGGCTTGGAAGATATTTGGACCGGTAATCCTGATTTTGAAATTTTAAATAATGATAATTTTTATAATAATAGTGATTTTACTTTTTTATTAGCTCATAATCCCGATACTGTTTATGAAATAAAAGATTTCGCTGATAATTATAAAAAAATTGATTTAATTGTTTCCGGACATACTCACGCCGGTCAAATAAGAATACCGTTATTGTATAAAAATATAATTCCCAGTGCTTATGGTTTTGATCGTGGTTTTTATAATATTTCCGGTTTAAATATTTTTGTCACTTCAGGTATCGGAAACGTGGTTTTACCGATGAGACTTTTTAATTTTCCAGAAATTAGCGTTATTAATATTAATTATTAATTTAGAATTATTTAAATGAAAATTTATACTTCTAAAAATATAATAATCTTACTGCTTCTTATCGGTTTTTGTTGTTGGCCTAAAATTAGTTTAGCCGTTGAATCTAAAACCACTTATCCTAAATTGGCTAATTACTTTTTAAAATGGACTATCAATGATTATGAAGTTGAAGAATTGGCTAAATGGGATGTTTTGATTTTGGATATGGAAGTTCAGGAAAATAGTCGAGCCCAATTAATAAAAATTAGAGAATTAAATCCCGATATTGTTATTTTAGCTTATATAACTTCACAAGAAGCTAACGCTGATATTTATAACAGTGAGTGGAGCAGTGAAGCGACTTTAAGAAAAAGATTGGTTAATAATATTTATGATGGTTGGTGGTTAAAAAATAATAGCGGTAGCCGAGTCAGTAATTGGCCGGGTACCTATATGTTAAATTTAACCGATGGAGCTAAACTTAATTTTAACAATCAAAGATGGAATGATTATTTGCCTAATTTTATTAATGATGAAATTATTTCTACCGGCTTATGGGATGGAATTTTTTATGATAATATTTGGGGCGACGTCGCTTGGGCCGGAAGTAATTTAGACGCCGACAATAATAGTCAAACCGATATCACGGCTACACTTAACAATAATTGGATAAGTGGTACTAAAAAAATGCTTCAAACAACCAGAAATTTAATTGGAGATAATTATTTGATTTTGGGTAACGGTAAAGTTTATACCGGTTACCAATCTTTTTTAAACGGAGTGATGTTTGAAAATTTTCCGGCTTCTTGGGAAAGTAATGGTGATTGGAGTGATATTTTAACAACTTACAAAACTATAAAAAACAATAATGATTCGCCTAATATTACAATTATAAACTCCTATGACGGTAATCGTCAGAATTATAAAAAAATGCGTTATGGTTTAGTCAGTACCTTAATGGAAAATCATGGTTATTTTAGTTTTGATTTTTCCAATTCTGATCATGGACAAGTTTGGTGGTATGATGAATATGGCGTTAATTTAGGTCAAGCGGTATCTTCGGCTTATAATTTATTAAATAAAAGCAATACTACCTATACTGAAGGTTTATGGCGTCGAGATTTTACCGAAGGCAGTGTTATTATAAATTCAACCGATAAAGAACAGCTTTATATTTTTAGCAATGAAGAATTTGAACGAATTAATGGTACTCAGGATCGTAGTATTAATAACGGCAGTGTTATAAATTATATAAAACTAGCTTCCAAAGATGGAGTTATTTTATTAAAAAAAACTTCTACTATTGCTACTATAAAAAATAGCGGTTTTAATAACGGTGATTATATCAGAGTTTTTAGCGAAGATGGTCGTCAAACCCGTTCCGGTTTTTTTGCTTATTCTGACGGTTATCCGGCCAATTCTCAAATAATAATTAGCGATATTAACAATGATAACGAAGAAGAAACTTTAGTAAATAGTGGTGGAATTATTTCTATTTATAAGAATAATATTAAATTAAGAGAATTTAAACCGTATGACGGAAAATTTAAAGGTGAACTTTCTTTAGCTGTAGCTGATTTAAATGGTGATGGAACCAAAGAAATAATTACTGGAGCGGGATCGGGCGGTGGTCCGCATGTTAGAATTTTTAATGAATTTGGTAAAATTTTAACCGGAGGTTTTTTTGCTTATGATAAAGGTTTTAGAGGTGGAGTTAAAGTGGCGGTTATGGATTTAAACGGTGACGGAACTCAAGAAATAATTACCGGAGCGGGAATCGGTGGTGGACCTCATATTAGAATTTTTGATAAAGATGGTCGTAGTTTAACCGGTGGTTTTTTTGCTTATAATCAAAGTTTTAGAGGAGGAGTGTCGTTAGCCGTAGGCGATATTAACGGTGACGGACAAAAAGAAATAATTACCGTTCCACAATCAAAAATAGCCCCGGAAGTTAAAATATACAGTAAAGACGGGAAAATGCTAAAATCATTTTTGGCTTATGATACCACTTTTGCTTCCGGTTTTCGAGTGATGTCGGATGATTTAGATAATGATGGAATTTATGAAATTTTAGTGGGAACAATAAGTTTTTAAATTTTTTAATTGATTTTAAACGTTAAATTCATTATAATATAACTAAACTCAATCATATGAAAAAAAATAAAAAAGTTTCTAATTCTCAATTAAATAACGATGATTTAGAAATAATACCGCCTAATACTTCTCAAATTATTATTGAAAATGATAATACAAACGATAACGCTGTTTGTATTGATAAAGATAAAGTTCAAGTTAAAAAAAACGGTAATTTAGTTGTTGGTAACGTTAATTTAATTTTAAATCCGTTTAAAAAAAGAAACAGTAAATATTATCAAGATAATATTTGGCATTTAATAGCTGATATGTTTTTTGTATTATTAGTTATTGTTTTTATTGTTTTTATAGTTTTTGTAAATAAAAAATTTACCAAAGACAATGTTTCTTTAAACATTTCTGTTAGCGACGATAAATTAAGTTCCGGTTCGGAAGTATCTTTTTATTTAGACTATCAAGCTAATATTGATACTGATAATAGTTTTGTTAAAGTTGCTTTACCGGATAATTTTGTTATTAAATCGGTTTCGCCTTGTAATTATTTTAACACTTCTACTAATACTTTTAATTTAGGAAATTTAAAAAAGAATTCTAACGGTCAAATAAAAATAACCGGTTCGGTTTGGGGAGAATTAAACGATCGTCAAATGATTTCTTTTAATTATATTTGCAGTCAATGCGGTCAAGAGGGAATTAGTAATTATCTATTTTATGATATTTCTCAACCGATTTTAGAAGCAACACTGATAACCGAAGATATTGTTTATGTTGGTAGTGAATTTAAAGGTGTTTTAAAATTAACTAATAATTCTGATAATCCAATTGAAAAGGCCACTATTGATTTAGGTCCTAATATTGAGATAGAAGAAAGTGATTTAGATATCAAGGACAATGTTTTTATAGTAAAAGAAATGGTCGGTGGCGAAAGTCAAGAAATTAATTTTTCAGCTATTTTAAAAACGGAAGATTCAATAGATATTACTCCTGAAATTAATGTTAATATTTTAGGAAATATTTATTCTTTTTTAGGATCATCAACTGTTTTGAATGTGGAAAAACCAAACTTAACAGTAACTTTAACCAATGATCAAAACAATGTTAATTTAAATGAAAAAATTTCTTATACTTTAAATTATAAAAACGAAGAAACAACTACCGCTAAAAATATAAAAATTACTTTATCATCCGGTAATTCTAATTTTTCTTTAAATCCAGTAAAAGTTATAAGTAATTTAAAAAATACTCAAATTGACGGTAACGTTATTACCATTAATGATTTAGTGGCCGATGAATCCGGTTCTATTGTTTTGGAAACTTCGTTTGATCAACGAAAAGTAAAAGCCAATCAGAGTTTAACATTAAAAGCCAGTATTGAATATAGACTAGATGGACAAATAATTACTTATAATATTAATTCTAATGAAAATAAATTAATTTCTCGTGTTTACGCCACTTCTAACGCTTATTATTATAGTCCTCAAGGTGATCAATTAGGTGTTGGACCATTACCGCCGGCCGTTAATATGACTACCAGTTATTGGATATTTTTAGAATTTAATAATACCGGTAACGATTTAAAAAATTTTGTTTTAACCGCCGAATTGCCGGATAATGTTTATTTTTCCGATGAAAAAAGAGTTTTAGACGGACAGATTATTTATGGAGAAATCGGTAAAAGATTAGCTTGGGAAATATCAAATATGGTTGGTGGTAGCAATAGTTATCAAGCTAATTTTAAAGTTAATTTAATACCAAGCGAAAGTGATTTTGGAACTATACCTAATTTACTGGAAAATATAAAATTTACCGTAACCGATGTTTTTACCGGTCAAGAATTATCTGGTCAAATTGAAAATATTAATACTAATTTAAAAAACGATAAACTTTCCAGCGGTCAAGGCCGAGTTATTAGAATTAATTAAAAATATGATTGATGTCATTAGAAAATTATTAAAACCGAAATATGAATCTTTAAATACAATTGAAATAATAAAAAATAATTTATTTCATAATTTAGAGTATTTATCTTCGCTTCAAGAACAAGCGGAAATGTTTCCGGTTTTAAAATCTAATGCTTATGGTCATGGTTTAAAGGAAATCTGTCAAATATTAAATGAAACAGCGATTAAAATGGTAGCAGTGGATTCTTTTCCGGAAGCTCAAATTGTTTATAAATATTTTACAGGCAAAGTTTTAATTTTAGAAGAAATGCCTTTAAAGGCTTATCGTTATTGTAAATTAAATCGAACCGAATTTGTCGTTTATAACGATAAAACTATAAAATATTTATCTCGATACGGTAAAAAAGCCAATATTCATTTATTTGTAAATACGGGCATGAATAGGGAAGGGATTGATGATTTAGGATTGTTTTTAGTTAATAATGAAAAGTATATAAATAAAGTGGAGATAGTCGGCTTGTGTTCACATTTAGCCGAAGCTGATAAATCTAACAGTGATTTTAATCATATTCAGGAAGATTGGTTTTTAAAAAATTTAGAAATACTTCATAATAACAAAATTTATCCTAAATGGCTTCATTTAGGTAATTCGGCCGGAGCTTTTATACTAACCAATAAAATATTTAATGCTTTTAGACCCGGTTTAGCTTTTTACGGTTATAATCCTTTTAAACCCGACGATGTTAATTTTGAATCGGCTTTAAATTTAAAACCGGCTTTAAGAGTTTATTCTACTATAACCACTATTAGAAGATTGAGAGCCGGGGAAAGAATTTCTTACGGAGATAGCTTTAGACTAGATGATGAAGCTACTATTGCCACTGTTCCTTTTGGTTATTTTGAAGGTTTGGATAGAAGGTTATCTAACTGTGCAAAATTTTTGTTCAATAAGAATAAAGAATTTTTTTGGGTTAAAATAGCCGGTAAAGTTTGTATGAATTTGACTTGTATAAATTGTCAAAACAGGGAAGTTGAAATCGGCGATAAAATTAATATTATATCGGAAATAAGGAATATGGATAACTCCGTTGATAATTTAAGTGATAAAATAAATATGCTTAATTATGAATTTTTAATCAGATTAAATCAGGGTATTAAAAGAAAAATAGTTTAATTTTTTGTATAAAAATAAATATATGAACAAACGAGTGGTTAGAAGTTATTCTTTTTCCGAACGTAATAAAAAAACTGTTTCCGGATCATTTAGATCTCCTTCTAATAGAAAACAAATAAATATTTTTTGGTTGATAATAATTTCTTTTTTTGTATTTATAATAGCGATCTTATGTTTGTTTTTTTCTCGTGTTTTTTATATTTCTAATGTAAAAATAGAAGGTCTAAAGACTATTGATTCGGAAAAAATAGAAAAAATAGTATTTGATCAAGAAGAAACTAAATTTTTGATGTTTTCTCAAAAAAACCTATTTTTATTTAATAAAGATAAATTGATTAATAATCTAAGTGATTTTAATTTCATTAATATAAAAGTTGATAAAAAATTATTTAAAAAAAGTTTGATAATTAAAATTGAAGAACGTCAATCGGCGATTATTTTTTTAGAAAATGGAGTTTATTTTATGGCTGACAAAGAGGGAAATATTATTGATTATAAACCTGATTGCCAGGCTATTACTAATATACTTACAAAAAATAATTCTACCAATGATTTAAATAGTACTTCAACGGAAAATTTAGCTTCCACTACCAACACTAACGAACTTTTAGCTTCTTCCAGTACATCTAGTTCTAATACTTCTACCGTTTTTGACACTTCTACTGTTGAAACTAATAATATTAGCGAAGATTCAAATAATATTTTGAAAACATTAGATCCTAATACCTGTATAACCGTTGATGATAATTACAAAAAAGAAAATTTGTATCCGATAATTGAAAATACCGGTAATAGTAAAATTGATGAAAATAAAAAAAATATTGATATTAGTTCTGAATATATTGATTTTTGTTTAAAATTATATAATGATATAGGAGAAAACGTTGATTTTGGCCTTAAAAACATTATTTTAGACGAAAGCTATAATACTGTCAAAATTAAGCTAAATAACGGTCCTGAGGTCTATTTTAACCTTAAAAATGACTATAGCGAACAAGTAAATAGCTTATTAATACTAGAAAACGAGTTAAAAAGCGAATTACAGGGCAAAAAGTACATAGATTTGCGTTATGGAGATAAAATATTCTTTAATTAATAATTAATATATATTTATATGGGAGAAGGAGCTTTTAAATTTTTATTCGTTTTAGCAATAATTATTTTTTGTTTAGTAATAATTGGAATTTTTCTTATTATTCTAAAAATAATATTATTGTTTTCACCATCCATTGATTTAATGGGATTAACCATTTATCCAGGAATATAGGATTATTGTTAGGTATTGCCATAGCTTTAATTTAAAGCTATAATCTATATAGTAGGTTAATTAATATACATTATGCGAAGTATTGTATAGTTATGTGTTTATATTCAA
>CAYMZF010000019.1:0-13213 GCA_964394905.1 uncultured Gammaproteobacteria bacterium
GAAAAAGAGAAAGATTGGATTAGAACTCATTTAAAAACTGATTCTATTTTTATGTTAAAAAATTATATATCAGTGATAAAGTAAAAATATATAATAAAAAAAATATTTTAAAATATGAACATATTTTTAGGTACAACTTCTCAAACTAAACGAGACATTTTAATTGAATATTTTCATGAGATTAATTTTGCTGATTTTTTAATTCAGAATTATAACGTTGACTATGGCATTGTTAGCCAACCGCTTGATGAACAAACGGTTATAAAAGGCGCCCAAAACAGGGCGATAAATGCTTTAAAATTAGGAAAAACGGAAGGATTGGGGCTTGGTTTAGAAGGCGGTTTAACCTTTGTCTTCGGAGATGATAAATATTATTTAATTTGTGTGGCGGTGATAAGAGATTCTTTTGGTA
The DNA here is from genome assembly GCA_964394905.1 of uncultured Gammaproteobacteria bacterium. Taxonomy (GTDB): domain Bacteria; phylum Patescibacteriota; class Patescibacteriia; order Patescibacteriales; family UBA12465. The sequence goes on from CAYMZF010000019.1 coordinate 413, forward strand.
ATGATTTTGTAGGTATAAGCGGTAAATTAGCTTTACCGCAAAATGTTTCTGATTTAGTAAAGAGTGGTAAAGAATTTGGAAAGGTTATTAGAGAAGAAGCTCTCAAAATTAATGACAGTAATGGTTATTATCAGGAATTGATTTCGCGTAAATTTTCTTTTAAACAAGCGATTAATAATGCTTTTTTGAATTATTTTAATTATAATGAATAAGCCAGATTGGCAAAAAACATTAAAAAACAAAGATAATGGTTATCTGGAACACAGAAATATTATAAAAAGGTTAAGTCAAAGAGAGTATAATTTAGACGATTTAATAGATAATATTATAATTGAAGTTAATAAAATTATTTAAAAATATAAATATTTGCGTTCCTTTTACTCTGTTTTTAAGTCTAAATTTTTACTATAACACCAATCTATTCAAATCTGCCTATTTACGTCAGATTTTTTATTTGGCAAAATATTTTTTTTATTGTATAATATAGTTAAATGAAGTATAGCAATTTGGTTACTTATTGTTATATTTTTCCGTTTATTTTTATGGCTAATATTGATGAAAATACAACCAAAACGATTAAAGAGGAATTAGAAAGAAAAGTAGTTCCAAAATTACAAAAAGAAATAGAAAAAGAAGTAACGGCTAAATTTAAGACTAAAGATCCGAAAGAAATTCTTTCCGGTTTGGATTCTAATGTAAAAGATCAGCTGGAACAATTAACTGAAAACAGTCAACCGGTTATTCCTAAAAATCAGTTAGATAATTCAAATAATAATGAAGTAGATAATCGTAAACCCGACAATCAAGCCGGTTTAAATAATCAAATTCAAAAAGAAGCTGAATTGAATAAAGCTAAAAAAGTATCGGCTAACGCTCTTTCAAAAAAAACTGGTATTTCGTCAAATATTCCGGGAGAAAATATTAAGCCTTTACCGGCTAATTTACCGATAGAAAATAATGAAACAAAAAACAAAACTGATAATACTGATGAATCATCCGAGAATAAATCAACTTCCGAAACTCAAGCCAATGACTTAAATCTGCAAAAAAGAGCTAAAATCAAAAATGACGGTCAAAGCAAGATTAATTTAAAAGGAAAAATAGCTGAAAAAGTAGACAGTATTCAATTATTTACTAATCAACTTTTAAAGAAATCAATTTTAGCTTCTTTTGCCACCTGGGGTCTTAGTTTACTTTATACCTATACCCATGTTTTTCTTCATTTCATTTTTCCAAAATATTTTTGTTCTTTAGGTCAAGAATGGGTTCCGGCTAATATTCAGAAAGTCGGCCCGGAAGAAGCCAAAAGGATGGGGAATAAATTTGGTATAGCCGAAAAACCAGGTGTAGGTTGTGCCTTTCTTTTACAATTATTTGGTTTAATTCTGGTGTTAACTGTTATTTATTTTATTATTCATCCAAAACAAGTCGCTTGGGAAATGTTAAAAGATTTTGTAACCAAAACATTAGGAATTGATTACGAATAATATATTTTTTAAAAATTATATCAATGAAAATATTTTTTTCAAAACATAAAAAGAAAATTATTCCGTTGCTTAGCTTAATTATAGTGACGGTTTTATTTTTTTATCCTCATATTACTTTAGCCGACGGTAATGCTGTTTCTAATGTTATCGGTTGGATTTTGGTTCCAATTATTGGGTTAGTCAGTAAATTAGCCATATTATTTTTAGATATATTGGTAGGAGTGGCTCAGTATAATAATTTTATTAATTCTTCAGCCGTTTCTTATGGTTGGGTGGTAGTACGTGATTTATGTAATATGTTTTTTGTTTTGATATTACTCATAATCGCCTTTGCCAGTATTTTAAGAATAGAAAGTTATAATTTAAAAACTTGGTTGCCAAAATTAATTATTATGGCCGTTTTAATTAATTTTTCTAAAATGATTTGTGGGGTTCTAATTGATTTTGCTCAAGTTATAATGTTAACTTTCATTAACGCCATTAAAGATATTGCCGGAGGAAATTTAACTGAAATGTTGGGTATTAATAAAATATTAGTAAATAGTCAAAATGGTGGGGCAGATGATACTACGATGTCTTCTGTAATAGGATCGTTATTTTTAGCATTAATTATGGTAATTATAGCTACGGTTGTTATTTTAGTAATGCTTATTACTTTAGTTGTACGTATGGTTATGCTTTGGATTTATATCGTTCTTTCTCCTTTGGCCTATCTGTTAGCTTCTTTTCCTCAAGGAGCTTCCTATTCTCAAAGATGGTGGTCTGATTTTTCTAAAAATTTAATTATTGGTCCGATATTAGCTTTTTTCTTATGGTTGTCTTTCGCATCTATGGGTAGTATTCATAGTTCCAATGATATCGCTGCTATGAAAGCTCAAAATAGTGTTGACAGTGAATCCGGCCAAATAGCTACTACTTCTACCAACTTAGCGGCCGCCGCTACCGAAGCCGGTTCTAAAGACAATATGATTTTGTTTATAGTTTCTATTGGTATGTTACTGGGAGGTCTGATGATTTCCAATGAAATGGGCGGTATTGCCGGTAAAGTGGCCGGTACAGCCATGGCTAAATTACAAAGTGCCGGTACCGGAACTCTGAAATTCGCCAAGAGAGCCACTGGAATACAACGGGCTCAAGATGCTATTAAATCCTATCAAAAAGGACGAGAAGCTAAAAGAGGTGAGAGAGCTCAATCCGATGGTTTGGTTATTGCAAAAGGTATTGGTAAGGCTAAAAAAGGAGCTGCTTTTTTACCTAATCAAATTGGTAAATTTATAGGAAAAGGTAAAAAGTTCATAGGTGACGATGTTTCTCAAAAAGCAATAGATGAAACCAGAAAAGGAGTTGAAGCTGAAAGAAATCAAAAATTGAAGCTAGAAGAATTAAAAGTAAAAATGGAAAAGTTTGATACAACAGAAAATGATTTAGACCAAACACATTTGAAAACTCTAAACGATATAAATGCAAATACTGCTTTATCTATAGCAGAAAAGAATGATAGAACACAAAAAGAAAATGATGAATATCAACAGAGAAAAATATACAAAGACGAAGAAAAAAATACGTTAATTAATGAATATAGAGAAATTACTGGAACTAATGTTGCTACAGTTTCTGTTAATGATATTAATCAGAAAATACAAGATAAAGAAGATAATATAAAACAAGGTGGAGAATTATTAACAAAAAAAATGAATAAAGCTAAGAAGGTTGATGAGTGGTCTAGTGTTATTGGAAATATTATGACCTTAGGTTTAAAAAATAAAATAAAACATGCCGGAGAAGAAGATTTGGATATTGCTTCTAATTACAACAGTTCGGAAATTTCTAAACACAAAGAAAAAATGAAAGATGACACCGAAGAAGAATTAAGAGAAAAGATGAATGATCGTTCTAAAATATTTAATCCTCACGAAAGAGCAGCCGCGGCTATGGTTTTAATGGATCAAGGAAAATTAACCCAAGAAGAAGCTAAAATTAAAAAGGAAGAAATTAGTAATAAATTTACAGGAGTATTTGGTAAGGATAATAAAGTTATGAATCAATTGGACGGTTCTTTGGTTGGTAATTATCAAGATTTAACAAAAATTTTTACTGATTTGAAAAAAACTTTAACTCCAGTATTTAATGAAACTACTGAGCAAAAAAGAGATCGAGAAGCTAAGCATGAAGCTACTAAGAATAAAATTGCTAGAGGTGTTGTTAATGGAACTATAAAAATAGAAGATATTAATGATCAAGACTCTTTAAATTTAATTATGCCTAAATTAGCCGAAACTATTACTCCGGTAAACTTTAAATCAATGGTTGGTCGACAAACAGCCGGACAAAAAGCAAAGATAGAATTAGCTTTGAAAACTGTTGGAGCGGATCCGTCTATTGAAAATAAAGGGGCTCGAATTCAATTAGCTAATCTTAAAAAAGATTTAACTCCACTTAATGGTTATGAAAAAGAAGAATATTTTTCCAACATGAATCATGAACAAATGTCTGATCTACTTTCAAATGAAAAGGGACGTAATAGCTTAAAAGTATTTTTTCAAGACACAGGGCGTTTAGATAAACTTTTAGGGTTACCAACAAACAAAGAAATTGGAGAGGAATTAGCAAAAAGTTTGAAAAATATAAATTTTAATAATGGAGTTTTAAGTTCTTCATTATTAAAAAGTATTAAAAAAGTGATAGAATCTTAATTAGTGTTTAAATAATAAAGTATTTATTAAAATATGGACGAAAAAATATCACAATTTTTACAAAAAATAAGCGCTTTGCCGGAAGAAGTCAGTCTTTATTTTTCTTCTGATTTAAGCATTAAAGCTACGGAAGAATTAATAGCTGATTATAATATAGAGCAAGAAGTTATTGATGATCTTATTCGTGATTTTTTTGTAACCGATTTTGCTATCAGTGATTTGGAAAAAAATATCGCCGAAAAAATTGATAATAAAAACAAGATTAATAATTTTATCAGTGATTTTTTAGGGAAATTATTTTTACCGATCGCTTCTTTTATTAATGTAAAAATTGAAGATAATATTAAAAAGCACCAGGGAATTATTGAAAATTACAAAAAATATACTAATGATTTTTTAGATTTGATTGAGAGTAAAAATTTTGATGATTTAGGCGATTTTGTGGAAGACTTGGAAGATAAGATTGATTTTAAAGAAGAAGAGGAAGCGGTCTTAAATTTTTTAGGTTCAAATTTGGTTGATATTTTAAAAAACAGTGATTCTTCCGGAGTTGTTAAAATTAACGGTTCAGCCCTTTATTTGTTGGCTAATAAAGAAGATTGTTTGGAAAAATTTACTAAAGCTTTTTTATCCAATTCCGAAAAGATTTCCACAAAAAATATTATAATAGATAACCGTGAACAGGAACCGACTATCGCCAATTGGGTTAAGCATTTTATAAAAGAAAACGGTAGTGAAATTTTTAGTAATATCGTTTTAGCCAAGTACCTTACTTCATCTATTGTACAAACCCTATTAAATAATGATGAAAAGAAAATACTTAGAAAAGTTTTAAAACTATATCGTAATTTGGTATTCTTTCCGGAATCAATGACTAATGTTCCGATGGAAAACTGGGAAATAATTCCGATTGATCGTGACACTGATTTTCTTAATAATAATTTAGCCAGAGAACAGAAGATAAAAAAATTTAACGATCAGATGAATGAAAAAGAATTAAAAATTGAAACTAGTTTAAAACCAGAACCTAAAATTGAAATTAAAACCGAGATTAAACCGATTGAAAAAATAATTGCCGAAGTACCTAAAATTTCTAATAGTCCTAAAACTGAAACTTTAAATTTATTAGATTTAAAGGATAAAGAATTACAGGAATTACAAGAATTACTGATAAAATATCCGGAAAAAAGTTTAGAACGTAAAGCTATTAATACTGAGATAAAAAAAATAAATAAACAACAATAAATAAATATGTTTGATTACCTAGATAAATTTAATAAATTAAATTCTGATTTAAAATCGGCCGTTTCTAATCCTCAGGTTATCGGAATTATTGAAAGTTTGGAAAAAGAATTTAATGTTGATTTGGCTTCTTTAATCATGAAAATTATGATTAAAGAAATTGATATTAAGAAATTACCTTTGATTATTTCCACTGAATTTAATCTAGACCAAAACCGATCTAAGTTATTGGCTCAAAAAATAACCGAACAAATTTTATCTAAAGTGGCCGGTTATTTGTCTTTGGAAGTGTCCAGAAACGATGTTGTTGTTAACCCGATTTCCGCGGAGATTATAAAAATATTAAATTTAAAATTTAAAAGTGATGACAGTAAAAATAGTTTTCTGTCGGTATTAGATAAATATATTATCGGGGTTAAAGATCGGTTTTCAACTCGTAAAATTTTAACCGGTGATAACAGTGAAAACGGTTTTGGTTTATCCGATAAAATGGTTGATAATATTTTTATGGTCGCTTCTTCCATTCAAAATACCAGTAATAATAAAATTAAACAAGGATTAAAGGTTGAAGCGGATGTTTTGCGAAAAATAGAAAGATTAAGCCACGGTCAAATAAATTCAGAGTCTCAATTTAAACTTTTACCGGAAAAAGAAGACGTTTTAGAATTAGCTCCGGTAAAAGCGGAACCAAAATTAGAAACTAAGGTTGAAGCCAAAAAATTAGAGGTTAAACCCGAAATTAAGCCTGAAGTGAAACCGGATAATTTAACGGCTGTTTTTGATGATTTAAAAAAGATTAACGATAAAGTAGAAACTCCGGTTGAACCCGTTAAATTAGAACCGATTGAACCGATAAAACCGATTATTAAACCGGAGATAACGGAAATAAAAACTAAACCGGTGATTGATATGCCGGTAAGCAATAACGGAAAAATAAAAATGTCCGATGTTAAACGAATAAAAATTACCGGACCGATTGATGAATTAAAATTTATGAATTTAGTTAATTTCCGTCGTTTAGCTCCCACTCCCGATGAAGCTTTTATAAACATCAAACAAAAATTAAAAAATTTAGAAAATATTGATTATGGTAAAATGCTTGAAGGTATTAAAGCTTGGCGCCAAAATCCGATTAATCATTTGTATTTAAAAATATTTTCTCAAGCCAGTAATGAAGGAATAAGTATAAATGAAATTATTGAAAAATTAAAAAATTCCGGACAAGATTATTTGACTTATGAAGAAATTGAAGCTCTTATAAAATTTAATCGCAGTTTAATGTTTTAATTATTTTAGTATTTTTTATGCAACAATTTACCGTTCCACAATTTATTGATGTTGAACCTAAAATTATCGGGCCAATAACTACCAGACAATTTTTAATTTTTTTAGCAGCCGCTTTATTAATATTTTTATGCTATAAAACATTAGATTTTACTTCTTTTGTAGTCGTCGGGGTTTTTATTTTTGCTTTATCCGGTGTCTTTGCTTTTTTAAAGATCAACGGTCGACCCTTTCATTTTTTTTTATTGAATTTGTTTCAAACTTTCAAAAAACCGGCTCTTAGGGTTTGGAATCATAAGGCCATTACTTTAGAGAATAAAGAAGAAAAACAAATTGAATACGAAAAAATTTTACCGCCGGATAAATATTTCGCCGCCCAAAAATTAGCCGAATTATCTCTGATTATTGATACTAAAGGAAGATATAAAGGAGAAGACAGCGGTACAATTGAAGTTGATAATAATTATTAAATACGAATTTCATGGCTCAAAATACAGCAAGTAAAAAAAGTAATAATGTTTCCACTCAACAGTATTTAGATATTTTAGAAATAAAAGACGATACTGTTATTATGAGAGACGGAACTATCAGGGCGGTTTTAGAAGTGTCCAGTATTAATTTTGCTTTAAAAAGTGAGGATGAACAAAATGCCATTATATATTCTTATGTCAGTTTTTTAAATAATATTAGTACTCCTATCCAAATTGTAGTTCAATCTCGTGATTTAAATATTGATAATTATATTGAATATTTAAAAACTAAAGAAAAAGAACAGACCAATAGATTGTTAAAAATTCAAACCGGAGAATATATTGAATATATAAAAGAATTAGTGTCAATCGGAAAAATTATGAATAAAAAGTTTTTTGTGGTCGTTCCATATAGTCCTTTAACCGATAAACATAAAGGTTTTTTTTCTCAATTATCGGAAGTTTTTAAACCGGCTACTATTTTAAAATTAAAAGAAGCTAAATTTTTGAAATATAAAGATAGTTTAATGCGTCGGGTTGATAGTGTCTTTTCGGCTTTATTATCCGTAGGAGTTGACGTTAAAATGTTAAATACTCAGCAATTAATTGAACTTTATTACAGCACCTATAATCCTGAAACAGTTAAAAATCAAACTTTAACCGATATCAATAAGATTCAAGTGGAACAATAGGTTTAAATTAATTGCTAACAAATTATATAAATATGATAAATTTAAGAAAACAATTAGACATTTCCGATTCCAAAAAGAAAAAGAAAGGATTATTGGAGGAAGAATTGGCCAAAGCAGGTATCAGTGATGCAGAATTTGAGTCGACTAAAGAATTAATTGAAGAAGAACGGGCTTTCCGTCAAGGTATTTTGTCGGTGCGTGATTTAATTTCCCCGGCCAGTTTAAAAATTGATTCCACTTTTTTACAATTAGGCCAAAAGTTTTTAAGAACTATTTTTGTTATAAGCTACCCTCGTTATATCAGTGTCGGTTGGTTTGCTCCTATTATTAATTTGAACGAATGTTTTGATGTTTCCATGTTTTTTTATCCGGTTAAAAGTGCAATTATTTTAAAACAATTAAAAAATAGAGTCGGTAATTTAGAAGCTCAGATTGTCGGTGACAGTGAAAAAGGAGCTCCACGTGATCCGATTAGAGAAACAGCTTTGCGAGATATTGAATATTTAAGAGATTCCTTAACTCAAGGAACGGAAAAGTTTTTTCAGTTTGGTTTATATGTAACTATTTATGCCGATAATTTAGAAAAATTAGATCGGTTGTCCGATCAAGTGGAAGATATTTTCGGTTCACGTTTAGTCTATTCCAAAAGAGGTTTTTATCAAACCGAACAGGGGTTTAATTCCACTTTGCCTTTATGTAATGATGAATTATATATAACTTTCAATATGAATTCATCACCGATATCATCTTCTTTTCCTTTTATTTCCAGTGAACTAACCAGTGATAAAGGAATTTTGTATGGTATTAATCGTCATAATAACAGTTTGATATTATTTGATCGTTTTAGTTTACAGAACGCCAATTCGGTTGTTTTTGCCACTTCCGGAGCCGGAAAAAGTTATTGTATTAAATTGGAAGTACTAAGATCTTTAATGATGGGAACTGATGTTATAATTATTGATCCGGAATATGAGTATAAATATTTGTCGGAAGCGGTCGGTGGAACTTATGTTAATATTTCTTTATCAAGCGACAGTAAAATTAATCCGTTTGATTTACCGCGATCGGTTGGCGGAGAAGCTAAACCGAAAGATATTATTCGTAGTGCCGTTATCACTTTAAAAGGTTTGGTTCGTTTAATGATCGGTAATTTAAATCATGATGAAGATTCCGTGGTTGATCGGGCTTTACTTGAAACTTATGCCAAAAAAGATATTACTTCCGATTCCGATTTAACTCAAATTGAACCGCCGGTTTTGTCGGATTTACAGCAAGTATTAGAAGGCATGGAAGGCGGTAATGAGTTAGCTTTGCGTTTAAAAAAATATACTGAAGGAACTTTCTCCGGATTATTAAATAATCTGACTAACGTGGAAATGAATAACCAATTAGTTTGTTTTTCAGTTCGAGATTTGGAAGACGAACTTCGTCCCATAGCTATTTATACCATTGTTAATTATATTTGGAATGTGGTTCGTAGTGAAACTAAAAAAAGAGTTTTGGTTATTGATGAGGCTTGGTGGATGATGCAAAATGAAGATAGTGCTAAATTTATTTTCGCTTTAGTTAAACGTTGTCGTAAATATTATTTGGGAGTAACCACTATCACTCAAGATGTTAATGATTTTTTAACTTCGCCTTATGGTCAAGCGATTGTAAACAACTCTTCTTTACAAATCCTTTTAAAACAATCTCCGGCGGCCATTGATTTGATTCAAAAAACTTTTATGTTGACCGAAGGAGAAAAGTATTTATTATTAGAATGTGGTTTAGGAGAAGGAATTTTCTTTGCCGGTAATAAACATGTGGCTATTAAAGTGGTAGCTTCTTACAGTGAAGATCAATTAATTACTTCCGATCCTCGACAATTATTGGAAATTGAGGAAGCTAAAAAAGAATTTGCTCGCAATATGGATAAAGAGTCAGAAGATAAGTTTTTATAATAAAAGTTAAATTTAAAAATAAATTAAAATTAATTTTAAAAATATGATTACTATAAATAAAAGAAAAATTGGAATTTTTTTGATTGTGGCAGTTGTTGTCGTAATAATAATTATTGTTGTTTTTTCTTTATTACCGGAAGGTAGTGGTTTAAAAAATTTGTTTAATAATAAAACCACTGAAGAAACTAAAACTCCGGAAGAATTATTTAATGAAATGAAGGCACAAACGGAAAGTGAAAAAGTTTATAATTTTGACGCCGAAGCTGAGCAAAACAGAGAGTGGACTCAGAACGATTTTAAACAAATCGCCCGATCTTTCGCCGAACGTTTTGGTTCCTATTCTAATCAATCCGATTATGGAAATATTGAAGACTTAAACAGTTTAATGAGTTCCGATATGAAAATTTGGGCTGATAGTTATGTGGCTGATTTAAAAGCTAACAGCAGTTCCACTGATAATTATTATGGTATTATAACTAAAGCTTTAATTGAACCTGAAATAGCAAATTTTGATTTGAATTCCAAACGAGTAGAGACTGTAGTTTCAACTCAAAGAGAAGAAACCTCAATTGACGGTCAAACTAAGAATTTTAAACAGGATATAAAAATAGTTTTTATTTTAGAAAACGATAAATGGTTGGTTGATAGCGCTACTTGGCAATAATTTTAATAAATTAATATAAGGAAAAAAATAAAATAAAAAATATGGAAAAAATAAAAAAAACAATGACGGTTAAAAAAAATAATGATAAAAAATTTAATATTATTTTAATTTCTGCTTCTATCGTTTTGTTTTTGGCTTTAATTTTGTTATTGGCGTGGTTAAAGGTTTCTTTGTATTCGGCTAAAGATGAAGTGGCTATTGAAGTGGTAAATAACTATAATAATAGTTCTACCGTTGAAACCATTGATCCTTTGGTTTCAGAAAAAAATTTAGTTAATAAAGATTTATCCGAACCTATTGATACCGAAAATGATCCGTCTTTAGGAAACAAAGACGCTACGGTCACCATTTTTTATTTTTCTGATTATGCTTGTTCTTATTGTTTTGAACAGGAAATGATTATAAAAAAAATTTATGATAAATTTAACAAAAATGTGCGTATAATATGGAAGGATTATCCGGATTTGTCTTCTTTGGAAACTTTTTCTTATCAAGCGGCCAAGGCGGCTCGTTGTGCTAATAATCAAGGAAAATTTTGGGATTATAATGAATTATTATATCAAAAACAAGGAAGTTTTTCGGAATTGAAAGATCAGTTATTTTTAAATTTAGCCGATCAAATAAAATTGGATATGACTACTTTTACTAGCTGTTTAACTTCCGTTGATATTAATGATGCTATTATAGAAAATGTTTCTGAGGCTGAAAGTTTGGGTATTGTCGGTATTCCCTATATCTATGTTAATAGTCAAGGTGTTTTAGGCAGTGTTGACGAAGAAGAGTTAGAGAGCATGGTTGAAACCGAATTAGCTAAATAATTTAAATTTGGTTTGATAAAAGAATATGTCTGAGAAAATAAAAACAATTTATGAGTGTCAAAATTGTGGCGCCCAATTTCCTAAGTGGAGTGGGCGTTGTTTGGAATGCGGTCAATGGGGAACTTTAAAGGAGGATATTAAAGACGATAAAAAAATAGCCAATCAGGCTATGACTAAAATTATTTCATCAGAGATTGTTGATTTAAGTAAAATAAAAGATATTGAAACTGTTCGTTTAGAGTCGGGTATTTCTGAAATTGATCGAGTTTTAGGCGGTGGTTTAATTTCCGGATCGGTGATTCTTTTAAGCGGTGAACCGGGGGTCGGAAAATCCACTATTTTAGCTCAATTAGCAAATCTTTTAGTAAATAATAATAAATCACTTAATGAAGTTCTATATATTTCCGGCGAAGAATCAGCCGGGCAAGTTAAACTACGTTTAGAAAGATTAAATTGTAATTTGAATAATTTTAAGTTTATCAGTGAAACTAATTTAGAAAAGATTATTTCATCGGCCATTAAACAAAAACCGGCGATGTTGATAGTTGACTCTATCCAAACTATTTATTCGGCTACAGTTTTGGGTGAAGCCGGCGGTATCAGTCAAATAAGAACCGTGGCGGTAAAATTTATGGAATTGGCTAAAAAATATAATATCCCGGTATTTTTAATCGGGCATATTACTAAAGATGGTCAAGTAGCCGGACCAAAATCATTGGAACATATTGTTGACGTTGTTTTGTATTTGGAAAATGACGGTCGTGGTGGTCATTGTGTATTAAGATCTATAAAAAATCGTTTTGGTAGTGTTAATGAAATTGGAATTTTAGAAATGACCGGTAGCGGATTTGTGGAAGTAAAAAACCCTAGTGCCTCTTTTTTAGAAGGTGACCTGTCTTTGTCTTTTCCCGGTTCGGTCTTTTCCTGTGTAATCGAGGGTCATCGTCCTTTTTTGATAAATATTCAAGCTTTGGTCAGTCATACAGTTTTTGGTTATCCGCAACGTAAAGCTTCCGGTTTTGATTTAAATCGTTTACAGGTTTTATCGGCGGTTATATCAAAAAAACAAAAACTAAACTTAACTAGTCAAGATATTATTTTAAATATTGTCGGCGGTTTTAAAACCAATGATCCGGCCTTAGATTTAGCGGTGGCCTTAGCGATTGTTTCTTCTTTTTTAAATAAAAAATTAAGTGACAAGACGGCGGTTTTAGGTGAATTAGGTTTGGGTGGCGAACTTCGTCCTGTTGCCTATTTGGATATGCGACTTCGTGAAATAGAAAAAATGGGTTTTGAAACAGTGATTTTAGGCGAGTTAATCAACCTAGAAGACAAAAAGAGAATTATAGCTAACTTTAAAAAAATAAATTTTATTTTTGTAAAAACTTTATCCGAAGCAATAAAGATTTTAGGTGATAAATAGTGTTATTTTATTTATGGTTATTTTAAATAGAAAAATTTTATTAAACATCTAAATATTTTAAAAAAGCGCTTCTTACGGCGTTTTA
>CAYMZF010000020.1:0-11662 GCA_964394905.1 uncultured Gammaproteobacteria bacterium
TTTTAAATTAATGAAGCCTTATTTTAAAACGGTTGTTTTTTTATTTGTTTTTATAGTGATAATTGAGGCCGTTAAGATGATTGGCCCGTATATTTTAAAATTACTTATTGACGGACTTTATTCTTTTTCAACTGATAAACTTCAATATTTTATTTTTCTTATTATCTTTTTCTTTTTTTCTTTAGCGGTAGTATCGTTATTAGATTATTTCAAAGATCGTAAAATATTTGGCATGTTACTTAAAGCCGAATATGATATTCCGATAAGATGTCAAAAAAAATTATTGGATTTAGATTTAGCTTATCATCAAAAAGAAGAAACCGGTAATAAAATTACAAAAATAGAACGAGGAATTTCAAAATTTACTGATTTATTGGGAACAATTTTTTGGGAATTATTGCCGGTATTATTTCAAATTATTTATACTTCTATAATTTTTATTATAATTGATTATCGTTTTTTTGTAATTTTAATAATATTTTCCTTTATATTAGTGTATTTAAATATAAAAATAAATAAAAATATTTATCCGACCAGAAAACTACGTTATAAAAGTTATGAACAGGCTGCCGGCAAAATGGTTCAATCAATTGTTAATGTAAATACGGTTCAATCATTTTCTCAACAACAAAAAGAGGTGGAAGAATATTCATTTTTAAAAAATAATATTTTAAAAGCGGAAAATAAAGAATGGTTCTATATTTTAAAGTTTGCCAATTTAAGAGAAATTTTAGTTGGTTTGGGTCGAGTTCTATTTTTGTTTTTTGGTATTTTTTTAGTGGTAAAAAATCAAATTAGTATCGGTACTTTAGTTTGGATAATAACTTTATCGGAAAAATCTTTTAGTACTCTATCTCGAGCTTTTCGACTTTATGATCGTTTTGCTGAGGGAGCGGAGGGAATTAACCGTATATCAGAATTATTAAAAACTGAAAGTGCGGTTTTAAATAATGGTCAAATAAAATTAAAAAAAGTTGACGGTTTAATTAATTTTAAAAATGTAAAATTTTATTATCAAGAAGATAATATAATTTTAAATAATATTAATTTTGACATTCCGGCTGATTCCATAACCGCTTTAGTGGGACCTTCGGGTGGTGGGAAAACTACTATTGCTCGTCTTATTTTTCGACATTTTGATCCTATTTCCGGCCATGTTTTATTGGATGGTCATGATTTAAGAGAATTAGAATTATTTAATTTAAGAAGTTATTTATCAATCGTTCCGCAAGATGTTGAAGTTTTTAATTCTTCGATAGCTGATAATATTGCTTATTCTAAAAAAGAGATTTCTTTAGATGAAGTTAAGGCGGCCGCTAAAATTGCCAATATTGATGAGTTTATAGAGAGTTTACCGGATAAATATCAATCACTAGTCGGTGAAAGAGGTGTAAAATTATCCGGTGGTCAACGACAGAGAATCGGTATTGCTCGAGCGGTCTTGGCCAATCCCAAAGTTTTAGTTTTTGATGAAGCTACCAGTAACCTTGATGCTGAAAGTGAAAGATTAATTCAAGATGCTATTTTTAAAATTTCAAAAAATAAAACAATAATTATTATTGCCCATCGTCTTAGTACTATTAAAATGGCTGATAAAATAATTGTTATTGAAAACGGAAAAGTAGTCGAAGAAGGAATGCATTTACAATTAATGAACAAAAAAGATGGTTTATATAAAAAATTAGTTGATCTACAATCGGTGGGGGAAGTAAGCGAAGATTAATTAAAATAATTCATCATGGACAAATTAAAAAAACAATTAAAAAATATTTCCAAAAAACCGGGTGTCTATTTTTGGTTAGATGCTAAAGGTAAAGTTTTGTATGTCGGACGAGCCACCAGTTTATATAATCGTCTTAATCAATATTTTTCCAATAAAGTTGATATTAGAATCAAGGAAATGGTGGCGTTGGCTAAAAATATTAGAACCATCGAAACGGAAACATTATTAGAGGCTATAATTTTAGAGGCTAAATATATAAAAAAATATTGGCCTAAGTATAATATTAAAGATCGGGATGACCGATCTTTTGTTTATGTAATTATTTCTAAAAAAGATTGGGCTTATCCGATAATTGTTCGGGGAAAAAATTTAGCTAAATTTTCGTCAGACGATAATTATATTTTTGGTCCATATCAATCGGCTATATTATTAAAAAATGCTTTAAGCATAATAAGAAGAATTTTTCCTTATGGAACTTGCCGACCTAATTCCGGTCAAGCTTGTTTTGATTATCAGATCGGCTTATGTCCGGGATCATGTTTAGGTAAAATTAATAAAAAAGATTATAACAAAAATATTAAGAGTATTGTTCTATTATTATCCGGTCAAAAATCAACTTTATTAAAAAAATTATCTCTTGATAATCCTAATCAAGCCAAAGCTTTAAAACATCTGCAGGATGTTTCGTTATTGGAACGAGATAAAAATTTATCAGACATCGGTTTTAATCGAATTGAAGCTTATGATATTTCTCATTTATCCGGTCAGGAAGCCTATGGTTCAATGATTGTTTTTAATTCTAGAGGAGAAGCCGATAAAGCCGAATACCGATTATTTAAAATTAAAAATGAATTTTTAAACGATGATCTCAGAGCTTTAAGTGAGGTTTTAAATCGTCGCTTAAAACATCAAGATTGGTTTTATCCTGACTTGATATTAATTGACGGGGGACGACCACAGGTTGATTTTTTAAGTCCTATTTTTAAAAAATATAAAATTAATAATGTTGTCGGTTTATCCAAATTTTCCGGTGATGAGTTAGTGTTTTTAAAAACAGCAACTAAAGATTTCAAAGATAAAGTTTTGAAAATAAAAAATATTTTACTTCAAGCCAGAGACGAAGCTCATCGGTTTGCTAATTTCGCTCGTAAAAAAGCTTTTGGTAAAAGGATTAAAAAATAGGATAATTATTTTAAAACAAGCTTGACTAAATTAAAAAAATTTTTTAATATGTCGTTTAGAACAAATAAAGTAAATTTATATAAAAAATAAAAAAAATTGTTATGGATGAAAAAGAAGTAATGGATGAAAAAGAGGAAAGGTTCTTTTTAGAACCATTAACTGATTTTGCTAATGCGGCAATTAACAGTAAAGTAAAAACGGAAAAGGTTTATTACCTAGATATTTCCGGTAATGAACATTATGGTTTTTTAACCGTTAAAGATATTGTAGCTGATATTTCCAGGACGGTAAGATGTTTCCCGGAAATAAAATTCAATATTTTTACGATTAATGATTCGGGAATTTTGGAAGAAAATGATTTTTCTTTTCCGGATCATCCCGATTACTGTTAAGAAAAAAAACAAAAAAAATAAGGCCTCTAATGAAATTGAGACCTTCTTTTTTATGATGACATTTTTTTATTAAAATGATATAATTGATTTGTTCCTAAATAATTAATAATTTAAAAATATGGCTAGAATAATCGGTCCCGGATATTCCTATGACGATGTTTTAATCGTTCCTAAATATAATCGAGTGGCGTCCAGAAAAGATGTTTCTTTTAAAACTAAAGTAACCACCAATCATTATATTGATATTCCTTTTTTAGTGGCCAATATGGATACTGTTTGTGAAAGTGAAATGGCGATTGCTGTCGGAAGATTGGGCGGTTTAGGAGTAGTACATCGTTTTATGAGTATTAAAGATCAAGTTAAACAAGTGGCTAAAGTTAAAAAAGAAAAATTATTAACGGCCGCCGCTATCGGTATAAAAGATTACGAGGAACGGATTGCCGCTTTAAAAAAAGTTGGGGTTGATATTTTAGTTTTAGATGTTGCTCATGGTCACTCTAAGCGAGTCGGCAAAACTTTAGATTATATTAAAGAAACCTATCCGGATATTGATGTTATGGTAGGTAATGTCGCCACTAAAGATGCGGCCGAATATTTTATCAGTAAAAAAGCTGATGCCATTAAAGTTGGTATTGGACCGGGTTCAATGTGTATAACCAGAATTATGGCCGGAGCTGGAGTTCCACAAATTACCGCTATTATGGATGTTTATGCGGCTACTCAAGGTCAAGTACCGGTATGTGCCGACGGTGGTATTAAAGTTTCGGGTGATATTGTCAAAGCTATCGGAGCCGGAGCTGATACTGTAATGTTAGGGTCATTATTTTCCGGTACCAAAGAGACTCCTGGAAAAATTATCAAAAAAGGTGGAAAAAAATATAAAGAATATCGGGGGATGGCCAGTTATTTGGCGACAATTAAAAAAATGGCTTTGGACGGAAAAAAGAAAGAAGAAGTCGTTCATGTTGAAGGGGAAGTCACTTTAGTGGAATATAAAGGATCGGTCGTTCCGATTGTTAATAAATTATTAGGAGGTTTGGCTTCGGGGATGACTTATGTTGGAGCGGAAAATATAGATAAAATAAAAGGTAAAGCTGATTTTATAAACATCACCGGAGCGGGAATTAAAGAAAGCATTGCTCACGGTTTACTGAAATAATTTTTAAAATTAATATAATTTTTATGTTGACCTTAGAAAAAGTAAAACAACATCCCGGAATTAAAGAATGTATAAAAAAATCAGATTATTATTTAAACCAATTAGGTTTTACCGATCATGGACCGCGTCATATCAATGTAGTTTCGGATCGAGCCAAAAGTTTAGCTAAAAATATAGGTTTAAATATACGAGAACAAGAATTATCGGCAATTGCCGGTTATTGTCATGATATGGGTAATTTTTTACAAAGATCGGAACATTGTTTTGCCGGAGCGATGCTATTTTCTCAGTTTTTTTCTCAAGATGATAATTTACCGGAAGTTTTAGAAATAGTTCAGGCGATTAATGATCACGATGAAGAAAAACATGAAATTGTCAGTAATATCGGAGCCGTTTTAGTATTAGCCGATAAATCTGATGTTCATCGCAGTCGAGTCAGAGATGCCAGTCCGCAAAATATAAAAAATGATATTCATGATCGGGTTAATTATTCAGTAATTGATTCCACTTTTAAAGTTAATAAAATTAAAAAAGAAATTGTTTTACGTTTAAAAATTGATTTAAAAATTACCGGAGCAATGGAATATTTTGAAATTTTTAATGATCGAATGATTTTTTGTCGCAAGGCGGCCACTTTTTTGGGTTATAAATTTGTCTTAGTTATAAATAATTTTAAATTATTTTAAATTTAAATTTTCTTTTAAAAATTTTTTAAATTTTTAAAGAAAAAACAAAAAATATGAATAATAAATCAACTGAAAAAATTAAAGAGGTAATTGCCGATAAAATATCAGGTAACCAACGTCGTCATGTTGTTTTTAAATTAACTACCGTTATTGTTTTTATTTTAGCTTTAACCGCTGTAATTATTATTTCTATTTTACGAGATCGAATCGTAAATAATTATAATAATCAAGTTTCAGTTACCGGTAGAGGGGAAGTTTCTTATCAACCTGATGTTGCTAACGTTACCTTAGGTGTTCAAATCAATAAGAGTGCCAAAGCTGAAGAAGCCTTAACCGCTTTAAATGATAAAGTTACAAAAATTGAAAAGGCTTTAACCGCTTTAGGAATTGAAGCTAAGGATATAAAAACTCAAACTTATTCTCTTTACCCTTATTATGACTATATTAACGGAGTAAGCACTTTAAGCGGTTATAACGCCAATCAACAAATTGTTATTAAAGTAAACAATGTTGATAAAGATATCAGTTTATTAAATAAAGTGGTATCCGAATCAACCAAAGCCGGAGCCAATCAAATTGATGGTATTACTTTTGAAAGTTCTAATATTG
Organism: uncultured Gammaproteobacteria bacterium; assembly: GCA_964394905.1. Taxonomy (GTDB): domain Bacteria; phylum Patescibacteriota; class Patescibacteriia; order Patescibacteriales; family UBA12465. The sequence continues at coordinate 5,752 of CAYMZF010000020.1, forward strand.
AAAATTTAAAACAAGAAGCTCGAATTTTGGCTATAAACGACGCTAAGAGCAAAGCGGTTGATTTATCAAGTAATATTGGTGTATCATTAGGAGATATTGTCGGATGGTGGGAAAATGTTGTTAGCCCTACAGTTGATTATTCTTATTCTTCTTACGGAGAAGGTTTAGGTGGAGGTAGTGATAGTGGAAGTACAAATATTAGTGTTGGAGATTATGAAGTGGTTGTTGAATTAAATTTAAATTATAAAATTAAAAAATAATATTGTATGATTGGAGTTTTTGATTCTGGGGTAGGGGGGCTAACCGTTTTACGTCATTTTTTGCTTGATTATCCCAATTATAATTATATTTATTTGGGGGATACGGCTAATGTTCCTTATGGTAATAAATCTCAAGAAACAATTTATGGTTATACTCAGAAAGCCATAGATTTTTTGTATGCTCAAGGTTGTCGTTTAATTATTATCGCTTGTAATACTTCTTCGGCTCAAGCTTTAAGAAGAATACAACAAGAAGCTAAATATCCGGATTTAAGAGTTTTAGGTGTTATTAGACCCATTGCCGAAAAAATAGTTTTATTACCGAATATAGACAAAATCGGTATTATCGGAACCCGAGCGACTATAAGTTCTAATATTTATCCTGATGAAATTCAGGCTTTAAAATCTAATATAAAAATTTTTCAAAAGGCTACTCCACTACTAGTTCCACTGATTGAAGAAGGCTGGTTAAAAAAACCGGAAACCAAAATGATTTTAAAAAAATATCTATTGGAATTGAAGGTAAAACAAGTTCAAGCTTTAGTATTGGCTTGTACTCATTATCCTTTTTTATTAAAAGACATAAGGCGAATAATGGGAAAAAAATGTTTAATTTTTGATCCCGGTAAAGTTGTCAGTGATAGTTTAGGCGATTATTTAAAACGTCATACAGAAATAAAATTGTCTTCCGGTAAAAAAACTGATTGTCGTTTTTATACCACTGATAATCCCGAAAAATTTAAAGAATTAGGCGAACTTTTTTTTAAGAAGAGATTAAATAATGTTGAAAAAGTAAATTTAAATTAAATTTACTATTACCATTTTTTAAGATCTAGTTTATAGCCTCGTCCTTTGATAGTGTGTATTAATTCTCGTTTATTACGATTCGGATTTAATTTTCGACGAAGTTTTAGAATATGAGATTCAATGGTATTGGAAAAAGGATCGGCGTTAAAATCCCAAATATTTTCCATAATAACAGTATGAGAAAGAACTTTTCCTCGGTTTTTTAATAAAAATTCCAGTAACATCATTTCTTTAAACGTTAAATAAATACTTTTTTTGTCTCGGGTCACTATATGCCGATCAATATCAACCGTTAGATCGTCAATTTTATAAACTGTTTTTTGGGTAAGATTAGGTCGACGAATTACGGCTTTTATCCTAGATAATAATTCGCTAAAAATAAAAGGTTTGGTGATATAATCATCAATGCCCAAATTAAAAAAAGTTTCTTTGGTTTCCAAACTGGCGTCAACCGTTAAGACTATTATTTTTATGTTTTTGTCTTCTTGCCTAATTTCTTTTATAACTTCTTGACCGTTTTTTATGGGGATATTGTAATCTACTATGATTAAATCATAATGATTGGTTCGAAATAAAAACAAACCGTTATCTCCGTCGTGTGAAAAATCAACTGAAAAAATTTCTTTGTTTAAAGATTCTTTCAGGAGGGAAGTGACTGTTTTGTCATCTTCAATGATAAGTATTTTCATAATTTTTTTAAATAAAATAATAAGTTATTATTTTATTTAAATTAAGTATAAATAATTATAAAATTGTTTTTTTTCTTTATATCTTTATATTATACACCATTAAGTAGTTTACTTCTTTAAATTTTAGATAAATTTATTATAAATTATTATTTGACTTATTTATTGTTTATTTTATTTGTTTTTATGCTATAATTAAAGATATAAAAAATATGGTTGAATCTCAAAAAATAAAAAATATCGCTAAGAATACGTCTTATTTGACGGTGGCCCTGATAATTCAAAAAGTTATCTCGTTTTTTTATTTTATTTTATTGGCCCGTAATTTAGGGCCGGATAGTTTAGGGCAGTATTATTTTGCTATTTCTTTTACTACCATTTTTGCTATTTTTATTGATTTGGGTTTGGTTAATTATTTAATTCGGGAAACCGCTAAGGTTAAGGAAAAATCAAATCAATTATTGTCAAATATTTTAGGTTTAAAATTAATTACTTCTTTCTTATCGGTTTTGGCCGTTTTTTTATTTATTAATATTTTAGGCGATTATAATAGTTTAAGTCGTCAATTAGTTTATATCTCCAGTATTTGTATGATACTTGATTCTTTTACTTTAACTTTTTTTGGAGCGATTCGCGGTTTTCATAATCTAAAGTTTGAAAGTATTTCTTCAATTATTTTTCAATTAATCGTCTTGGCGGTTGGTTGGACTTTTTTAGCTTTAGGTTTGGATTTAAGATTGATAATGTTATCTTTGGTTTCAGCCAGTGTTTTTAATTTTATCTATTCGTGGGCAATTTTAAAATTTAAAATAAAAATGCCGGTTAAATTTTCTTTTAATTTTTCTATTTTTAAAAAAATTTTGATTTTAAGCTTACCGTTTGCTTTTTATGGTATTTTTCAACGTTTATATACTTATTTGGACTCAGTGTTATTATCCTTTTTTTCGGGTGATTATTATGTAGGAATTTATCAAGTGGCTTTTAAAATAATTTATGCCTTACAATTTTTACCGATGGCTTTTGTCGCTTCACTGTATCCGGCTATGAGTTATTATTGGTTAAATAATAAAGAGCAACTAAATATAGCTTTCCGTCGTTCTCTTGATTATTTAATGATGATTTCAATTCCAATTTCCGTAGCAGTATTTTTATTGGCTGATCAAATTATTATGATTTTTAAAAACGGTTATGAAGGAGCTGTTTGGCCACTAAGAATTTCTATTTTGGCTTTAATGTTTATTTTTGTAAATTTTCCGGTCGGATCATTGCTTAATGCTTGCGATCGTCAAAGAAAAAACACTAGAAATATGTTAGTTACTTTAATTGTGGCGGTGATTTTAAATATTATTTTAATACCAAAATTTAACGCCATTGGAGCTTCGGTGGTGGTACTATTGTCTAATGGTTTGATGTTTATTTTAGGAATTATTGAATGCAAAAAAATTATTAATTACAAATTTAAAAGCAATATTGTTAACTTTTTAAAAATATTTTTATCGTCAGTATTAATGGGAGGATTAATAATTATTTTAAAAAATCAAATAAACATATTTTTATTATGTCTTATCGCTATGGTTTTGTATTTTGTCGTTTTATTTTTACTGGGTGGTTATAAAAAAGAAGATTTAAAATATATTTTAAAATCTTTTAAAAAAGATAGTCCTAAGGAATTATAATATGAAATTTTTATTACTAACATTAGAATATTTTCCATTTAAAGGCGGAGTTGCCAATTATTATACTAATTTGGTTTATTATTGGCCTAAGAATAGTCAATTGTCGGTTTTACACAATAATAATAACGAACTTCTAAAACAACGAGGTTTTTTTAGGTGGAGTAAAGCGATATTTAAATTATATCATCAAGTTAAAAAAAACCAAATTGATTATGTAATTGTCGGTCATATTTTACCCTTAGGTACGGCTACCTATATTGTCAGTAAATTATTAAATATAAAGTACGCGGTGGTTTTGCATGGAATGGATTTTTCTTTAGCTACCAGAAATTATTATAAAAAAAGACTTAGTCAATTAATATTAAATCGAGCCGATAAAATAATTACTGCCAATTCTTATGTAGCTAAATTAGCCGGTGATTTTATTAAAAATAACGATAAAATTAAAATTATTAATCCCGGAGTAAAAGATTTTTCTGATTTTAACTATGCTGATAATAACGATGTTCGTCAAAAAAATAATTTAGCCGACCATAAAATTTTATTCAGTTTAGGTCGATTAGTAAAACGAAAAGGTTTTGATTATGTTATTAAAGCCTTAAAAGAAGTTTTATCTAAACGTCCCGATTTTAATTTATTATATATAATTGCCGGTCAAGGTCCGGATGGTGATTATTTAAAACAAACAGCTTATGAAGAATTGGGTCCTGATTGGGAAAAATATGTTAAATTTATCGGAGAAGTCAGTGAGTCGGAAAAATGGTCATTATTATCATGTTGTGATATATTTATTATGCCTTCTCGTAATATTTCAGGTGATTTTGAGGGTTTCGGTATTGTTTATCTAGAGGCTAATTTAGCCGGTAAGGCTGTGATTGCCGGTCGTAGCGGGGGAGTAAATGATGCGGTTGAATCAGGTATTAACGGTTTACTTATTGATCCAGAAAATGTAGATGAAATTAGTCAGGCTATTTTAAACTTACTGGATAAAGATTTTTTAAGATTAAAATTAGGTCAATTGGGTCGAGAGCGCGCTTTGAAAAGTTTTAATTGGAAATATCAGATTGAAACCATGTATAATTTTTTAATCAAGTAATATGATTTCTATAATAATTCCGGTTTTTAACGGAGAAAAAACTTTAGCCAATACTTTAAAAAGTATTGAAAATCAAACTTGGCGGGATTTTGAAGTTATTATTGTTAATAATCAATCCGTTGATAATACGCAAAAAGTTTTTGAAAATTTTTCTAAAAATAATAATTTAAATAATTATTATTATTTTGTTAATTATAATAAAAAACAAGGAGCTCCGGCGGCCAGAAATTTTGGACGACAACAAGCTCGAGGTGAATTTTTATTTTTTTGTGATGCTGATGCTATTTTACGAGCCGATGCTTTAGAAAAATTATGGCAGTCACTGAAAGATAATCCGACCGTCGCTTACGCTTATTCTTCTTTTTATTGGGGAAAAAAACTTTTTAAATTATGGCCTTTTGATATCAATCGTTTAAAAAAAATGCCCTATATTCATACTATGGCTTTAATTAGACAAGAAACTTTTCCTAAAAACGGTTGGGATGAAAGTATAAAAAAACTGCAAGATTGGGATTTATGGTTAACCATGCTAGAAAATGGACATTTAGGTATTTTTGTTGATGAAATTTTATTTCGGGTTAAACCGGGCGGTAGTATCAGTTCGTGGTTGCCGGCTTCGGCCTATAAATTATTGCCATTTTTACCTAGCGTGAAAAAATATAAACAAGCGGTGGCAATTATTAAAGCTAAACACAATTTATAACAATTAATAGATTGATATTATGTTTGATTTTAATTATATCGTAAAAAACAAAAGAAAAATAACTGTAATTACCGCCGTTATTTTTTTGGTTGAGGCCACTTCATTTTTATCCTATTATTATCCGAGTTTGGAATTAATAATTTTTGTTTTATTGGCTTTAACGGCATTGGTTTTGTCAATTTATAAACTAGAGTGGGGTTTATATATGGTAACGACCGAATTATTTTTTGATTCCATGGGTTATATTTTCTTTTGGGATAACGGTGGAATCAGACTTTCAATCAGAATTACTTTATGGTTGATTGTCATGTCGGTTTGGTTGGCTAAATTTTTATTAACTTTATTTAAAGAGAAATCAAATTTAATAAAAAAATATTTATCAGCTCCATTTTTAAAAAATTTTTTCTTATTGGCTTTTTTTATAATTTTAGCCGTGGTTTTAGGGATACTAAAAAATGGTTTTAGCGACGCTTTTTTTGATTTTAACGCTTGGTTATTTTTTGCTTTGCTTTTTCCTTTTTGGCATGTTTTGGCCGTTAATCAATCCGATGACAATAAAAATTTTTGGTCTAATTTGGTTAATATTTTTTTAGCGGCTATTATTTTTTTAGTTTTTAAATCATTATTGGTTTTATTTTTATTTTCTCACAATGTTCCGGGTGTAATTTATGATTTTTATTATT
>CAYMZF010000021.1:0-10697 GCA_964394905.1 uncultured Gammaproteobacteria bacterium
TTCTTCAATTTCTTCAGATTCAATTACGTTGTCAATTTCTTCTTCACTCCCGCCTAATTCTTTTACGATATCTAATTTTTCTTCTTCGGAATAAGCGTATCTAATGGCGGCGCCTTTTTTGATTTGATAAAGAGGCGGTTGAGCGATATAGATATGGCCGTCAACTATTAATTGATTAAAGTAACGGAAAAATAAAGTTAAAAGTAAGGTGCGAATATGAGAACCGTCAACATCAGCATCAGTCATAATTATAATTCGGTGATAACGTAATTTTTCAATATCAAGTTGATCGCCGATATTAGTTCCGAAAGCGATGACCATGTTCTTTATTTCGTTATTAACCAACATTTTATCTAATCGGGCTCGTTCTACATTTAAAATCTTACCTCTAAGGGGTAAAATAGCCTGAAAACGGCGGTCTCGGCCCTGTTTGGCACTACCTCCGGCTGAATCTCCCTCAACGATGTATATTTCGCATTCCTCGGCTTTGGTGCTGGAACAATCGGCTAATTTTCCCGGAAGAGTCATGCCCTCCATAGCGCTTTTTCTTAAGATACTGGCCCGAGCGGTTCTAGCTGCCAATCGAGCTTGAGCGGAAACAACACATTTTCCGACAATGCTTTCAGCGTCTTTAGGATTTTCTTCTAAAAAAGTGGCAAAAGCTTCACCAAAAATTTGTTCAACATAGGTTTTCATTTCAGCATTACCTAATTTACCTTTAGTTTGACCTTCAAATTGAGGATCGGGTAATTTAACGTTAATGATGGCGGTTAATCCTTCACGAACATCATCACCGGTTAGATTTTCGTCTTTTTCTTTTAAAATATTTTTACTGCGAGCATAGGAATTTAAAGTTCTGGTTAAAGCGGTTTTAAAACCGATTAAATGAGTTCCGCCATCAACGTTATAGATATTATTGGCAAAGGGTAGAGTAGTTTCGTTATATTCATCGTTGTATTGTAAAGCGATTTCAATTTCGCAGTCGTTTATTTTTTTATCAACATAAAAAATATTTTCGTGTTTAACGTTTTTTTGACGATGTAAAGATTTAACGTAAGATTTAACTCCGCCTTCAAAATAGAAACGATATTTTTTATGGGAGTGATCGGTTCGTTCATCAATTACATTTATTTTTATGTCTTTGGTTAAATAGGCTTGTTGGCGTAAACGATCTAAAATTTTACCCCAACTGAATTCTAATTCGGTAAAAATAGTCGGATCGGGTTTAAAAGTTATGATAGTTCCGTTTTTAGTACTCTTACCGATGTTTTTTATATTTTTTAAAGGTTTACCTATTTTATACTCTTGCATCCAAGCTTGTTTGTCGCGATGAACTTCAGCTTTTAAATATTCACTTAAAGCGTTAACTACGGAGACACCGACACCGTGTAAACCACCGGATACTTTGTAACCGGTTCCGCCGAATTTACCTCCGGCATGAAGTTTAGTTAATACGGTTTCCAAGGCGGAAAGTCCGGTGACTTTATGTTTTTCAACGGGAATACCACGACCGTTATCTTCAACGCTAACCATATTATCGGCGGTTAAAGTTACGGTAATTTCATCGGCAAAACCGGCCATAGCTTCGTCAATACTGTTATCAACTACTTCCCAAATTAAATGATGTAAACCGACAGAAGAGGTTGATCCGATATACATTCCGGGTCGTTTTCTGACGGGGTCTAAACCCTCTAAAACGGTAATGGCGTCAGCTCCGTAATCGTTGTTTTTTTTGTTTTTTTCTACCATATTTCTTGTATTTTAAATAATTTATAATCAAATAAAAAATGATGTTTAGGGCATCTATCTGTTAATATTATAGCAATTTTTTATTTCTAAGTCAAAGGAAAATGTTTGTTAATTTTATTAATTTATAGTATAATTTGGTTATAATTTATTTAAATTATGTAATTATGTCTAAAATTCTTGTTACCGGTGGAGCCGGTTTTATCGGTTCTAATTTAGTTGATAAATTAGTTGAATTAGGTCACAAGGTAACGGTGATTGATAATTTATTTAGCGGTAAAAAAGAATATTTAAATCCAAAAGCTATATTCTATAATTTGGATATTAATGATAAAAAAGAAGTTGAGGAAGTTTTTTTAAAGGAACAATTTGATTATGTTTATCATTTAGCTGCTCAAATTGATGTTCGTCATTCGGTTAAAGATCCGGTTTTTGATAATCAAGTTAATGTTTTAGGTGCTTTAAATATTTTAGCTAATTGTTTAAAATACAAGGTTAAAAAAATATTTTTTACTTCTTCCGGTGGGGCTATTTACGGTTTTCCGGAAAAAATTCCGACTGCCGAAGATTATCCGACTTTTCCCGTATCACCTTATGGTATTAGTAAATTAAGTTTTGAAAAATATTTAAATTATTATTATCGGGTCTTCGGTCAAAAATATATCGCTTTTCGTTTGGCTAACGTTTATGGACCGCGACAATACAAAGGCGGGGAAGCCGGAGTTATCGCCATTTTTATTAATAACGCCGTTAATAATAATACAAGCTATATTAATGGTGATGGTTTTCAAACTAGAGATTATATTTTTGTTGATGATGTTGTTAGGGCTTTAATCTCCGGTTTAAATAATGATATTACGGGAGAATTTAATATTGGTACCGGAGTGGAAAAAAATTTATTGGATATTGTTTTTGCTATTGAATCGGCTAGTAAATGTAAAATGAAATTAGAATATTTACCGGCTAAATTAGGTGAAGAACGTTCCAGTTGTTTGGATGCTTTAAAAGCTCGAGCGGTTTTACGTTGGGAACCTAAAGTTGATTTAAATGCCGGAATTGATATGACCCTTGATTGGTCCAAAAAACAAATGAATAAATAATTTAAATTACATAATAACTATGAAAAATTTATCAAAAAAAATAATTATTGGAAATTGGAAAATGAATTTGGATTATAATTCATCGGTGGCTTTGAGTAAAAAAATAAATTCGGGTTTAAAAAACAAAAAACAGAAAAATGATATTGTTTTATTGCCTGATTTTTCTTCTCTTTTTGAGGTCGGGCAAAATATTAAAAAAGCTTCTATAAAATTAGGAGCTCAGGATATTGCTCCGTATAATTTAGGTGCCTATACCGGAGAAGTATCTTTGGAATCTCTAAAACAATTAAAATGTCAGTATGTTTTAATCGGTCATAGTGAAAGACGAAAATATTTTGCAGACGATGATTTAATTGCCGATAAAATGAAGAATGTTTTAGAAAATAGTACTATTGTTCCGATATTATGTATCGGAGAAACTTTAAGTCAAAGACGATCCGGCAAAACTCTAATGGTTTTAGAAAAACAATTAAAAACCGCTTTATCTAAAACAAAAAATATTTCCGGCAAAAAAATAATTATCGCTTACGAACCGATTTGGGCCATCGGTACCGGTCGAGTTATTATCGTGGCCGAGGCTATTTCTATTCATAAAAAAATACGAGCTTTAATGGAAAAAATTTGTTATAATAATTTACCTAAAGAATTGGGTATTATTTATGGAGGTAGTATTAATATGAAAAATTTTGCAGATTTTAAAAATTGTTTTGATATTTCCGGTTTGCTTATCGGAGGAGCCAGTTTGAAGGCCGGTGATTTTATAAACATAGCTAATAATTTTTAATTATATGGATAATCTTTGGCCAATTATATTAATATCAATTTCGCTTTTGGTGATTATTTTTATAGTTATTCGTCATTTTCCGGCTTTGGCGGTGTTAGATGCTGATAATATTCCGGAAGAAAAAGAACAGCAAATTAAAGAAAAGATTATAAAAAACAGGATGGCTAGAAAATTTTCTTTTTTAAATAAGTTTTTTGGAACTATAGCTGATTGGTTTAATAAATTATCTAATGTTTTTTGGTCAAAATTAAATGATTTGCAAAAAATACAGAAAAAACAACAAGAGGATCGGTCATTGTTAGGCGCCAGTTTGGAAGAAAAGAATAAAATACTTTTTTCTCAGGCCGATGAGTTTATAAAACAAGAAAATTTTGAAGAAGCGGAAAAAAAATTGATTGAGATTATAAGCTTGGATGACAAAAACTTTTTAGCTTTTTTAGAATTGGGTGAAGTTTATCATTCGGAAGGCAAATGGCAAGAAGCTAAACAAACTTTATTATACGCCGGTAAATTAGCTGAAATTTTTCCGCAAAAAGTTACTGGAAACGAAGTGGCCAATTTAAATTATTCCTTGGCTTTAATAAATAAAGAATTAAATGATTTGGACGGAGCGATAGATAATCTATATAAATCTTTAGATATTGATCAAAATAATCCTCGTTACCTTGATTTAATGTTGGATTTATGTATAATAAAAAAAGATAAAGGTTTGGCTTTGAGGTTTTTAGATAAAATTAAAGAAGTTAATCCCGATAATAATAATATTTCTAAATGGGAAGAAGAAGTTCATGAATTTTAGAAGGCCGTTGTAGCTCAGCTGGTAGAGCATCTCCATGGTAAGGAGAAGGTCACCGGTTCAATCCCGGTCAACGGCTCCAATCCAAAAAAATTAATATGGTACCTTACAACAAGAATTCCTTATCTGTTTCTGATAAAAAAGAAACTAAAAGAAAAAAAGAGAGCAGTAAAAAAATTACAACTGCTCATCACATTATTCCTAAAAGTCGTGGCGGGAATGACACGAAAGATAATAAAGCCATAATTATGGTTTATTTTCATAAAAAATATCATGAACTTTTTAGCAATATGACTCCTTTAGAAGCTTTGGCTTTTTTGGAAACATATTTTTGGAATAACCAAGTTAAATGGATTGATGATTATTCATTTAATCGTCAGAAGTATTTGGAATAAATTTGAAAAGCGGTTTTTAAAATAACCGCTTTTTTATTATGATTTTTAAGTTCTGGACAAAAAATAATATATGAATTAATATAAGATAATGGTTCTTTAAAAATATTAACTAAATCATAATAACAATGGAAACAAAAGAAGAATATCCTTGCAGAGTTGCAAGTTTTTTAGAATTTCTTTCTCTTTATCCGGAAGATAATTTTTATGATCCGGTTCCTCGATTATTTCTTTATCTTGATGATTTGGAAGATATGTTTTTTTGTGAAGAACAAGAAGAAGAACAAGGTAATGAAGAAAATAATCAAAATTATGAAAATCAAGAAATAGACGAAAGCCTTTTACGGGTTTCTAGTGATCTTTTAATGATGGAGGCTATTATAAAGTTTGTAATCATTTTCTTTATAAAGGATGAAGTTTTAATTTCAACCAGAGAAATGTTTATAGAAGATGCTATTGAAGATTTGTCTTATTTATTAGACAAAGACGATTTCAAAATAGAAGACTGTTATGAAGCCGAATTCGTTTTAGACGTGTATGATGTTTATAAAAATTTTTTTCTCTTAGCACCTTGGCCTCATATAGACATACTAGTTGATGCCATTGAAGACAAACTTGATAATTATAATTTGTAATTTAAACCTAACTGTCATTTAATTGGCAGTTTTTTTATTAGGTCTTGATTATTAAATATAAAAATGTTAAAGTGGCCGATAATAAATTAGAACCTTAAAATAAATCAAATAAACCAAAAATTACCATGAAAAAAGAAAGTTTTTTAAAAAAATTTGCTGACATTAAATTTGTTAGTAAAAAACATTGGATAAATCATCTTGTTCCAATGTTGTTAGCCCTGTTTATTATTTGTCTGTCAATCGCCATGGTTTCGTTTAGTGTGGCGGTTATAACCTTTTCGTCTGTGTTGGTATTAATTGTAGTATTATTTCTTCTTGCAGCCACTTATATTAAAGTTCTTCCTGATGAAGAATTAATTGCTGTATCTGACGGAGAAATAATTATTTTGCCGGCCGGGAAATATTTTCTGTTTCCTAACAGAGTTTTTCTTAAACAAATTATTTCTTTGAAAGAGCAACATTTAAACATAATGCCCAAAAAAGATATTGAGTTTGCTCATGGAGCTAGGTTTAAAATTAATTTAGTTGTCAATTATAAAATAACTGATGCTAAAAATTATTATTTATCCAACGCTGACTTTGTTATTTCAGAAATAATAAAACCTTTGATGATAAATTTTTTTATCAAAAGGAGTTGGAAAACTTTTCTTCCGGGAAACCGTTATTATGTCATTGAAGATTTTTCTTTAATTATTAATAATCCCAGTTCGATTATTAATTTTTTGGAAAATATTTGTGGGATAAGAATTTATTCTCTCGCTTTTTCTTTGTTAGAAAAAATAAGAGACGAAGAAATTGATGATAAAAAGAAAAAAATCGTATCCGGCCAAATGATTGGATACGGAGACGGTTGTTAAGTAATATGGAGGTGACTAGTCGCCTCTATTTTTTATTTGATTTTTTTTAGATAAAATACTATAATTTAATATATAAACTAATTAAAATAATTATGAAATTTAAAGGAATATTTTTGTTTTTTTTAACTTTGTTTTTTTGTTTTTCGGTCGGTTTAAGTGTTCAAGCGACAACGGTTAATTTAGATAATCCTTTAGGGGCTTCCACTACCGTTCAAACTTTAGTCGGTCGAGTTATTGATGCTGTCTTGGGTGTAGTCGGGTCACTAGCTTTGGTTATGTTTATTTATGGCGGTTTTATCTGGATGACCGCTTCAGGTAATGAGCAGAGCGTCACTAAAGGTAAAAATATCATAATGTGGGCGGCTTTAGGTTTAGTAGTTATTTTCTCATCCTACGCTTTAGTTAAATTTGTTATCGGGGCTATCGGAGCTTAATATAATAAGTAATGTTTATTTATTGGTCTAAGTTATCGGTTGACATTATTTTTTTTTCTTGTAAAATAAATAAGGTTGAACTTTAAAATGTCATTGGGTCGATACCAAAGCGGTCAACTGGGGCAGACTGTAAATCTGCTGGCGTTAGCCTTCGTAAGTTCGAATCTTACTCGGCCCACAATTTTACTCTCATTCTTATGCTTATAAATCCTGATAAAATCGGTTTAAGTTTTGTAAAAATATTTCTAATACTATTGTTAATTTTAGGAACAGTGGTTTTTATTTTATCTTTTATTTAATTTTAATTTTATGCCGGAATTACCCGAAGTAGAAACAATCAGAAACGGTTTACGCCGTTTTGTTTTAAATAAAGAAATCAAAACATTTATCATTAATGATCAAAAATTAGGTTTAAGTTTGGCCGGTCTTAAAAAACTGCGAGGCGACTCTTTAATTGAAGTAAGTCGTTTGGGAAAAATGCTGATCTTTTCTTTTAAACACAGCAACCTTAAATTATTAATTCATTTAAAGATGACCGGACAATTGATTTTTTGTTTAGATAATCGAATTAAAAGAAACGGAAAGCCGGTAGTTTCAAGTAGTATTCTGTTGGCCGGAGGTCATTCGGACAAAAAACTTATTAATATTTCCGACAGTGATTTAAAATATATTCGTTTTCAAATAATTTTTTCCGATGGTTATCGTTTAGTTTTGAATGACGCTCGACGATTTGCTTATGTTAAGTTAGTCAATCCGGTTATTTTTTCTATTATTCAAAAGAGATTCGGTTTGGAACCCTTATCTAATAATTTTTCTTTTAAAAATTTTTTATCTTTGATTACAAGTCGGCCTAACAAAAATATAAAAGCATTTTTACTTAATCAATCGTTAATTGCCGGAATTGGAAATATTTATGCCGATGAAATTTTATTCGCTACAAAAATTAATCCTCAAAAAAAAGTCGGCGATTTGAATTTAAAACAACAAAAAGCGATGTATGATAATATAAAAAGAATTTTACGTTTGGCGGTTAAAAAGCGGGGGACAACTTTTAACACTTATGTTGATGCCGAGGGTCAAAGCGGTGGGTTTGTTAAACTGCTTAAAGTATACGGACGAGACGGTGATAAGTGTTATAATTGCGGGAAAATTATCAAGAAAACTAAAATTGCCGGACGGGGAACTCGTTACTGTCCGAAATGTCAGGTTTAAATTTAAGTTGACTTTTACTCTTTATTTGTTATAATACCTTTGTTAAAGCAAAATAATAATTTATTAGAAAAATATGTCACAAGACAACATGATAAAAATGGAATGTACTGAATGTAAGCAAGTATCTCATCATTCTCATAAAAATAAAAAAACTTTAAAAGCGGTTCGGTTAGAATTAAGCAAGTTTTGTAAGTTTTGTCGAAAAAATACACTTCATAAAGAAACTAAATAATTATATCTAAAACTAAAAAATGAATGAAGGACAAAATTCTTTCTAAATATTTTTTAATATTTTTGATAATCTTGGCCTCTTTGGCTTGTATTTTGTTATTTAAATCTTTTTTGATTGAAATAATAATTGCGGCGGTTTTGGCTTCAGTTTTCTATAAACCGTTTACTAAATTAAGTAAATTTTTAAAAGGACGTCAAAAACTTGCGGCTTTTTTGATGAGCTTATTTTTATTATTGATAATCGTTATTCCGATAAGTACTTTGGTTATTCAAATCAGTAAAAAAGCTCCGACCGCTTATATTGAAATGGTTGAGTTTGTAAATACAACTAGTGCTAATTTTAAAAATAATTTTTCGGCTAATTTTGGTTTTGATTTAAGTAATAGTAAAGTTGAATCGGTTATTTTGAATTCGATTAAAAAGGTAAGTGATTGGTTAGCTTCAGCCGTACCGTTAATTTTAAAAGGAACTTCTAATTTTATAATCTCTTTAGTTTTAATGCTGTTAACAACTTTCTTTTTCTTTATTGACGGTAGAAAAATGTTGGCTAAATTGAAATTATGGTCGCCTTTACCTAATAAGTATGACTTAATAATTTTTAAAAAATTCAGAGAAATAAGTTTTAGCGCTTTAATTTCTACTTTTGTAACAGCCGGTATTCAAGGAGTTATTGGAATTATCGGTTTTTTAATTGTGGGAGTACCGGCATTGTTTCCGGGATTATTATTAGCTTTTGCTTGCCTTATTCCTTATGTCGGTGGGATGATTGTTTATGTACCGATAGGAATCTATTTGATTTTAGCCGGACAAATTTGGCAAGGAATTTTTATCCTTATTTGGGGAGCGGTTATTATCGGTAACGCCGATAATGTTATTCGTGCCTATATCTTACACGGTACGGCTAAAATTAATCCAATTTTTTTAATTTTTGCTTTAATGGGCGGAATTATATTATTTGGTTTTTGGGGTTTAGTTTTAGGTCCGTTAATTTTGTCTTTAATCGTTACTATTTTTAGTATTTATGAATTGGAATATGGAAAAGATTTGGAAGAAGTAGATTTAAAAAAGACTAAGATAAAAGATTTAAAAGAAATAAAAAAAGAAAAATAGTAAATTTATTATATAATCTCTTTTTATAATTAATATTTAAATTTATGTTAGGAGAAAAAACAAAAAAAAATTTAGAAGAAGCTTTTGCCGGAGAGTCAAAGGCCAGAAATAAGTATGATTATTTCGCCAGTATTTTTAGAAAAGCGGGTTATGTTCAAATTGCTAATATTTTTGAAGAGACCGCTAGAAATGAAAAAGAACATGCTAAATTATGGGCTAAGCAATTAGAACTTATTCCCAGTGAATTGAAAGATATTCTAAAAGCGGCGATTGAAGGCGAAAAATTTGAAACTGAAAGTATGTATCCTCGCATGTATCAAGAAGCTTTGGAAGAAGGACATGAAGATATCGCTAAAATGTTTAAAGAAGTAGGAGAAGTGGAAGAAAAGCATGAGGAGCGTTACAGAAAATTATTGGATAATTTGGAAAAAGGCGAGGTCTTTAAAAAACCGGAAGTTAAACGTTGGAAATGTAATAATTGCGGTTATATCCATGAAGGAACCGAGGCTCCGGAAACTTGTCCGGCTTGTTCTCATCCTCAAGCTTACTTTGAAGTGTTTGAAGAAACTTACTAATAAGGTAAAGAAATAGAATAAAAAAATATTTTGTTTGTATTAAAAATTAATAATAATTTTATGGAAAATCGAGTTGGTAAAGTTTTCTATTGTACTATTTGCGGAAATGAAGTGGAATTTGTGAAAGATAGCGGAACTCCGATAATTTGTTGCGGAAAAGAAATGGTAGAGAAGGAAGGGGAAAAAGAGGAATAATTTCTGGTAAAATATTTCTAAAAGAACCGTTTTAAACGGTTCTTTTATTTATCTGTAGTTTAAGTTCTTTTTAACTTGAGTTTGTTATAATTTTAATATGAAAAAAAGTATTAAAAAACAAGCTAAATTATTAAGAAAAAAAGGTTATTCTTTTAGGGAAATAAGTTTATGGTGTGGGGTTTCTAAAAGCACCGCCTCGCTTTGGTGTCGGAGTGAATTTTTAAATGATAGGGCTAAAAAAAGAATTAAGAATTTGGGTGATATTGGACGAGAAAAAGGAAGAATAACCAATAGAGAAAAAAGAAAAAGAGAATTAGAGACAATTGATAATAATTGTTTAGTTTTAAAGAATAAAAAATACAATATTGATGATTATAAATTGTTTTTAGCTTTATTGTATTGGGGTGAGGGAGGTAAAACTAATGATTATTTTAATTTTATAAATTCTGATCCAGAAATGATAAAAGTATTTTTATATTTATTAAGAAAATCTTTTAATATTAATGAGAATAAATTTCATATTAGGTTGCATCTACATGAATATCATAACAGGGAAGAGATGATAAGTTTTTGGTCTAATGTTACTGGTATTGAAAAAAATAGTTTTTCTATATATAATAAACCACATAC
>CAYMZF010000022.1:0-10600 GCA_964394905.1 uncultured Gammaproteobacteria bacterium
CCGGCTGTACCGACAGTTTGCCAGGCATAAGTAGTAGAAGTTATTCCTCCCGGTATAGCCAAATTAACTCCCGCTGAAATTTCTCCGACACTATTACCCAAACAAAAAGATATAGAATAAGAAGCGGAAGTTGTTCCCTGAACTTCATAAGTATAGGAATTATTAGAATCACTACAATCTCCGTCAGCCGGAGTTGGAGCGGTCGGAACATCGGCTAAATAAATTTTAGTACCGGAAGCGATAGAATCACCTAAAGTAGTCGGATATTCTCCGTAATTGCTGTAATATAATTCTAAAGCTGTTTGAATTTGTTTAATATCAGATACCCTTTTAGTATCTCGAGCTCGAGCTCTGGAAACGTTTAAAGATACCACTGTAATAGTAGTAATTATACCAATAATAGCCACCACCACTAAAAGCTCAATTAAAGTAAAAGCAGATTTATATTTTTTTGATAATTTAAACATTGTAAGCTAAATTATATTAGTCATTTGTTTACTAGCTTGAAGATCTAAAATAGTTTTTTTAAGTCCATTTTCTAAAGTAACTATTGGCATCCAACCTAAATCATTTCTAATTTTATAGGTGTCAGGAATAGCCAATTGAGTCATAAAAATTTTATTATCGCTAAAAACTATTTTTGATTTTGATCCGGTAAGTTCAATAATTTTTAAAGCGACATCATAAAGCTTGATATCATCTTCCGAACCGACATTAAAAGGACCGCTAAATTCTGACCTAATTACTTTTATCGCCGCATCAACTATATCATCTACAAAACATAAAGATGAAGAAAAACTTTTATCGCCAAAAATAGTAATATCAGTATTGTTTAAAGCGTCACTGACAAAATCGGATATCATTTGATCATCTCCCAAAGCCATCCGAGGACCATAAGTTCTAAATATTCTAATTATTTTAGCGTCTAAATTAAACATTTGACGATAGGTATTTACAAACGACTCGGCAAAACGCTTACCCTCGTCATAGCAACTGCGTTCACTTAAAATATCAACTTTACCGATGTAATCTTCTTTAATTTTTTCATCAGACAAAGTATCGTTTCTTAAACCATAAACAACCGAAGATGAAAATTGTAAAAATTTAGATTTATATTTTACGGCAATATCCAAAGCGTTTTTTATTACATAAGAATTGGCTAATAAAATTTTATCACGATTTTGCATAAAATTTTTAGCCGACATCGGACAAGCTAAATTATATATTTCTTGAATACCTTGAAAAGAAATTTTAAATTTATTAAGTTCCACTAAACTTTCCAAATCTAAAGGATTTGATAAATCATGATTAATAAAAACAAAATTAGGATTTGATAATAAATGATCAATATTTTTAGAGTTACTGCTTAAAAAATTATCAACGCAAATAACTTTGTTTTCTTTTATAAGTTCATCACATAAATTGGAACCCAAAAAACCGGCCCCGCCTAAAACTAAAATATTTTTTTTATCAAAAATAACTGGCGACATATATTATAATTTAAAAATTAGATATTATCACTTCTAATCGTATTATAGCAAAACACCATTAAAATATCAATCGGAAATCTCAATAAAATCAACCATTATTCCTCCGCTAAAATTACTTTCTAAGCCATAAAAAGATTTTAATAGTACTCCTTTACCATCAAAAACTCTAACATGAGGAGTTCCTCCCGGACCGGCTCCGGTAATTATTTCATCAATCGCATCTTTATTCAAATCGCCTAATGATAAGTTAACTCCATTTTTAAATTTTTCCGAAAAAGCCATAATACTTCTTAATTTTTTACCGGTTACATCAAAAATTCTTACTTCCGGCTCCCGACCGTTACCGGGAGAAACTATTATTTCCTTATCATTTTTAGTTTCTTGGCCATAAATATTTCCAACTTCAACTTTTACTCCTCCGGTAAAATTATTTTCATAGGCAAAAAACTGGCTAATTAATTTCCCGGTTCCACTAAATACTCTAACATGAGGACCGCCACCGGTTCCGGCTCCGGTAACAATTTCACTTTTACCATCACCATAAATATCACCGACTGCGACATTAACTCCGCCTTTAAAATTTGTTTCATAAGCAAAAAATTGACCTTTAATATTACCCTCAATATCAAAAATTCTGACATGCGGACCGCCACCGGCTCCGGCTCCGACTACAATTTCACCCAAACCATCGCCATCAACATCACCTATAGCCACGTTAATTCCTCCTTTAAATTCAGGATTAAAAGCAAAAAATTGACTTATTAATTTTCCGGAATTATCAAAAATTCTGACATGCGGACCGCCACCGGCTCCGGCTCCGACTACAATTTCTTGAACTCCATCATTATTTAAATCTCCAGTGGCCATGTTTGCACTTCCGACATAATTGGAACTATATGGAAAAAAACGATTCTTTTCAATATTTTTTCCATCAACCAATCTAATTGTATTAAATTTTTCATCTTTAGTTTCAAAATTAGAAATACCTGATTGCGGATATAATAAAAAATAACCTGATAAATTATTCCATTTTTCTTGAGCCCAATTAACCGAACTATATAAATTAATCCGACCACTACCTAATTTGTCCACATATTCTGGATTTAAATTATTTAAATTATTGGCACTTTTAAGTAAAACATTTACCACCTCCTTATTATTTAATTTAGGATTAGTTTCTTTTATTCTAGCTAACGATCCGCTAATTACCGCGGCTGACATTGAAGTTCCTGACCAATAACCGCTATAATTTTTACTTTTTTCATTTTCTAAATCATAAAAATAGGTAGAATAAAAACTGATACCGGGAGCTGAAATATCAACGCAATTCTTACCATAAGAGGAAAAATCAGTTTTTTGATCCAAAGCGTCAACCGAACTTACGGAGATAACAATATTTTCGTTATTATTACCTTTAAAACAAGCCGGGTATAAAAGATTTTCGTCTAAACTTTTGGAGTTATTTCCGGCAGCCGCCACCACTATTACTCCAGCTTCATAAGCTCTTTCAATCGCTTCTTTAAAACCTTCATTATAACCTAAACCGGAAAAACTTAAGTTTATAATATCAGCTCCATTATTGATAGCATAATCAACCGCCCTGATAACATCATTAATTTTCCCTTCACCACTTTCATCTAAAGCTCGAAGCGACATTATTCTAACATTAGAAGCAATTCCACTGATACCCGATTTATTATTACTGGTTGCTCCGATAATACCGGCAATCATCGTTCCATGATTAGTTCCTTCGTCATTGCTTTTACCGGTTAATTTAGGATTAGGATCAAAAATATTATTAACAAAATCCCAACCGTTAATATCATCAATAAAACCGTTATGATCATCGTCAATTCCATTATTAGCTATTTCAAATTTATTTAACCAAATATTATTTTCCAAATCATAATGATTAATATCAACTCCGGAGTCAATTATAGCTACAACTATTTTATCGCCAATTGAAGGCTTGTTCCAAATATAATCATAACCGATGCGATTTAAATACCATTGGTTTTTAAAATAATAATCATTAGGAATAGTACTTGCGGCTGAAACCTCACGATTTAAGCCAAAAATTCCCAATAAAAAAAATGCTAAAATTAAAACGGTTTTTTTATTCATACCGATAAATTTTAGCATATTTTTTTAAAAAATAAAATAATAAATTAAATTATTTTTTTTCTTCTTCTTTATCTTTAGTTGTAGTTTTATCATCTTTTGAAGTTTCAGGGGTAATAGTTTCAGCCACCGGAGTCGGAGCAACCTCTTCCTCTACTCGCGGTTCAACGATACTGGCTAAAGCATCTTCTTCATTATTTAATATTTTCAAGCCTTTAGGCCATTTTATATCTTTAATTTGAAGATTATCGCCAATCTCGGCTAAAACACTAATATCAATATCAATGTGATCAACCAAATCTTTCGGTAAACATTCAACTTCAACTTGATCAATACTTTTTATCAACATCGCGCCTAATTCTTTTACCGCTTTTGATTCTCCAATAAATTCTAAAGGAATTTCGGTAGTAATTTCTTTATCCATATCAACTTTGTAAAAATCAACGTGAACAAAAAAATCTTTAACCGGATCTCTTTGAACTTCTTTAATTAAAACTTTAAAACTACCTTGACCTTCAATTTCTAAATCAATTAAATTTGATTCCCCGGCTTGTTTAAAAGCTTTAGCAAAATCAACTGTTTTTAACTTTAATAGAACATTTTCTAAACCGGAACCATAAACAATGGCTCCAATAAAATCATCGGTTAATTTTTCTTGTTTAACTCTGATTTGTCCATGCAATTTAATATCCATATTTTTTTCTTTAATTATATTAATCTCTAATAAATATATTAATTTTTAAGATTTGTTTCTAATAATAATATTTTCGATAATTCCAATTAAAATAAAATTGGCTAAGATACCACTTCCTCCATAACTTACAAAAGGTAAAGAAATACCGACTACAGGAATTAAGCCAATATTCATACCAATATTAATAAACATTTCAATAAAAATCAAGACCATCGCTCCTAAAATGAAAAATATGGAAAAATCATCGTTACATTTCTTAACAGCTACAAGTAATCGCCAAAAAAGGACAAAATAAAAACATAGAACCAATCCGGCTCCCAAAAAACCGAATTCTTCGGAAATAACCGAAAAAATAAAATCATTTTGCGCTTCCGGCAAAAATTTTAATTGAGATTGCGAACCAAAACCAACTCCCCTCCCGGTAAAACCGCCCGAACCGACAGCAATTAAAGCTTGCGAAACATTATAACCTTCAGACAAAGAATTTTCTTGCTGATTTAATAAAGTTAAAATTCTTTCCTTTTGATAATCAACAAAATAAAAATTCCAAGCGCAAAAAACTCCTACTATCAATGGAACTATAATAAGCAAAAAATATTTACGATCAAAACCGACTAAAATTAAAATGATAAACCAAATGGCAAAAAATATAATACCGGAACCAAAATCGGGCTGAAGTAAAATTAAAAAAACAAAACCTGATGTCCCTAAAAAAGATAAAATCAACGATTTTAACGGTCTCATTTTAACAGCCGAATTGGAAAAAAATCTCGCCAGAAAAATCAATAAAATTATTTTTACAAATTCAACCGGTTGAATGCTAAAACCGGGAAATTCAAACCAACCGGTAGTGCCTCGAGTAGTTTTTCCCACAATTAAAACGGCAATTAAAATAAATATTCCAAAAGCATAAATATATTTATTAAAACTTTTTAAAAAATTATAATCTACAAAAGAACAAGCAAAAAATATTACTAAACCTAAAACAATGGAAATAATTTGTTTATTAAAATTGGAAAAATTTAAAGATTCTTGGCCTAAAGCAATACTGTAAATTTCAATTAAACCAAACAGAGCCAATAACAAAACGGCGGAAAAAATAATCCAATCAAAATTAAAAAAATGTGATTTTATTTTATTTAACATTTAAGTAAAGAAATTATAAAAACAAAACAAATTATTTAAATACAACTTTCACTAAAACCATAAAACCTAGACCTAAAAAAATACCCAACAATTGTTTTAAAGTTTTACTGATGGTTACTTCTTTTTTTAATTCCGGTATTAAATCCGAAGCGGCAATATAAATAAAACCACCGGCGGTTATCGGAAGTATAATATCAGTTAAGCCAACAATTTTATAGCCTAAAACTATAATAATTACCGCCCCTAAAATTGAGGCTAAAGCCGAAAGAAAATTAAAAAATAAAGCTTTTTTAGCGGTGTAACCGGCATGAATTAACACACCGAAATCTCCAATTTCTTGAGGAATTTCATGACTAATAACGGCAATGGTAGTAACTATTCCCAAGTTAAAATCAACTATAAAAGAACCGGCTAGAATCATACCGTCAATTAAATTATGCAAAGCGTCACCGATTAAATTCATTTTGCCGACGGAATGAATATGACTCTCGGAAGTCGGTATATGACAATGACGCCAACAAATTATTTTTTCCAAAATAAAAAACAAAATAATACCACCCAAAACTCCAGCCCAAATAACCATACCATTTTCAAGTGATTCCACTGACTCCGGCAATAAATGTAAAAAACTATCGCCTAATAAAGTACCGGCCGATAAACTAACCAAGAACATTATAACTTTTTCTAATTTATTTATTGGGACTTTAAAAAATAATATTCCAATTAAAGAAACTAAAGATGTGACCACCGAAGCTAAGATTATATAGAAATACATCATAATATTTTTTTATTAAAGATAATTTATTTTTTTATTTTAGTTTTAGATTTAGGTTTAGGTTTAGATTGAAGTTTTGTCTTAACGCTTAAAGAATTTTTTTTAGCAACAACTTTTTTAGTTTTACTATGCTTAGATTCGTATTCGGCAATAACCTTTTTTAATCCTTCCACCGCTAAAACCGAACAATGAATTTTTTGTTTTGGTAATCCACCTAATTTTACCACTATTTCATCCCAATTAAATTTTTTAGCCTCTTCTAAAATCATACCCTTAACGATTTCCGTCATAACGGAAGCGGTAGCGATATTAGACGCGCAACCAAAAGATAAAAATTTAATATCTTGTATTTTATTATTTTTAACCTTAATAGAAAAAGATAATTGATCACCACAAACCATATTACCAATAGTGGCCCTGGCATCGGGCTTGTTTAGTTCACCGATGTTTTGCGGATGACGAAAATGTTCTAAAGTTTTTTTTGTATAATTTAATGACATATATTTATTATTAATTATTTATTTTTTATTTTTACCATTCTGACATTTTCCAAATATAATAATATTTTTCAGGATCGTGCTCGCCAATTTCATTTATTCTATAAAAATCTAAACCCTTTTCATCTTCATAACGACCCTGAGTTTCCCAAATTATCGGTAAAAGTTCTCTATAAAAATGTCCCCATTCTATGGCCCGATCTTCAATATCTATTGATTCTCCTCCCCAAGAATCAGCTCCACCTTTCCACCAGAATTTAGCAAGGGGTTTAGGCAATTGAAACACCAATAATAAATCTTGATTATTAATTTCTTCTTGAAAACCATATTCTTCAAGTAATTTTTGTGCCTGTTCTCTGACGGCAATTATAAAATTTGGGAAAATAAAATCTTTTTCTGATAAATAATCTATTATTTTTTGCGGTATTTGCCGACGTTCTTTTCTGTATTGATCCAATAAGCATAAAAATTGTTGCTTAAAATCTTTAGATACTTCATCACAAAAAGATCTTGTTTTACTTAAACATTCTTGAAACTCAACAATAGATTCATCTTTATCAATAAGCTCCTTAATATTAAAAGATGTTTGCTTTTCTATTTGATTTTTAATTTTATCAAATTCATAAATATCCCAAATATCTTCCGAATTTTCTGCGCCTTCAAGTTTTTTTATTTTTTTAAATTGATTTGGATTTGAAAATTCCATAAATTTTATTATTTATTACATGTTATTAACTCAAAAACTTTAACTTTTTTACTTAAAATTGTTTTTAGTCCCTCGCTCTCAACCGCTAAATCATACTGGGATTGTAAATTAAGCCAAAAATATGGTGAAACATTAAAATACTTGCCCAAGCGAAGAGCTGTATTAACACTAATAGATCTTGCTCCTTTAACAATTTCTCCTATTCTAATCGGAGCAACATCAATATCT
This sequence comes from uncultured Gammaproteobacteria bacterium, assembly GCA_964394905.1. Taxonomy (GTDB): domain Bacteria; phylum Patescibacteriota; class Patescibacteriia; order Patescibacteriales; family UBA12465. The sequence goes on from CAYMZF010000022.1 coordinate 7,658, forward strand.
TTTGACAAACGATATTTACTAATATTTAAAGGAATTAAAAATTCTTCTAATAATATTTCGCCCGGATGAATTGGTTTTATTTTTTTAGACATATATTTAAATTTAATTAATTATGATAATCTATAATTTCCACTTCATAAGCATCATTTTTATACCATCTAAAACAAATTCTCCATTGATCGTTAATTCTAATACTATAAAAATCCTTTTGACTACTTTTCAATTTTTCTAAATGATTGGCTGGTGGCGTTCGTAAATCATTTAAAGACATGGAAGCATTAACCATCCACAACTTTCTAAGAGCCACTTTTTGAATTGAAGAAGGAAGTTTTAAAGAATATTCTCTGTTAAAAATTTTCTCAGTTTCTTTAGATTTAAAACTTTTAATCATAGAATATTAATATAATAACGCATTACAATATTATTGTCAAGCGTTAATAAATTATTATAACTAAAATTCCGGCGGAAATTATAAAAAAATCGATACGCAAAAAATACCATTAAAAAAATAAAAAACAAATACACAAAAACTATTCGCCCAACATGGGTTTTCGATTTTAAATTTCTTTTATATAATTTTAAATTATATTTTTTTATACATTATCCATCTGTTCAAATACATAAATGGAATATCAATAACTCCAACCAACCATTTTATTATAAGAATTCCAATTATCAAAGGTAAAAGAGGTTGAACCCCATAAAATGATATTGTCACAAAAATTAACGTATCCAAAGTCATTGATGGAATTGATGAAAAAACATTTCTCATCCAAAGATGCTTTCCTTTTGTTATTTTTTTAAACCAAGAAAAAAGATAAGCATCCACATTTTCACTAATTAAAAAAGCAACCCAACTTGCAAACATTATTCTTGGAGCAAAACCAATTATTTTAGCAAATATATCTTGATCTGACCAAAACGGAGCCGGCTCTAATAAAATTACTAACCAAATAAAAAAAGCAACGGCAATCTGGTTTATAAAAGCAATAAAAATCATTTTTTGCGTTTCACTTCTACCAAATTTTTCATTTACAATATCTGTTAATAAAAAAGTAACAGAAAAAACAAGAGTAGCAGATGTAGCAAAAAAGGTTACGATTCCAAAGTCAAAAGCTGCTATTTTATAAGCAACTATATTACTAATTAAGACAAAAGTAACATAAAGTCCAATAAGTGCATCTGCTTTATTGTATTTACGAACATACCAGGATCCAAACAAAGAAAAAATTGCGGTAACTACTATCCATAAAAATATTAATAACGCATTCATACTTTTAAAATTAAGTATTATTATTTAAAATGTAAAGCTTCCATTTTAAATCTTGAAAAGTTTCTTCGTCCACATTCAGAATGTTATAATTATATTTTTTAATCAATTCTTTAAGTCTATTTTCGTTTGCAATATCACCACTAGGAATAAAAATTTTTCCTTCTTCGGTTAAATGTTTTTTTGCTTCTTTTAAAAATTTATCATGCAATTTAAAACCAGAATCAAACAAAAAATGACCCACTTTACTTTTATAAGCAACGTCAGCAAATGGAAGTTGAGAAATTATTAAATCAAACTTTTCATCTTTATTAATATTCTTAAATAAATCACTCTTTCTTATTTCTATAATTTTATCTAATTTATGAAAAATAACATTTTCTCTTGCGTTTTTTAGAGAATTATCGTCAATATCAATTGCTAATACTTTTTTTGCCCCCTTAAGAGACGCTATCACCGCCTGCACTCCCGTTCCTGTTCCAACATCTAAAACTTTACCAACGTTTTTTGGAATTCTTTTAGCTGTTATTTTAGAAGAAAAAGAAAAAGATGAATCAACTGGAAAAACATTTTTATGAATAATTATTTTATATCCTAAAAAATCAGAAACTCGTTTCTCTCGACTTTGAATATCTTTAATAAAATTTAAAGTTGTTTTTTGTGGTTTTTTTACCTTCATATATTATATTTACCTATTATTATTTTAATATAATTTACAAAAAAAAACAAACAAAATCCATTAAAAAGACCTATACCAAAACCGAACAATGAATTTTTTGTTTTGGTAATCCGCCTAATTTTACCACTATTTTATCCCAATTAAATTTTTTAGCCTCTTCTAAAATCATACCCTTAACGATTTCCGTCATAACGGAAGCGGTAGCGATATTAGACGCGCAACCAAAAGATAAAAATTTAATATCTTGTATTTTATTATTTTTAACCTTAATAGAAAAAGATAATTGATCACCACAAACCATATTACCAATAGTGGCCCTGGCATCGGGCTTGTTTAGTTCACCGATGTTTTGCGGATGACGAAAATGTTCTAAAGTTTTTTTTGTATAATTTAATGACATATATAAAATATTAATTTTAAAAAGTTAATTAACTATTTTTTTAAATTCTAAAGCGTCAAAAATCATTTCTTTGACGTTTGGCAACAATCTTATTTTTTCTAAATCATTAATTTCAACCCAACAAGGAACAGTTTCATCATTAGATTTTATTTCACCTTCAAAATAATCACATAAAAAATTATCTTGGCTAAAATTCTTAACTCCGTCTTTTCTTTCAATAGCGGCTTTATAAATTTTATCTATCTTTTTTAAATATTTAACTTCGGTAATTAATCCGGTTTCTTCCTTCAACTCTCTTACTCCGGCTTCTGCTAATGTTTCTCCTTCTTCAACTCTACCGGCTGGTAAGCCGTATGTATTATTTAAATGTTCGGCTTTTTCTCCGTGACAAACCAATAGAACTTTACCTTTTTTAAATATTAAAACTCCTACAGTTTTTATTATATTTTCCATAAAATTATTTAATATTAAATATAATTTTACTTTTTACCTAATCGGACTAAATTTTCTCAATCTTTCTACCGTTTTAACTAATTTAGAAATCACATAATCAACTTCTTTTTTAGTATTATATCTTCCAAAAGTAAATCTAAC
>CAYMZF010000023.1:0-3444 GCA_964394905.1 uncultured Gammaproteobacteria bacterium
CTTTATAAAGTTTCTGAATTGAGTGGTGATTTACAAATTTAAATATTATTGTTAGAGTGGATATAGCTTAATTATAATTTAAGGTAATAAGCGATATAATTAATATAAAAAATATGGGAAGTTTTAATCGAGGTGATCGATTTAGTCCTCGAAGCAATGATCGTGGTCGGGGTAGAGACCGAGATCGATCCAGTCGGCCGGAAATGCATGAAGCTGTTTGTGCCGAGTGCGGTAAGAGATGTGAAGTACCTTTTAGACCAAGTAGTGATAAACCAGTCTATTGTAGTGATTGTTTTGAAAAAAGAGATTCCGGCGGTCGTTTTGATAAACGATCGGATAGTCGAAGACCGGAAAGAAGATCTTTTGACAGATCGGATCGATCTGACAGTCGTAGAGATAAACCGATGGTTCGGGTAGTTTGTGATAATTGTCATAAAGAATGCGAAGTTCCTTTTAAACCGAGTGGTGATAAACCGGTCTATTGTGATGAATGTTTCAGTAAAATTGGTCGAGGCGATCGAGGTAGTCGAAATAATCAAGGTGATCGTTTTAGTCATGGTGATCACAATCATAGTAATGTTAACGAAATTGAAATTGAACAATACAAAAAACATTTTAGTGTTTTAGATTCTAAATTGGATGAAGTTTTAAAAATGTTATCAGCTCTTACCGGTAAACCAATAGCTAAAATAGTAGAAAAAAATATTGAAATTAAACCAAAGCTTGAACCTAAAAAAATTATTGAAGTAAAAAAAGTTATTGATTTGAAAAAAACAATTAAAACAAAAATTGAACCGAAAAAAACTATTGTTAAAAAATCACCGGTTTCCAGTAAAATTGAATCTAAAAAAAGCATCAAGAAAGTAATAATTAAAAAAAAGAAATAAAAAGATTAAAGTAACTAAATATTAAATTTTTATTTATGAAAAAAATTTTATTTTTTATTTTATTAATTCCACTTTTTGTTTTAACGGCTTGTGGACAATCTAAAAACGAGGAAACTAATGTTAACAATTTTGTTTCTTCGGTAAATAATACTTCTTCCGTTAATGCCTCTACTAGTGAGGTGGCTGTTATTGTTCCTAGTTTAATTGGTAATCCGGCTTCAATTAATTGTACTGATCAGGGTGGGGAGTTTCAAATTATGGTCAAAGAAAATGCAAGTGAATATGGAATTTGTTTATTTGAAGATAATAGACAATGTGAAGAATGGGCTTTAATGCGAGGTGATTGTCCGGTTGGTGGTCTTAAAATAACTGGTTATGACAATAATCAGCAAATTTATTGTGCTATTACCGGAGGAAAGGTTAATATGAACAAAAATACTTGTACTATAAAAAATAAAGTCTGTGATTTAACTGAGTATTATTTTGGAACCTGCAATGCTTCTTAAAAAACAATTTAAATTATTGTTATAAACATAAATTATAATTTTATTTTGCTTATAAAATAACGGTATTTATACCGTTATTTTGTTTAGTAAAATTTTCCTTATTTTTTTATTTTTGCTATAATCATTATATAATTATTAATAATAATTTTATGAGCCGAATTTCAAAAGACCAGTATTATATGAATATCGCTCGTGAAGTGACCGGTCGCTCAACTTGTTTTCGAGCTAAACATGGGGCAATTATTGTTAAAAATGATCAAATAATAAGTACCGGCTATGTTGGAGCTCCTCGTAAAACTAAAGATTGTTTAGAGCGAGGAAATTGTTTACGAGATAAATTAAATATTCCCCACGGTCAACGTTATGAAATGTGTCGGAGTATTCACGCCGAACAAAATGCTATTATTAATGCCGCTCGTTCGGGTGTTAATTTATTGGGCGGAACAATATATCTTTATTCTGAAAAAATAGATAAAGACGGAGAAGCGAAAGTAATAGAAGCAGCTCCTTGTTTTATTTGTAAAAAAATGATTATTAATTCCGGTTTAGAAAAGTTTGTTTCTAATACGCCTGATGGTCTTAAAGTCTATAATATTTCCGATTGGGTTAACGATTGGCAAGAAAATGATTTATTGGATGATGTTTTGGTTTATGGAGAAAAATTAAAAAAATAAGAATAACATTTTATGAAGATATCTTTTCATGGCGCTTGTCGTGAAGTTACCGGTTCTTGTATTTTAATAGAAACTAAAAAAGTTAAATTTTTGGTTGATTGCGGTATGTTTCAGGGTGAAAGTTTTGCCACTAGTCGTAATTTTGATGATTTTTCTTTTGATCCCAAGACGATTGATTTTGTTTTACTTACTCATGCTCATACCGATCATTGCGGACGATTGCCAAAATTATATAAAGACGGTTTTGATGGTAAGATTTATTGTACCGCGGCCACTCGTGATTTAACTGAATTAATGTTAGCCGATTCCGCTCGGATTATCGGACAAGAGGCCCGTGAACATCGGCTTACTCCGTTTTATTCCGAAGAAGATGCCGTAAATGTTATGCGACTTTTTCATGAATTACCATATAATAAAGAAATAATTATTGCCGGTGGAATTAAAGTTAAATTAAAAAATTCCGGTCATATTTTGGGTTCTTGTTTTTTTGAGGTTTGGATAAAAGAAGGACAAACCGAAAAAAAGATTATATTTTCCGGTGACTTAGGAGATTCATCAGCTCGCATTATTAGAGATTTAGAATATGCTGACGGAGCCGATTTAGTTTTTACAGAATCAACTTATGCGGGCGTAACTCATGAAACACGAGACGAGGGAGCTAAAAAAATTAGACAAGCTATAATGGAATGCGTTAAAAGCAAAGGCGTTCTAATGATTCCGATTTTTGCTTTAGAAAAAGTTCAAGAGATATTATATGAATTAAATAATTTGGTGGAAACCAAAAAAATTCCTTATGTGCCGATGTTTTTAGACAGTCCTTTAGCCATTAAATCAACAGAAGTTTATCGCGATTATCAGTATCTTTATGACAAGGAATCCATGAAATTAGTGGTCTCGGGTGATGATTTGTTTAATTTTCCCGGTTTGACTTTTACTCCAACTTCTCAGGATTCTAAAAGAATAAATTCTTTACCAGCCCCTAAAATAATATTGGCTGGTAGTGGTATGTGTAGCGGCGGTAGAATTTTGTATCATTTAAAATTTTATCTTAATGATCCAAATAATCAAGTATTGTTAGTGGCTTTTCAAGTTAAAGGTTCTTTGGGTCGTAAGTTGATGAAAGGTGAAAAAACGGTTGTTATTGATAATACTACTGTTCCGGTTAAAGCTAAGGTATCGGTTATTAATTCTTATTCGGCTCACGCTGATCATAAAGCTATTATGATGTGGCTCAAAAAAATAAAAAATCCGAAACCGAAACATATTTTTGTTATTCATGGAGAAGAAGAGGCTAATAATATTTTAGCCGAAGATATTTCCAAAAAAATAAAGACCCACCCGATTGTGCCGGAATATGATCAAGTTTATGAATTTTAA
>CAYMZF010000023.1:3544-10268 GCA_964394905.1 uncultured Gammaproteobacteria bacterium
ATAACAATAAAACAAAGAATATGAAAAAAACTTTTTTTAAACCTTTTATAATAATTTTAGTGGTCGCTTGTTTGGTGGCGTTGTTTTTTCTGTTTAGACCGTTTTTAATTGAAATAATTATCGCTACCGCTATTGTTTCTGTTTTCTATAAACCTTATGAAAAATTAGCTAAAGTTTTATGGAATAAAAAATATTTAGCTTCTTTTATCATGTGTTTATTATTGTTGCTTATAATAATCATTCCGGTTAGTCGTTTTATGGTCTATACCGCACAAAAAGCTTCAACCGCTTATGCTACCGTTAGTAATGTTTTAAGCCAAGCCGATTTAATTCAGTCTAATTTATTAAACAAAATAAACGCTAGCGGTTCCGGGGAAGAAATTTTAAAAACTTTAGTGATTGATGTTACTTCTAATATTAAAGATTGGTTGGTGAGCGGTACTTCGGCTTTTGTTAAGGGCACCACTGATTTTATCGTATCGCTGGCTATTATAATTTTAACTATGTTTTTCTTTTTTGTTGAGGGTCGTTCCTTGGCGGAAAAAATTATCAAATTATCACCCCTACCGACTAAATATGATATGGAAATTATTAGAAAATTTCGGGCAGTCAGTCGCACTACTTTTATTTCCGTTTTTGCCACCGCCTTCATTCAGGGTTTATTGGGAGCAATCGGATTTTTAATAATCGGTTGGCCGTTTATTTTTATTTTTGTTATTATGGCTTTTTTATCAATTATTCCATATATCGGTTCCTCTATTTTTTATGTTCCGGCGGCTATTTATTTAATTTTAACCGGTCAAGTTTGGCAGGGAATCTTTGTTTTAGCTTGGTGTTTTGTGGTTGTCAGTAATATTGATGAAATCATTCGAGCCTATATCATTAAAGGTAAAGCCGAGGTTAACCCTATTTTTGTGGTATTTTCCATTATTGGGGGAATTTCGTTATTTGGTTTTTGGGGAGTAATAGTCGGTCCGTTAATTATTTCATTAGTCGCTACCATTTTTCATATTTATGAATTAGAATTTAACGGCAGCTTAGAAGAATAAAATATAATTATGACAGACAAGTATAAAAAGATTTTTTTAATATTTTTGGTGTTACTGCTAAGTGTTTTTTTGGTAGCGCTTAATTTTTTTATTTTATCTCAAAAAAAATATATTGCCGAAAATGTTATCGGTGATTTTGAAAAAATTACCGAAGATCACGGTGATGTTGTTAGTCTATTGTTAAACAAAAATAATGAAGCGACAACAACTTCTGCTATTGCCACCAGCTCTGATATTAAATTATTATTTTTTGGCGATCTGATGTTGGATCGAAACGTTAAAACTAAAATTGCTAAAAATGGTTTAGACTCACTATTAAGCGAATTAAAAACTGATAATTTTACTTCTGGTTATAATATAGTTGCTTGTAATTTAGAGGGAGCGGTGACTGATGGCGGTGAACACTATAATCCGATTAACGCTTATGACTTTGCTTTTGCTCCTGATTTAGTTAATCAATTAAAAGATTATAATTTTAATTATTTTAATTTAGCTAATAATCATTTATCGGATCAGGGAGTTTTGGGAATTGAACAGACTTACAAAAATTTAAGTAATAGTAATTTTTATTATTCCGGTTGTTTGGATGCCACTCTTTCTAATTCCAGTTCCAGCGCTTTGGTAAATGTCAAATTAGGAGAAACGATGCCGACTTTAACAACCGATAATTGTTCCGATATTATTTTAGAAATTCAAGGACAAAAAATAGCTATGGTGGGAGTAAGTGCCGTTTACAAAGAAATTGATGCAAAAAAATTAATAGAGAGAATAAAAATATTAAAAGAGAACAGTAATTGGGTAATAGTTAATTTTCATTCGGGGGTTGAATACAAAACAAAATCAAATTCCAATCAGCAAAATTTATACCACCAAATAATAGATGCGGGAGCCGATGTAATTATCGGTCATCATCCTCATGTGGCTCAAGAATATGAAGTTTATAACGGAAAACCGATCTTTTATTCTTTAGGTAATTTTATTTTTGATCAGTATTTTTCGGCTGAAACTCAAGCCGGGTTAGCTGTTAGCCTTATTTTAAAAGCTGATAATAGTATTTATTTTGATGTCTATAATATTAAAACCGGGGCCAGTAAAATAACCGAAATTACAAAAATTGAAAAACCCTTGTAAACATTGCCTTATTTTTTAAAAGTGGTATAATATATACATAAAATAATAATTAATTCTTTATCAATTAGTTATTAAAATTAATTAATTTAAAAATTGATCATGAATAAATTTTTAAAATTTAATTCTGAATCAATTAAAAAATTATGACAAAAGCACAATTAATGACTACTTTAGCCGAAAAAGCTGGCTTAAGTAAGAAAGACGTTGTAAACTTCATGGACATTTTAACTGCCATGGCTTACAACGAAGCAAAAAAGAACGGAGAATTCGTTCTACCTGGCTTTGGAAAATTAGTTCGAGTTGATCGAAAGGCTCGAATGGGCCGAAACCCTGCAACTGGCGAACAAATTCAAATTCCTGCCAAAAAAGTTGTTAAATTTAAAGTTGCAAAAGCAGCTAAAGATGCTATTTTGTAAATTAATTGATAAAAGAATTACAAAACAAAAAACGGCTTAAAAAAGTCGTTTTTTGTTTTTATAAAATTTTATTTAGTGGGAGAATTTTTTTTAAATTTTTCTACATATTGACCAAGTCCTTGAGAATAGAATTTATTACGAAGTTTTAAATTATCATGGCAAAATTCAATGATTGACGATAAGCGAATAGCATAACGATTACCGCCCACTTTATATTTTAGTTTTTTACTCTTTATAGCTCGGCGAATGGTTTTGCCGTCAATACCGCCTAATTTGGCTGATTCGGAAACTGATAACCAAATTTGTTTATCGGTTTTTCTGATAGGGGATTTATCTTCGGTTTTAGAGTTAGTTTTTGTGGTTGTCATAGCAATTTAATATAAATATCAATAGCTTAACTATATGTTATAAAAAGGGGATAAATTTGTCAACTAAAACTTGTTTTTTGTGAGACGATATGATAATATAATAGTCAGATAATAGAGTAAAATCTGTTACAAATTATTTATTTTTTTAAAAGGTATTTGGCTAAAGACTCATATTTTGTTTTATTTTTTTTGAAAAATAGCCATTTTATCAATTTTGTTTAATATTACTAAATAACATGAATTTTAATATAATAGAAAAATTAAAACAGGAGAATTTGAAGGATCGTCTTAAAGACAAAGATCAGTTGGCTTTTGAAGAATTGTATGATAAAAATGTGGACGATATTTATCGTTTTATCTATTTTAAAATTGGAAAGAAAGATGATGCCAATGATTTGTCATCTTTAGTTTTTTTAAAAACTTGGGAGTATATTCAAAAGAATAAAATTAGTCAGAAGGAAACTCTTCGGGCTTTGATCTATAAAATAGCGCGTAATGTTGTGGTTGATTATTATCGTGAACGTCGGCCGGATAATATTTCCATTGATGATGAAAATAATAAAATTGACGTGGTTGACGATAATAACTTAGAGATTGATATCAGCATTAAAAACGATTATGATCGTTTGATGGTTAACGTGATGGGTTTAAAAAATGAGTATCGAGAAATACTGATTATGCGTTTTGTTAACGAATTATCATTGGATGAGATTGCTGATGTTACCGGTAAGAAGAAAATTAATGTTCGAGTTATTCTACATCGAGCCGTTACCGCTTTACAAGAAATGACCGAAGCTACTAAACCGATAAAAAAAGTTAGAACTCCGGGAAAGATTAATGTTTCACCGGTTGATAATATTGGAGGGAAATTAAAGAAATAAGGGTTAAAAATTAAAATAAAAAAGATTGGTCAAGAGCTAAGACAGGCGTTACCCATTGTGGGGTATGGCCTGTTTTTTTTGAAAGTTAATAAAAAATATTATAATTAATTACTGATTTAGAGAAATTAAAACAAAGAATAAATTTATTCTTTGCGAGGGTTTCAGTATAAAAACTGGAGCCTTTTTTAATTATTTAATCGTATTTTAAAGTATAATATTTTGTCTAATAATAATCTAAAGTCCACAAATTTGTGGACTTTAGATTATATTAATCAATAAAATAGGGTAAATACTGTAACATTTTATCTCTTTTTACGTATATTATAGTGTCAGAGTTATAATCATTAGTTTAATAAATATGACTGAAAAAGAATTATTTACCCAACTAAAATCTCTAAAATCTATTGCTTTATCGCCTGAGGATAAACAGAAGAATAGAGATGTTTTATTTTCTCAAATCTCTAACACATTTGTAGAAACTAAAAAATCTAATAAATTTTTGGTTAACACTAAAAATGTTTTTTCCTTTATATATAGACCGGCCTTAACTGTAGCGGGTGTTTTTGTTTTTTTAACCGGAGCTCTATTTTTAGGAAGTAGTTTATTTGAAAAAACAAAACCAACTAATTCTTTTTATGTCGCTCGTATTCTTAGTGAGAAGGCCAGACTAAATACTACTTTTAACGAAACTGAGCGTGATGCTTTATCACTTGAGTTTGCCAGTAATCATGCTCAAGATATTGCCACTGTTTTAATGGATCCTGACTTTAATACTGAAGAGAATAAAAATGAAGTTGAAAAATTACATGCTAGTTTTGAAAATGAAATTTCTAAAGTTCAAACTCAAATTGATAAAACTGTCAGTACTATAAAATCAGTTGCTTCATCCGAACCTGAGGTTGCTCTTAGTTCCGACGGTTTGGTAGAAACTAATGGTACCGAAATTTATACCGATGGTGGTGTTAACGCTTTTGATCCGACTTCCGAAGTTAATACTGAAGTTCCCGAAGAAGCTACCAGTTCTGATTTAAATGTTGACGCTTTAGCCGAACAAATTAATGATAGTTCTGAAAAATTAGCTAAAGTTGAAAACGGTCAAAAATTATTAGATGAAATAAAAACATTATTTGCCGACGGTCGTTATAGTGAAGTGGTAGAAAAGTTAAATGAAATAAAAAATTTAGCTAATTAAAATTTATATTATAGTGGAAGTTGAAAGGTTTCATGATTTAAGAAAATATTTTCCCAACCCATTTTCTTAAAACAGAAATCTCTCAATCTCCATTATTGTTCTGTTTACAGAACACACCGGAGATTCGCTGTGACCTTAAAGGTCGGTCCCGAGAGGGAGGCGCGGTGTTTAAACAAACTTGTTCTTTAAAGAATTAAAAGTTTAAAGTTAAAAAGGGAAGCTTTAATGAATCTGTCTGTTATGGACAGGATCATAGATTTTTCACAATAAATCGGTTAAGCTTTTCTCCGCACGCTTATTTTTACAAGCGTCGGAGTTGTGAAAAATTATCCCATGCTAATTTTTCCCTATACTTCACTTATAACAATAAGTGTGCGGGGGAGCGGGATCCTGATTGATTTATTAAGTGGAGAATTAATAGCTAACCTTGAATTACTTTAAATTAGTAAATTTTTAAAAGAACACTAAATTCTTTTATCTCTAAATATCTATATCTATATATAAATTTTAGAGATTCTTACAAATTCTTATGACAAAATTACGCAAATTTTTTGCATCTTCTGTCATGATATTAACAGTTTTAGTAATGAGTGGTTTTTCCGCTATTGCTACTCCTGCTAGTGCTGCTGCTTCAGCCGGTGATTTAATCAAAAAAGACGGTTTATCAGCAGTATATTATCTTGGCGATGATGGAAAAAGATACGTTTTTCCTAACGAAGCTACTTACAAATCTTGGTATAGTGATTTCTCAGGTGTAGTTACAGTTTCATCTGATGAATTATCAAGCTATCCTTTAGGTGGTAACGTAGTTGTACGTCCGGGAACAAAATTAGTTAAAATCACAACCGATCCTAAAGTATATGCAGTTGAAGCTAACGGAGTTTTAAGACAAATTCCTAGTGAAGCTGCCGCTATTGCTTTATACGGTACTGATTGGGCTAAAAGAGTAATCGACGTAGCTGATTCTTTCTTTGTTAACTATACTATTGGATCTGCTTTAGCTTCTAACGAAGTTCCTGCTGGTTCTTTAGTAAAGAAAACAGGGGAAAGCAGTATTTATTACTATGATGGTACTAACTATCGTTTAATAGAAGATGAAGTTGCTTTCTCAGCTAACCGATTCCAATTTGCTAACGTTTTAACATTATCTACTTTCACTGCTGGTGGTTCAACAATCACAGGTGCTGAATCTGATATAATTAAAACTTCACAAGCCGGTGGATCAGGAACTTATAATCCTGGACAAGGAACAGGTCTTACAGTAGCTTTAAACTCTGCAACTCCTGCTGCTCAATCAGTTCCTTCAACTGTTGGTAGAATTCCTTTTACAAAAGTTAACATATCAGCTTCTAATGACGGAGCCGCTTATGTTGAATCTATAACCGTAAAAAGAAGTGGTTTAACAACAATTGAATCTGGAGATACATTTAAAGTTTGGGCCGAGAAAAATGGAGTATCAGCTACTTCAAAAAGATCTTTATCAAATGATGAAGCTATTTTAACTTTTTCTCCAACCTTAGTTGTTCCTGCTGGTGAAACCGTTACTTTAGATATTTTAGCTGAAGTTGCCGGTGTAACTGGTAATGGTGCTTTAGGAATTGCTTCCGCCTCAGCTGTTTCAGCTAATGGTTCAAGCGTTTCTGGTTCATTCCCAATTACTGGTAATTTAATGAGCTTTACATCTTAT
>CAYMZF010000024.1:0-2691 GCA_964394905.1 uncultured Gammaproteobacteria bacterium
TATAAAAACAAATAAAAAAACAACCGTTTTAAAATAAGGCTTCATTAATTTAAAAAAATCCCGAACTACATTATTTTTTATTGTTTTGTTTAAATTTTTATTCATAAACATTATTATATTTAAAAAACAAACTTACTTTAAATAACTTTTTAAGTATTTACCGGTAATACTTTTATCATTTCTAATTAAATCTTCCGGTTCGCCTTGAGCCAATAAATAACCGCCCTTTTCTCCGCCATCCGGTCCCAAATCAATTAAATAATCCATAGATTTCAACATATGCATATTATGTTCAATAACTACAACCGTATGTCCTTTTTCCACTAATTTATTTAAAACTTTAAGCAACATTTCAATATCACGATAATGTAAACCAGTGGTCGGTTCGTCCAGTAAATACAAAGTCTTTTGACCTAAAACATAAGTCAGCTCTTTGGCAATTTTTATTCTTTGAGCTTCACCGCCCGATAAAGTAGTGGCGCTTTGACCTAATTTTAAATAACCCAAACCGACGGATTGTAAAATATTTAATTTATCGGTGATATAATAATTACCATCAAATAATTTTATGGCTTCATCCACGCTTAAATTTAAAACATCGGAGATATTATGTCCTTTATATTCAACTTGTAAAGTCTCTCGATTAAACCGCCGACCGCCACAAACTTCACATTCCACTAATACGGCCGGTAAAAAATGCATTTCAATTAAATTAGCTCCGGCTCCTTGGCAAGCCTCGCATCGACCGCCGGCTCGATTGAAAGAAAATCGCGATAAAGAATAACCCCGTTCTTTTGACTCAGGTAAAGAAGCAAAAAAGTCTCTAATGGGAGTAAAAATTCCGGTATAAGTAGCCGGATTGGATCGCGGAGTTCGACCGATTGGCGATTGATCAATTATCACTGTTCGATTAATATACTCAATTCCTTTTATCTCTTGAACGTCAACTAATTTATTTTTTTTACCGGGGTTGTTTTTTATGTGTACAATATTTTTATACAAAACGTCGTATAATAATGATGATTTTCCGCTACCGGACACTCCACATAAACCAATCATTCTGCCTAAAGGAATTTCAATGTTTATATTTTTTAAATTATTAGCCCGAGCCCCTTTTATGCTTATAATCCCCTTATCTTGATTTCTTCTTTTAAGCGGTATTTCAATTTTCCTTTTACCTTTTAAATAATCAAGGGTTAAAGATTTTTCATTTTTTTGATTATTTTTATCAGAGTTAAGCAAATTTTTAGTACTACCGATAGCCGTTATTTCTCCTCCGTTTATTCCGGCTTCCGGACCTAAATCAACCAAATAATCAGATTGTAAAATAGTTTGTTCATCATGCTCCACTAAAATAACGGTATTGCCTTTATCACGCAAAGATTTTAAAGTTTCAATTAATTTAACAGTATCACGTTCATGAAGTCCGATAGTGGGTTCGTCTAAAACATACAAAGTCCTGGATAATTGTGAACCGATTTGAGATGACAATCTAATTCGCTGAGCCTCACCGCCCGATAAAGTTTCAGCGCTACGGCTTAAAGTTAAATAACCGACTCCGACTTTGTTTAAAAATTCCAACCGATCTATTATTTGTTGCATAACCGTTTCTACAATACTTAATTGTCGATTAGTTAATTTTTCTAAAACCTCACCAAAAAATTCTAAAGATTTAAAAATAGACAAAGCCGTAACTTCAGCAATATTTTTTCCGTTTATTTTTACCGCCAAAGCTTCTTCTCTTAACCGCTCGCCATTACATTTAGGACAAACTTCATCGGCATAAAAACCTATTTTTCCTAATCCTGAACAAGACGGACAAGCGCCATGAGGCGAATTGAAAGAAAAAAGTCGCGGTTCAACTTCCGGAAAAGCAAAATTATCATTGGGACAAGTCCAATTGGAAGATAATAAAAATTCATCTTTATCGTCCAAAGAAACAAAAACCAAACCATGACTATAGGCAATGGCATTTTCAATGGCTTCAAATAATCGCGAATCATCACCTAGCATTACCTTATCAATTATAATATCAATATTATGCTTTTTATTCGGATTTAATTTAATTTGATCGCGTAAAGAAAAAATATTACCGTCAATTCTCACTTCGCTATAACCTAAAGATAGATAATCATAAAGTAGTTGATAATATTCCCCTTTTCTATCCCTAATAACAGGAGAAATAATAGTAATATATTTAGCTTTATTTTTTTTAGCTTGAACGATAGAGATATCAACCATTTCTTCTAAAGTTAACTTTTGAATCTTATGACCACATTTCGGACAAAAAACTTCACCTAAACGCGAATACAAAACTCGAAGATAATCATAAATATCAGTTAAAGTTCCAACCGTAGAACGAGGATTATGCGATAAAGCTTTTTGATCAATAGAAATAGCCGGAGCCAGACCGATAATTTCATCAACTTCAGCCGGTTTTTTCTGTCCCAAAAACTGTCGCATATATGGCGATAAAGACTCGACATAACGTCTTTGCCCTTCCGCAAAAATAGTATCAAAAGCCAAAGACGACTTACCTGAACCGGAAACTCCGGTTATAACCGTCAGCTGATTATGCGGTATTTCTAAGCTGATATTTTTTAAATTGTGCATCCGAGCGCCTCGGATAATTATTTTATCATTCATAAATTATAGTTTTGAAATAAAAACAAGCCGGAATTTATCTTCCTA
>CAYMZF010000024.1:2791-4341 GCA_964394905.1 uncultured Gammaproteobacteria bacterium
CAACAGTTGATAGCTTTTTTTACTAAAGTCCCCAATTTACCCATAAACCCTTTTTTTTCAGTATCTTCTTTGTTTAAAGCCTTGTCATCAATTTTTTTAATATCACCAACATTCAATAATTTCATATTTAAACCCCAAAATAAAGAATATAAATTATAGGCCTTATCAAATAAATCATAGGCCTCCTCTTTTTTATCTTGACCTAATTGTTTAGTGCCAACTTCCATTAAACGATAACTGGCGCCTAAAAGATGTTTAGAAATACACCAAACCTCACCTTCATATTCCGTTATTATCTTCTTTAATAATTCTTTACGCATTTCTCTCACGTCTTTTATTAAATCGTAATATTCAGTCTTACCCGTTTTAGCTCCGCTAAAAAAGAAATGTTCTTCAATACTAACTAAATTCATGATAGCGATAGTTAAATCTTGATCGGAAGATAAATCCATCTTTTCTTGTTTTTTCATTTGATCAACTTTTTCAATAAATTCATTTAAGTCCTTTATTTTATTTTTTTCAATCATATTTTTTTTATTAATTATAATTATTTAGTTAAAAGATAAAAAACAAAACTTAAGATTAATAATAATCCTACCGGCATTACCACTTTTTGAAACGGAAAATAGGCCCGTCCGTTATTTTTTTCTTTTAAATCTTCATAATAGTTAGCTGAAAACCAAAAACCTAAACTACCGACTATAATCCCGACCACTAATTTATCAAAAACCGAACAACCGCATAAAACATTTAAAGGATTACCGATAAAATTTAAAAAATATAAAGGCACCACGATTAATAAATAATAAACCAAAACTGTTATTAAATCTCGTCCTTTAAAAGAAATATTTTTTTTCTTAAACCAAGAAATGGTCCACATAATTAAAGATACTGTTAAACCTCCAACCCATAAACCGGTAACAGTATCGTCAATTCCTAACCACCTGGAAAAACCGATACCCGCTCCCACGGCAATAGCGCAAACCGGACAAACAGCCAAAGCCGGTTTAATCAATAAAAAACCCAGACTAAAAAATGACAAAGAAAATACAAAAAACTTTTTCATAATATTATTAATTTGTTTCACTTTTTAAAAAATTAATGATTTCTTGATCACCGATATAACAATCAGATCCGTCCCATAAAAACGGTACTCCGATAGAATCGGTTGCAAGCTTACAAAAACCGGCTTTTTCTCTTAATTCCTGAGCATTTAAATCATTATTGTAAACCTCTTTTTGAGTAATGGAAATTTTATCTAAAATATTATTTTCATTAATATAATCTTCCACAATCAAACAATGCGGACAACCATCGCCGTAAAATAAAATTATATCAGACGAATTATCAACTATAGAATTATTTATTCTTTGATCATTATTTTTCACTAAAATTACTATTGAAAAAATAAGAATAATAATAAACAAAACCATTGAAATAATTGTTTTCTTTTTCATGTTTATATTAATTAATTATTTACCCTATTATTTTATAATATAAAAGAATATAAGTAAATACGCTGATTTTAATGTCATTTTAAAGATATTGAC
>CAYMZF010000024.1:4441-9899 GCA_964394905.1 uncultured Gammaproteobacteria bacterium
CATTGATCCGGTTTTTATCCGAGTTATATTATGCGCTTTGGTTTTTGCCGGTGGCAGTGGTATTATAATTTATTTAATTCTGTGGATAACCATGCCTGAAGCTAAAACCGCTCATCAAAAATTGGAAATGACCGGCCAAACTCCAACTATTGCCGCTTTTAAAAATTTAGCAAAGAACGGAAAAAAAATTAAAGAAAATTGGAAAAATCATTGGAAAAAACAATCAGCCTTAAAAAAAATAATTAGCCTGCCTTTTGTTATTATTAAAGGAATACTTCAAGCTTTAAAAAAATTATGGCTTAATGTATGGCCAATAATAAAAATATTTTTTGGATCACTGATGGTATTCTTTTCTTTAATTTGGATAGGAGCTGTCGGTATCGGTTGTTTAATTTTGTTTTTATATAATAATTCAGCTCATCAATTATTGTTTATTCCTATATCTGAAATAATACCTCTATTCCCTTATACCTTTATGCTTATCACCGTCTTTTTATCTTTAATTATTCCGGCAATTTTTATCATAATCGGCGGGTTGGCGATAATAAGAAAGAAAAATATTATTTCTTTTGCTGTTGATTCAATTTTAGTTGGTTTATGGATGACCGCCGGAATTATTTTTTGCGCTTTTAGCGTTCGTTATTTTCCGGAAGTAATAAACAAATATAATAATTATCCCCTTTTACAACAAAAAAGCGAAACTATAAACTTAGAAAAAATAACGGAAATAGAAGCCAACGGGAAATTAATAAATATCACTATAAGTTCTAATACCAGTACTCCGGCCACTTTAAATGGAAGACAAGTAGATCTAAATCAAATTGATATAAAATATGACCATAATAAATTAATCCTAACAGAAATTCCTTGGACCTATACCAATGGAATTTGTATTGACTGTCATCTTAATGAAGTTAGTTTAATTATAGCTACCAGCTCTGATTTAAAAATAACGGCAAATTCCGGCGCTTCAATTTTTGATACCAGCGATCCTAAATACCTAGAAGAAGAAATAGAAAATGAAAAAATAGCAGAAGAAGAAATAAATGACAAAGAAGATGATTATGAAGAATTTAAATTTGAAATGAATATACAGTAATAATTATTTTTGCGGTGTATCTAAAAAATCTTCAATTTTCTTAATAATAGTTTGAGGTTTAATATGATGTTTAAGATTATACGCTAATTGTTTTTTACGACGACGCCCTACTTCCTTAACCGCATTTTTTATCGAACCGGTTTGATTATCGGCGTATAGAATAATTTTACCGGAAACATTTCGAGCCGCTCGGCCCATAATTTGAATAAGGGACGTTTGACTGCGAAGAAATCCTTCTCTATCAGCATCAAGTATCGCCACTAACGACACTTCCGGTAAATCCAAACCTTCGCGTAATAAATTAACCCCGATTAACACATCAAATTTTCCTAAACGAAAATCTTTTAATATTTCAGTTCGAGCGAAGGTTTTAACATCGGAATGTAAATAATTTGATTTAATCCCCTGTTGTCTAAGATAAACATCTAAATCTTCAGCTTGTTTTTTAGTTAAGGTATTTACAATAGTCCTTTCCTTTTGTTTTATTATTTTTTTAATTTCTTGTTCAATATCATTAATCTGACTATAATTATTTTTTTTATCAAAAACCGGACGAATTTCAATTTCAGGATCAACTAAGCCGGTCGGACGGATAACTTGTTCCACTATCTGTTTGGAATTTTCCATTTCAAATTTTCCCGGAGTGGCACTAGTAAATATAACTTGAGAAATTCTTTTTTTAAATTCAGAAAATTTTAACGGTCGATTATCTAAAGCCGACGGTAACCGCCACCCGTATTTCACTAAATTTTCTTTACGACTTCGATCACCGGCATACATACCGCCGATTTGCGGAACACCGATATGGCTTTCATCAATTATCAATAAAAAATCAGGTTGGCCGTTTTCATCTTTAGGAAAATATTCCAATAATGAATCAGGCGCTTCCCCGGATAATTTACCAGTTAAATGTCGTGAATAATTTTCAATTCCATGACAATAACCGATGCTTTTAAGCATTTCCATATCATAATTAACCCGTCGTTCCAATCTTTCCGCTTCTAAATACAATTTATTCTTTTTAAAATATTTTAAACGATCTTTTAATTCTTCTTTTATAGTTATAATAGCTTGTTCAATTTGTGGTTTGGTGGATATAAAATGCTTTGGCGGAAAAATAAGTATTTCCGGTAAATGTTCTAAAATATTTTTAGTGGTATTATCAATTATACTTAAATCAGAAATATTTTGATTATTTAATTCCAATCGATAAATAATATTTTCCGACATCGGTCGAATTTCAAAAACATCTCCTCGTACCCGAAATTGTCCTCTTTCAATTTCCCCGTTAACCCGTTCAAATTGTATTTTAACTAATTGAGAAATTAAATCTGACCGAGTTATAAGCTTTCCGTTTTCTAAATACAAAGCCGCTTTCATATAACTGGTCGGAACACCTAAATTATAAATACAAGAAACGGAAGATACAATAATAACATCACGTCGCGATAATAACGCTGATGTAGCTCCATGACGTAAACGATCAATTTCTTGATTAATCATGGCTTCTTTTTCAATATAGGTGTCGGAAGTCGGTAAATAAGCTTCAGGCTGATAATAATCGTAATAAGAGACAAAATAATGAACCGCGTTATTTGGAAAAAAATTTTTATATTCTCGATATAACTGAGCCGCTAATGATTTATTGGGGGCCATCACCAATATCGGTTTATTAACCTCTTTTATAATACTGGCCATAGTGAAAGTTTTACCCGATCCGGTGATACCTAACAAGGTTTGGTAATTAAAACCCTTCTTAAGCCCGTTTAGGAGCTTTAAAATAGCTTCTGGCTGATCTCCAGCTGGTTTAAAGTCTGATTTTAGCTTAAATAATGCTTCTTTTTTCATATTATAAATTATATTGATTTTATAATAATATCATTTAAAAATGATAATTTCAATAAAAAAACCGTGTTTATTTAAACACGGTAATTATTTTATCAAAATAATAATATTATACTAAACAAAAAGATGTAAAGGCTAAATTAAAGGCATGCCACTCATCTTTGGAATTACAATATAATTTTTTATCCCGTTCAATTTTATTAAACTCTCTAATTAAATTATTGTAATTTCCGTTTTTATCGTTGTTGTCAAAAATAGACATTTTTCTTTTTATCATTCTTTGCTTCCTCTCTAATATTTCTATTTGTTTAGAACAAGATGATAACATGGCTTTTCTGACAATTTCAGCAATTTTTTTTCTAAAATTTTCATCTATATTTAATATAGAATCAAAAGTATTTAAATCAACTAATTTTTTTCTGGTTTCTATAAAAATTGTTTTCCAAATAGTTCTACTTTTTTCAGAAATTACTTTAGAATTATTTTTTTCAAATAATCTTAATAATTTCAAAGAAAGTTCTGATGAGTTCTGGGCTACATTTTTCATGGCTATATTTTTTATGATTAATATTTTAAAGAACTACTACGCCAATTAATGATTAACATTAACCGCAAATTATTATATTATAAACTAAATTAAAGAAAAAAGATAGGCTCCTAATACCGGTAAAAAAAGATTATCTAAACCAAAAAAGAAAACAACTTCAATAAAGGTTAAAAACAATGATATTAATAAATAAAAATTTAAAGAAAAAGAATTAAGTTGTCCTTTCATTAAAACAAGTAATATTAAGGTACATAGAAAAAAAGCCGAAGAACCTTCTAAACTTTTAGTATTACCGATTAATTTAAATTTAAAACGACCGAATAATCCTCCGCAAATATTAGCTAAAGCGTCAGAAAAACCCAAAACTAAAACACCAAATTGCCAAGCCCGAATTTCCCCTGACGGTAGAAAAATAATCGCCGAGATCATTACGCCTAAGGGATAAAAAACTTCACCCAAAGTTATTCTTCTGACTCTGTTTATAACAGGTAAAAAATGAAATATTTTGGCTACCAAGAAAATTAAAGCAAAAAGAATTGACAATAAAATTATATGATACAAAGACAAAACATACGGAAAACAACAAATAATTATCGCCGCTATCATATGAACTATCTTGCGATTAATATTATCAACTTTTTGCCATTCAATATTTTTTTTAAAAGACGCCGTCATAAAATTATTTAATTTTTAATAATCTTTGTCGTTGTTCTTCCGGAAATTTTTCAATAGCATACCGCAAAGTTGTTCGTGGCATTATTTTTATATATTTATTTATAAACTTTTCTAATCTAACTTTATCTCTTTTACCGGCTTCTCTTAGCATCCATCCGACCGCTTTATGCATTAAATCCTCTTTATTGTTTAATAATATTTCGGCTAATTTGAAAGTATCGTCTAAATCATTGTTTTTTATAAAGTAATAAGTGGTCACCATCGCTATTCTCCGTGACCACATACTCTTAGCTTGAGCTAATTTATATAAAACTTTTCTATCTTTATCAAATAAATAAGAACCCAATAAATAACTGCAACTTAAATCAACTAAGTCCCAATTATTAATATTTTTTAAATTTTTTAAATAAAACTTAATTATTTGTTCTTTTTTGGTCTTACTGTCAGACTCATTATATTTTTGTATTAAAATTAGTAAAGCCACTAAACGAAATTCATGCCATGGAGAATTTAATAATTTTTGAATATCAGTTAAAGACAAAACAGAAAATTCTTTAGCGATAGATCGTGATTTGCCCACAACAATACCTAAAAAAATATCCCCTTCTCCGTATTCACCTGTTCCGGTTTTAAAAAAGTGGGATAAAATTTTAGCTCGAGCCGGATCTTTTGTTTTCAGTAAGCGTTGTTCTAAAATTTCTAAATCAGATTTCATAATAAATTGATAAACAAATTTAATTATTTTATTTATAGATTACATTAATTCTATCAACTAAAATTGAACTGCGTTTTATAAATCCGGGTTTAAAATTTAATTCGTAAGATTTTATATTACCAACACCATCCAAATAAGTCTTAATTTGTTTCTCGTTTAAATTAACTAAATGTTTAGTATCAATAATCTTTTCTCCTTCACCTAAAGCGGTTTTAGCCGAAAAATCAACTTTAATTTCAGCTAAAGATTTAACAGGATTATAACTCAATAAAGTATAATTTAATTTATCGGCATCAACTTCGGATGATTCTTCGTCAAAATCAAGCAAAGATAATTTTTGTTTTATAATATTTACTACATCGGAAGAATTAACAGTAATAACGTTTACGGTATTTTTAATTTTGACTTCAAAAGAATCAACTTCGTCTCCGACTTTTTGGCTGACTTCCACAGTTGAACTGGAAGAATTTAAACTAAAAATATTCTTTTTAGAAGAATCGATTTGATTAGTTTTATTTTCTGCTTCTTTAATTATTTCATCGTTTAAAGCGCTTATAGCTTTATCAATATCTTCTTG
>CAYMZF010000025.1:0-9342 GCA_964394905.1 uncultured Gammaproteobacteria bacterium
TCGCGAAATTAATATTATTAATTTATCCCCGGAAGAATTTAAAAAAAAGAAACAAACTGATAATCTAATAATAAATATTTTTTTAAATAAGACTATAAGATTAAAATAATGGAATTTGATAAGAATTTTTTTAATAAAGAGTTTTTAAATCGTTTTTATGGCTAAAATGTTTGTAATTAAGCAAAAAATTAGTATAATTAGATAAATATTTCCATTTTTGTATTATTTTTGACAATATTTTACATAAAGTATTGACTTTTGGAAAATAGTTTGCTAATATTAAATTATTATTAATAATTTAATAGACAAAAGTATGTTGTTAACTTTTAAGGTCAAAAATTTTCGTTCAATTAAAGATGAAGTTATACTTGATTTATATGCGACAAGCGACGAAACAATGAAGTCAAATGCAGTTTTTGAAAGTGGAAAAAAATCATTGTTAAAATCAGTGGCTATTTATGGTCCAAATGCCTCCGGTAAAAGTAATATTCTTAAATCTTTTTTTGTTTTTCGTATGATGGTTTTAGAATCATTACTTCGAAGTAATATCGCAATTGATTTGCCTAATGAATATTTCAAGTTAAGTTCAGAAACTGAAAATAAGCCTTCGTTTTTTGAAATGACTTTTTTACTTGATGGTGAAGTTTTTAGTTATGGATTTGAAATGGACAAGAAAAAAATATGTACGGAATGGTTAAAGCAAGAAAAGGGAAAGAAAACCTTATTTGAAAGGGACGGTCAAAAAATTAAAAGTAATAAAAATTATTTTCAAGAGGCATCGGCTACTTTAAAAAATAATACCGGTGAGCGAGTTTTGTTTTTATCGGTTCTTTCCAGTAATAATCAACCAATATCCAAAAAAATTGTTGAATTTATAAAGAACACAAATTTAATACTGGATGCAAACAGTGGTGATACTTTAAATTATTCATTTGGCCAATTTTTGAATAACCCCAGTATGGCTAAAAAAATGAAAGATTTCATTGTTAAAGCTGATTTCGGTGTAATGAATATTGAAGCCAGTGAAAAAATGCTTTCCGCTAAGCAAGTCCAGAATATGCCTGATAAATTTAAAGAATTATTTTTTAAAGAAGATTCCAAAATAGCCGAACGTAGTATTAGATTTTTGCATAAAAAATTTGGTAACAATGAAGAGGAATTAAAAAGTGAACCGTTTGATTTTTTTAATGAGGAATCGAAGGGTACTCAACATATGTTCGCTTTATCCGCTCCATTGATTGATACACTGGATAATGGGAAGATTCTATTTATTGATGAAATTGATGCAAGTCTTCATCCGATACTTTGTCAGTATTTAATTTCAATTTTTAATTCAAAGGATAAAAATCCAAATAATGCTCAGTTAATTTTTGCTACCCATGATACTTCTCTTATGAGTGAGGATTTTCTTCGACGTGATCAAATTTATTTTACCGAAAAAAACGAAAAAGGATCAACGGAATTGTTTTCGTTAGCTGATATATCAGAGAGAAAAGGAGTAGATTTCGCTAAAAGATATTTAGAGGGTCGTTATAATGCTTTACCGTATATTTCCGATTTTGAAAATTTAAAATTTTTAAAGTAATATGGCAAAATATAGAGGCAAAACTAAACATCGAGAAGTTCATCCGAAAATTTTTGTATGGTCGCATACAAAAAAAGCGGAGATAGAGTATTTTCAAGAGTTTAAAAATTATTTAAAAACGCCTTTATTAGTGCCAAAAAAAGAAATTTGTTGGACACCACAAGAATTATTAAAAAAAATTGTGAAGTGGAAAAAAATAGAAATTTGTGAGGATGACGGTGATCAGGTTTGGTGTATTTTTGATGTTGATGATTTTTATAAAAATGACAGTAAAAATCTTTTAGCGGCAATTAAAGACGCTATACATAATAATATTAGAATTGCTTATGCGAATGAATGTTTTGAGCTTTGGATTTTATTTCATTTTGAAAAACTAAATAGCCCAATTTCTAGGGGGAATAATATGAAAAAGAAAATTATAGAAGCATTTAAAAAAAATAAGTTAGGTAAATTTCAAAAAAATCAAGAAATTTTTCAAATATTATTGCCTTTTCAAGATAAAGCTATTAAATATGCCAAAGATATAGTTTCTGATTATAAAAAAATTAATTGGCAGAATAATTTAAGTGTAAAAGGTAATCCATCAACCAGTATTCATTTCTTAGTAGAAGAAATTAATAAGTTAATTAAACAATAAAAAAACTTAATTTTTACATTAAGTTTTTTTGTGATCTCTACGGGAATCGAACCCATATTGCCAGGATGAGAACCTGGTGTCCTAACCGTTAGACGAAGAGACCTTCTTTATTTTAATGTTTTCCCGATAATCCAAGAGTTACCTTTTAAAAACTCACCGGCTATCATTGGTTTTTTACCCTCTAATTGCACTTCATTTAAAATTAATCCTTTATCACCACACTTAATAGCCAATTGGTCATTATTTAAAAATAATTGTCCGCTTGGTACAGTACTGTCAACAAACTTCTGATCCGACTTAAGTATCTTAAATAATAATTTACTATTTGGCAAGTCATCTTTTGATACAAAACCATAAGTTCCGGGCCAGGGAAGATAAGCTCTGATTTTTCTTTCTATTAATTGAGCCGGTTCATTAAAATTTAAATGGCCGTCTTCTTTTTGAATCATTTTAACATAAGTAGCCTTGGTATTATCTTGAGATATCGGTTTTAGATGGCCGTTAATATAGTCTTTAATTATTGGAGCTAGATTATTAGAACTCACTTCTTTCATCTTATCCATTAAACTGATAGAAGTTTCTTGTTTATCCAGCTCAATCTCAATTTGTTTTATAATATCCCCAGTATCCATATTTTCGTCCATTTTCATTATAGTCAATCCGCTAACCTTATCGCCGTTTAAAATTGGAGCGGCTACACAAGCCGAACCGCGATATTTTGGTAGTAGTGAACCATGAACATTAATACATCCGTAAGTTGGAATATCTAAAATTTCCGGTGGTAATATTTTACCGTAAGCGATTACCACAATTAAATCGGGTTTCATTTCTAAAATTTGATTAGTAATTTCTTTTATTTTTTCCGGTTGATAGATTAATAAATTATTGGCTTCGGCTACTATTTTGACCGGGGTTTTTATAATTTTCAAATTACGTCCCGCATTTTTATCGGCTTGACTAACTACGGCGACAATATCAAAAGAATCGTCTTGAAGCAAAGCTTTAAGACCGCTTACGGCTAATTCGGGTGTGCCCATGAAAATTGTTTTTATTTTTTGGTTCATTCTTTTTTCTTTATTTTTTAACTTCCGGTTTACTATCAGGTTCGGCTTTATCAATGAATAAAATTCCGTCTAAGTGATCGGTTTCGTGTTGGATGGCTCGAGCCAATAAATTTTCCGCTACGATTTTTTGTTTTTGTCCGTTAAGGTCAAAATAGATACAGTTTATTTTTTTATGTCTGGCTACTGGTAAAAAATATATTTCACCTTTTTTATTTAAAACCGATAAACAACCTTCCGGTTCTATTTCTTTAGCCCAAGATTTTTTAGTAATTTCGGGATTAATCATGGCGATAGCTTTTTCTTGATCGCCGACGATTATCAGACGAATATTTTGTCCGATTTGCGGAGCGGCTAAGCCAGCTCCGTCTTTTTTAACCATAGTCTCAATCATTTCTTTAATTAATTTTTTAAATTCCGGTTTTTTTAATTCAATTAAATCAATTACTTGGGATTTTTTTCGTAAGATGTCGTTAGGATGAGTTATTATTTTTAACATATTTATTTATTATATTTTTTAATATTTGAAGTTTGGTCATCTTTTTTGGGACTAAGTATTTTAAAAAAATATTGCCATTTGCTTCCGGTTTGGCACAACTCTTTAGTATCGTTTAAAGCTTGTCTAATTGTAGTTTGACTATTATCTCGACAGGCTTTAAAAACTGACGATCTTTTAAATTCGGGAATAGCCAATTCCTTAATAATATTTAAAGCTAAATCTTGCCACTCATAGGCCGGTGGTTTTTTTGTGGTTTTATTTTGTAGTATCTTTTTTATATCATCCATATAGTAATAGTCTTATTTAAGTTTCATTTTCATGGTTAAGCAACCTACACCTAATTCTTTCTGATAGGACATATTTTCGCTTTGATAGTCTAAACCGTCTAAAACGCCAAGCAATAGGGAAATCGGTCTTAAACCGCATTCTTTGGCTCCTAAAGCTAATTTAGGGTCGGTTTTTAGGATGTCAGATGTTCCTTCCGGGCCTTTTTTTAGACTTTCAATAGTCTTTTCGTCAAACATGATAGCTTTTTGAAAAAAGCCTCCCGGAGCATTATGGCTTAAACAATGAGATAATTCACCTGAGGCGATAATCGCGATGTTTTTGTCTGTTGTTTTTAATATTTCTTGTATTTTTTTACCGGCTTCAAAGTGATAAGTGAAATCGTGTCGGGCGGAAGTATTAATGATAATTATTTTACCTTTAAAGTTTTTTATCTTTTGATTATTTTCTGAAAGTAATAAATACAAAGGAATATTACTGCCATAATCAGGTTTGCTCTTAGTTTCTATATTAATATCAAAATCGGGCCACATTTTTTCTTTTATCTGATAAGACAATTCCAAATCACCGCTTAAATTTAATTTGCTTAAATAATCGCCGAATTCTTCAAAATTAATTTCTAAAGCAAAATGATTGTTTAAGCTGATATCTAAATTATTTTTTTTATGAGGAGAAATAATTATTAGAGTATCAATTTTTTTATCAATTAATTCTTTTTTTATTTTATTAAAAGCTTCGCCGGTTTTTTTTAAAATTCCGGTATTGTGTTTGCCAATATTTGGAATTAAAATCGGAGAATGGGGAACGATAAAAGCTAAAGATATCATATTGTTTTATTAAATAAGTTCTTGAATCGGATCGCCGTTAGTGTAGAGATTAATAATTTTTTCCGGTACGGTGATAACATTGCTCCAATTATAGCCAAGACCTTCAAAAATTTCACCGCTGACAAAAGCTCGTTTTTTACCGTCGTCAATTAAATAGACAGCTGGAGAATTGTCGGCTTTTAGCAGTTCACCGTCATCAAATTTAACGGGATCAACTGTTTCGTATTTGTTTAATTGTTCTTCGTTAATTGGATAAATAATCTTACCTTTAAATTTAGTGGTTAAAAATATTTTATCAATTAACGGCGCTTTGGTTTCTTCTTCTACGAAATAGACTCCGCCGGTTTTTTTGTTTTGTAGTAATGCTCCGGTCGGATAAGCTGAAGCAATAGTTAAATCAGGGCCGTTAATATATGAATTGACGTCAGCCCAGGAAGCGGTTTGAATTTCTTCAATATTGTAACCCATATTTTTGAAAACGGTATTGGATGAGAATAATCTTTTTTTGTCGTTAACCAATAGATATAGATCACCGTCAGGAGACATAATGATAGAATAATTAGGAAATTTAATAGTAGTTCCTTCGTCATAAGCGTTTAAACTTGACGCACTAACTGAAATGGCTTTAGCGATATTATAGCGGGATGATAAGACACTGGTACTGGCAAATTTTCTTTTAGTTCCGTTTTGAATTAACCAATAGTCATTGCCGACTTTTAAAATGGTTCCGTCGGGATAACCTTGAGTTTCAAAATATTCGTTCCAAAGTTTCCAAAAATTATAGTTTCCGTTATAGACATGAGGAGTATAATTATACAAAGCGGCAGTGGCGGTATTTTGAATGGTTACGGAAATATCGGCATTACTAACTGAACCGTATTTATTGGTAAAAGTATAGGTTTTTCCGGCTTGATAAGTATAGCGAGTCGGATTCAACATATACCAACGAAATTGTAGAGCGGCACTGTTAACTTGTTTACCAAAACCTTTGTAATAGGGATTACAAGCATAATTATCCGGACAACCATAACCGGCGGCCCAATTTAATTGTCCGTCACTGGGATCAGAATCACTGATTAAGCTTTGTTCTTTTTGCAGTAATACTAAAAGAAATTTAGGATTAACCGTTCCGATAATTTTGCATTTAGCTTTTCTTTCAGCGTTAGTCGGTTCGTCGCTTAAAGTAACGCCGTCGCAATCATAATTATTAACCGAGGCATCATAAATTATTTCAGCGGCACTTTTAGTTTCTCCGTAAGAACTGGTAGTTTTGTAGGTAGCCAAATAACTATGATGATTCTCTAAAAATTTTTGGATTTGGCTGACGCTCATAGAATTAAAGTTTAATAATTCTTCGTCGCTTATCAAAAAAGACGGGTCAAACTCAGTCGAAGCGGCTCGTACTCCCCAGGGTATTAAAAAGAACAAAGTCAAAGCTAAAATGGCTGTTTTTTTCATATATAATATTTAATTTTTATGAGTATATTATAGTATAATTAAGAAATTTTTGAAAGTTTTTTTGTTTTGGCTTGATTTTACAAAGAATTATTCCAAATGAGCTTGATTTAAACCACTCTCTATCTTTCTTTTTAAATCGGAATGTTTTTCTAAATCGGGGTCGGATTCGGTTATTTTTTTTATTTCCGTGTCAACTTGATCAATAATATCATAATCAAACAGGGAAGCGAATTTAAAATTGATAAGACCTTTTTGAGCGGTGCCATAGAAATCACCGCTACCACGAAATTTTAAATCCATTTTAGCTAAAGATAAACCATCTTGATATTTTTGCAGAGCTTGAAGTCGTTCTATGCCGGAAGAATAATTTATTTTTTTATTTAAAACGGAATTTTCATCGGGGGTGTCGCTTAAATTTAAAAAACAATAGGAAGGTAAATCTCCTCGACCGACTCGTCCGCGAAATTGGTGGAGCTGAGCCAAACCGAATCTTTCCGCTCCTTCTATGAGTATAACGGTGGCATTGGGGAAATCTATTCCAACTTCAAGAACTGAAGTGGCTACCATAATTTTTATTTTGTTTTCACGGAATTTGTCCATGATGGTTTCTTTTTCCGTTCCGGTCATTTTTCCGTGTAACATGGATATCTCAATATTTTTAAATTCGGAATTTTTTAATTTTTGATATTCGGCTTTAACGGATTTGACTCCTAGTTTATCCGATATGTCTATTGTCGGACAAATGATAAAAGCTTGATGACCTTTTTTTATTTCTTGTATTATAAAACTATAAGCTGATTTTTTTTGTTCGGGTGTAATTATTTTTGTGATTGTTTCCGGACGATTTTTCGGCTTTTCCGAAATTAAAGAAAAATCCAATCCAAAAAATGACATTAAAGCTAAAGAACGGGGAATGGGAGTGGCGGTCATAGACAAGAAGTGAGGAGTTGTTTTTGTTTCGTTGTCGTCAATATTTTTGTTTATTATTTCTTGTCTTTGATTGACTCCAAAACGATGTTGTTCGTCAATTACAACTAAACCTAATCTTCTAAATTTTGTTTTGTCTTGAATCAGGGAATGAGTGCCGATTATAATGTCAGCTTTTTTGGTTATTTCCTCCGTTTGATTTTTTTTGTTTTTGGTTAAAGGAAAATTGGTTATCTGATTTTTGGATGTAAGCAGAGCTATTTTAAAATCATAATTTTTTAAAAATTGCCGGAAAGTGTCGTAATGTTGCTTGGCTAATATTTCGGTCGGAGCCATAATGGCGCTTTGTTTTTTGTTTTTAGCGCAATTAAACATAGCAATTATGGCGACAATTGTTTTTCCGCTACCGACATCACCTTGAAGTAATCTGGACATCGGAACTTTTTTTTCACTGTCGCGCAAAATAGTCCAAGTGGCTTTTTTTTGATCATCGGTTAATTTAAACGGTAATGAATTTATGAACTTTTTTATGGAGCTTAGTTTTATAGGCAGAGAAACGGCAATTTTTTTATCAAGTTCATGCTTAACAAAATATGATTTTAAACGGAAGATAAATAATTCGGAAAATTTAAAACGATAAACGGCTTGGTTTAAATCTTTTTCATTTTTTGGAAAATGAATTTTTTGTAAGGCTGATTTGATGTCAAGCAGATTATATTT
Source organism: uncultured Gammaproteobacteria bacterium (assembly GCA_964394905.1). Taxonomy (GTDB): domain Bacteria; phylum Patescibacteriota; class Patescibacteriia; order Patescibacteriales; family UBA12465. The sequence goes on from CAYMZF010000025.1 coordinate 8,000, forward strand.
TTTTATAGTTTCTTTCGGTAAATATTCCGGAAGGTTTGATATTTTTTCCAAAGCCTCCGAGATAAAATATCTCATTTGTTTTTGGGTCAAACCGTCGGTTAATCCGTAAATAGGGACGATATTTGCGGTGTGAATAATTTTTTTGTTATTAAAAATTTTTTCGTAGGTTGGAGAAACCATCATTTGGCGACCGTTGCTTATCATGACTTTTCCGGCCAAAGAAACTTCGTCGCCGATTTTTAAAGTTTTGGTTATGAAAGGTTGATTAAACCAAATTATTTGAAGTGAACCGCTATCGTTTGTAATTAAAGCTTCGGTTATATTCATTCTTTTTTTAAAACTTCTTTTGTTGTTTATGAGCTCTATTTTTCCGGTGACGACTATGGGTTGATTTATTTTTATGGAATTAAAGTCGGAATTGATTTCATATTTTTCATAGCGATTAGGGAAATAAAAAACAAGATCCAAAATGGTTTTAAGATCAAGTTTGTTTAAAGTGATTACTGTCTTAGCCCCAATTTTATTAAGTTGAGTCAGGGAATTGACAAGTGGAGTATTCATAAAATTGTGTCCTCGTTAGGAATCGAACCTAAATTACAAGATCCGCAATCTTGCGTTCTATCCGTTGAACTACGGGGACCTGTAATTATTGTAGAAAATAAAAAAAATAGTGTCAATATTTTTTTTATTATAGTTTTAATTTAGAGACGAAATATTTTAGCCAAGCCTTCGGAAATCGGTTCATTTTCTTTTTCTAAATCTTCATCTAAATATTGTAATAGGTAATTTCTGATTTCTATCGGATCTTGATTTTCTAGTTCAATTGATAGGCGGTGTTTAATTGGATTTTTAAATTCAACAAACAATTTTTTTACGTCTTCATTGGGTTTGTAAATGATGTAAAAGTTTCTAACGGATTGAAAATCAAAAAAAGTGTTAGCTACTTGAAACCCGTTGTATTTTATGGTAAATAGAATTCTTTTAACCGGTTCGTTGTCAAAATAGATAATAAGGCCACTGGCTAATATGATAATTAGAGCAAAGAAATAATTTTTAGTAAATAAAGCATAAACGATTAAACCGACAGCAATTATTCCGGCGATAATATACCATTTTTTATCACGTGGATATTTTTTGGTTTCATCTATTTCCCAAGATATTTCTTTAGGAGCTCCAGTATATGAAGATGATTCTTGAAAAGCCATATTTTTGTTGACATTATTTATTATATTTTATAAGATATCTATATTGTAGCATATTTTTTTAGTTAAAACAATTATTTTTTTAAGGAGAGGTGGCTGAGTGGCTGAAAGCAGCAACCTGCTAAGTTGTTAAGGGGGAAA
>CAYMZF010000026.1:0-8061 GCA_964394905.1 uncultured Gammaproteobacteria bacterium
AAATCACATAATCAACTTCTTTTTTAGTATTATATCTTCCAAAAGTAAATCTAACGTTACTATTCATATATTTAGGATCAATCCCCATAGCCGTTATAACCGAAGAAACTTTTAAATTTTGAGCTGAACAAGCCGAACCGGTAGAAACACAAATTCCAGCCATAGACAAATCTATTAAAATGGACTCTCCTTCTATTCCTTTAAACATTATATTTAAATTATTCGGTGTTCTGTTTTTTAAATCACCATTTAAACTAATATTTTTTATTTCTTTTTGTATTGCTTTCCAAAAATAATCACGCAAAGATTTTACTTTCTTTAAATAAACAGATCTTTCTTTATAGGCTAATTTTAAAGCTTCAGTCAGTCCCACAATTCCGGCCATATTGTAAGTACCGCTACGATAACCGTCTTCTTGTCCCCCGCCGACAATTAATGGATTTATTTTTATATCTTTATTAATATAGGCTAAACCCATACCCTGCGGTCCGTAAAATTTATGAGCCGAAAGAGATAAGAAATCCACTTGCCATTTTTTTATATCAATTTTTAAATATGGCACGGCTTGAACGGCATCGGTATGAAAATATATTCCTTTTTCTTTAGCTAGTTTACCGATTTCTTGAAGTGGCTGAATAGTACCAATTTCATTATTAACCGCCATAACAGAAATTAAAACGGTTTCCGGTTTAATTTTCTTTTTTAATTCTCTCAAATTAACAATACCGCGATTATCAACCGGAATATAATCAAAAACAAATCCCTCATTTAATAATTCCCGAGCCGACGACAAAACGCAAGGGTGCTCAATGGCTGAAATTAAAAAATGATTTCCCTTATCGCGATTAGCCCGCATCACTCCTTTAATAATCATATTATTGGATTCCGTGGCACTGGAAGTAAAAACAATATTGTTATTATCGCCATTAATAATTTTAGCGATTTCTTTTTTACAAGCGGTTATTTTTAAATCATTAGCCTGTCCCATAAAATGAATAGAAGAAGCATTGCCATAATTTTTTTGATAATACGGCATCATTTTTTGCAAAACTCTTTTATCAATTTTAGTGGTAGCGGCATTATCTAAATAAACTAACATATTATTTTAAATTTATTTTATTTATAACTACATCTTTTAAAGGACAATTATTATCATCAACTTCAACTTGAGAAATTTTTTCAACTATATCTAAACCATCAATCACTTGACCGAAAACCGGATGTTGACTGGTAAAAGGCTGTTTGTCAAAATCAAGATAAGTATTATCCTCTAAGTTTATAAAAAACTGGGAACCGCCGGTATTGGATCCGGAATTAGCCATAGCCATTGTTCCTTTTATATTACTTAAACCTTCCACAAATTCGTCGGGGATAGAATAACCGGGACCACCGGTTCCCCAATATTTTTTTTGAGCGTCATCTTTAGTTAAAGGATCACCGGCCTGGATTATAAAATTATTCATTATACGATGAAATTTAATGCCATTATAATAACCGCTATTGGCTAAATTAAGAAAATTAGAAACAGTTATCGGCATTTGATCGTTATAAAACTCAACGGTAAAATTTCCCATAGTGGTTTCAAATTCAGCTTGAGAATATTTTTTTAAAATACTTTGATCTAAATTTTGTTCTTTAATCATATTGTTGTCTAAATTATTATTAATATTTTCTTCTGATGTAGTATTATAATTTAAACTACTATCAGAACTAAATGATATTTTTTTATTTGAACAAGCTGATAAGCTTACGGCAAAAAATAATAATAAACTGAGATATAATATTTTTTTCATATATTTAAAAATTGAATTATTGTTATTTATATTTTTTAATTGACAAATTTTTTAAAATAATTTATAATCTTAGTATCAAGACAAAAAGGGATCCGGACGGTTTCGTACCTAAGGAGCCTTTTTTTATACAATTTTACTCTTACTATTAGATAAAAAATCATAAAACTCAGAACCAATATTTTTATACAAAGATGAATAAAATTTTCTATTTGGAAATAATATCTTTAATAGCTTACCTTCTTTTATTAAAAAATCAACTAATGATTTATAATCGCCATCGCCAGAAACTAAAACTATTTTATCAAATGGTTCTTTTTTGTACATAATCTTCATAATTTGAAAAATTATATCAGAATCAACATTGCCTTTTTTCTTTCCTTTCATAGCTGAATTATGCTCTCTAAATTTTAAAACAAAACCAGCACTCTGTATTTTATCATATAATTCATCTCTTTCATTCGACATATAACCTAAAAATAATAAGCTTTCGATACTTTATATTTGTCTTTTAAATAAACTCTAAATTTTAACAAATTAACTTCCCAAGAAGGATTCTCGGAATTTGTTCCCATATATAAATTTTGTCCATCAATAAAGGCTAAATTATTATTCATATTTTTATCAAACTTTAAATTTTTTCTTAATATCTAAATCATCCGCTTCTATCTTTTCCCCGATCAATTCTTTGGCCTTAGAACGCAAATTTTGTAAATTCATGTCATTTAATTCCGTCGCTCGTGTTAACAACGCTTTCTTATCATTTAAAACCGGATCTTCTAAAACCTCAGCCAATAAAACATCCAAAATAGCTCCAATTTTAGGCCCAGCTTCTATCTTAAGATAACTCATTAAATCACAACCGTCAACCTTAAGCATTTTAGCCGAAATAGGATCGTTTTGCACCTTTTCCATCATATATTCCAAATGGCGCAACTTATAAGGCATGGCTTTAGGAGTACCGGAACCTAAACGATCAGCTACTCTTAAATCAATTAAATCTTTTAAATTTTCTTGACCGGTTTTGGCAATTAAGCGACGAACCGAAGCGGCCGTAACTTCTCCCACATTATAATAAAACATATGATTTTTGACTAAATTTACCACCATATCAATATCTTGATTGGAAAATTTTAACCGAGTCATAACTTTTCCGGTTATTTTTGATCCAATATATTCATGATTATAAAAAGTAGTTTGACCGTTGATAATTTTCATTGATTGCGGTTTACCGATATCGTGCATTAAAGCTGCCAACCGTACTTGCCATTTAGAACTGGGACAATATTTTAAAGATAAAAGATTGTGTTTATAAACCGTATAAATATGATGATGATTCTGTTTTAAATCTTCGCCATATAATAATTCCGGGATTATATATTGTAATAACTTCGTTTTGTTTAACATTTCAATACCAAGAGAGGGATTATCAGAACTAAATATTTTTATTAATTCATCTTTTATTCTTTCCTTGGCGATGAATTTTAAACTGCCGGCCATTTTAATAATCGCTCGCTCGGTTTTTGGTTCTAATTCAAAACCTAATTGAGCCGAAAAACGGATAGCTCGAATCATTCTTAAAGCATCTTCTTTAAATCTATCAACCGGTTCTCCGACCGCTCTGATAATTTTTAATTTAATATCTTTTAATCCGCCGAACAAATCAACTAATTCTAATTCATTAGAACCAAAATCCACCGAATTATTTTTATCAATATTTATTTTTTTAGCCCCATATTTTCCGGCACCTAATCCGATAGGTCTTAAAGCCATAGCATTAACGGTAAAATCTCGTCGAGCTAAATCTTTATCTAAATCAGTTTCAAAAATAACTTCATCGGGACGACGATGATCTCTATAACCGGTTTCACTGCGATAAGTAGTTACTTCCAATACAGTTAAAATTTCTTTGTTTTCATTTTTTATAGGTAAAATAACCGTACCAAAATTATTTTCATATTTGGCTTCAGAAAAAATATTTAAGATTTCTTCCGGCAAAGCATTAGTGGTAATATCAAAGTCATGGGCCTCTTTGCCCATTAAAAAATCACGCACCGAGCCACCTACCAAATAGGCTTCAAAACCCCGAGCCTCAATTTCTTTTATAGTTTTAAAAACTAATTCTATCATGTTGTTTTTTTTTATTTTCTAGTTTTTTTACTGTAGTGAGTATGAAGTACTTCGTGATCTAACTTTTTATCCTTTAACCATTCAATTATTTTTACGGCCGAAGGATTATCATGAGCCGTTCTTAATTTGCTGGTTTTATCAACTTGATATATACCAGCCGTTCTTTTGGACACAATTTCGCGTGAAACCGGAATCGGCTGACCACCACCGCCAAGACAAGCTCCCGGGCAAGACATTACTTCAATATAATCATATTTTTTTATATTTTTTAAAACCGGTTTAACATTACCAATACCGTTAACTACGGCCACGCGAAGTTTTTTACCCGACAAAGTAACCTGAGCTTCTTTAACTCCCGCTTGACCGCGAACTTCTTTAAATTCTAAACGCGAAGTACGAAGTTTGTTTTTAGCCGAACTATTTAAAACATAACTGGCTGTTCTTAAAGCTGATTCCATCACTCCACCACTGGCGCCAAAAATTAAACCAGCACTACTGCCATCGTTTATCAAATTATCGGATTTTTCAACCGCCACTTTTTTAAAATCAATTTTATTTTTTTTAATTAAATAAACTAATTCTCTAACCGTTAGAACGTAATCAACTGGATAATTTTTTCCTATTTTTAATTCCGACCTAGTTATTTCAAATTTTTTAGCGGTACAAGGCATAATTGAAACCACGACAATATTTTCCGGCTTAATCTTTTTTTCTTTAGCCCAATAGGTTTTTATTATTCCACCCAATTGAATATGTGGTGAACGAGAAGTAGTTAGATTAGGAATTAAATCCGGACGATAAAATTCCAAATATTTTACCCAAGCCGGACAACAAGAAGTTAAAAGAGGCAAAACTCCCCGAGGCGAAGATAATCTTTCTAAAAGTTCCGTCGCTTCAACTAAAGTGGTAGTATCAGCCGAAAAATTAACATCCATTACTTGATCAAAGCCTAATTTTTTTAAAGCTCCAATCATTTTAGGACTATTATCTTGACCATAAGGTAAAGCAAAATCTTCTCCGATGGTCATTCGAGTTGACGGAGCAAAAATAGCTATTACGGTTTTATCTTTTTTATCGCGTAAAATATTTTCCACTTCCAAACTTTGAGATTGTTCTTGAGCTGAAGCCACGGGACAATGAGAGGTGCATTGACCACAATAAATACAATCAATTTTTTTATTATTAGTTGGTATAATTTTTCTATCACTCCCCTTACCTTGCACTTCTAAATAGCCGATCTTTTGTACATTTTTACAAACATCAACACAATTTTGACAATCAATACATTGACTACCATCAATTTCAACCGATTTATCAAATTTATAGGTTAAATAATTATTTTTTCTATCCTTAAAATTATTAGCCTTAATTTTGTAACGTTTGGCTAAACTTAATAAAGAACATTCATATTGCAAAGTACAATCAGAACATTTTTCTCTGTGACTGGCGAAGATTAATTCTAAGTTAGTGTCACGAGCCGTTTTAACTTTAGCCGAATCGGTAAAAATTTCCATTCCCGGTGCTACTTGAGTAGAACAAGCGGTTGATAACCGACGTTGACCCTTTATTTCCACTACACAAACCCGACAATTAGCTTTGACGTGTAAATCCGGATGATAACATAAACTGGGAATAAAAATATTATTGGCACGAGCTACATTTAAAATAGTTTGACCGGTTTCAACTAAATATTTTTTTCCGTTTATTTTTATATTTATTTTTTTATTCATATAATTATTTATTGGGGTTATAGACATTTTTTAGATAACTTGATATCGCCATCGGAACTGAAGAACCTAAAGCACAAAATGGAGTTAAGTTTAAATTTTCTATTATCTCCGATAACTTATTATTATTTAATAATTTGGCGACACTTTTGGTTTCATTGAACATTTCTCTTAAACGATAAGTTCCTTCGCGACACGGAGTACATTGACCGCAAGAATTATCGGCAAAAAAATCAAACCAAAATTTTACTAATTTTTCGGGATTATGTTTCTTAAAATCAAAAATAGTTATTGATCCCGCCCCGCTGACTTTTTGATCTAATTGTTTATCGTTTAAAACTTCACCGGCAGCATCTCCACCGACTTGAACAAAAAATTTATACTCAGGATAATTACCCGTTTTTTTTAAAACTTCGGCGATAGTTAATTCGCTTGATAATTCATAAACTCCTTTATTTTTAAAATTAACATTAACGGAATAGAAACGATTATTTTTATACTTGCCTTTATTTACCAAACTAACATTGTATAAAGTTTCAATGTTGTTTATAAGAGTCGGTTGACCCCAAAGACCGCATTCCGTCGGAAAAGGCGGTTTAAGACGTGGTTCTAATATTTCTCCTTCAATAATATTTAAAATAGTTGATTCTTCCCCGCCGATATAACCGGCTTTAGAAGGTTTTTTAAATAATTCAAATTTACCTTTTAAACCAACTTTATTAAAACTACTAGTAATATTTTTTTTATACTCATCAAAATATTTAGGATTTAAATAAAAATATATTTTAGTTATCGAAATACAATCAGCCGCTAATTTTACTCCTTGAGCCAATTCATCTAAATGATTAACTAAAATATATTTATCTTTATAAACACCCGGTTCCCCTTCGGCTCCGTTTATAACCAAATATTTGATTTTACTATGGGCGTCTTTAACGGCTTGCCATTTTAAATGAGTCGGAAAACCGGCTCCGCCTCGACCTATCAAACCGGCTTGTTTTATTTTATCTATTATATTCATATTAGAAAATTAAATGTTTTATTAAATCAGCCAAACGACAAGAATAACCCCATTCGTTATCATACCAAGCTATAACTTTAACTAAATCACCGCCGATAACTTTAGTAAGAGATAAATCAACAATAGTGCTATGATTGTTTTTTATAATATCAGACGATACCAATGGTTCGTAAGAAGCTTCAATAATATCTTTATACTTAGGCATTTTAGAAACTTTTTCAAAATTTTTGTTTATTTCCTCTACGGTAGTTTTTCTTTTTAATAAAAAAGTGACATCACACAATGAACCGACAATAACCGGAACTCTAACCGCTAAACCGTCAAAAGTACCTTTTAATGATGAGATAGTTTGATTAATGGCAATAGCCGCACCGGTACTAGTCGGAACAATATTTGAAGCCGCCGAACGACCTCGACGTAAATCTTTATGCGGACCATCAACTAAATTTTGATCGGCGGTATAAGCATGAACCGTAGTCATTAAAGCTTTTTTGATACCAAATTTTTTTCGCATCACATCGGTTACCGGAGCCAAACAATTAGTAGTACAAGAAGCGCAAGATAAAATTTGATCACCCTTAGTTATTTTTTCTTCATTAACTCCTAAAACAATAGTTTTTACTCCGCCATCACCTTTAGCGGGAGCCGATAAAATAACCTTTTTAGCCCCGGCTTTAATATGCATCAATAATCCTTCTTTATTGGTAAAACGACCGGTACATTCTAAAACGACATCAACTTTCATTTTGGCCCAAGGTAATAAACTCGGATCTTTTTCTGATAATAACAGAATTTTTTTACCGTTAACAATTATATTTTTTGTATCACTTAAAACTTTTTTATCATAAACTCCATAAGCCGTATCATATTTTAAAAGATTAGCCAAAGTTTTAGTGTCAGTTAAATCATTAATCGCCACAACATTATAGGTAGGATATTTTTCTAAAATAATTTTAAAAACAGCTCGGCCAATACGACCAAAACCATTAATAGCAATGTTTAAATTTTTTGCCATATTTTTTAAATTAATTATATTATTTAATTATAAAGACAGTGAAATTATAACATAATTTTAAAAAAAGAAAAAATCGCCGGTTGGTGGCGATTTTTTATATTATTAACAAACGTACCCGCCAGGTCCAACTGACAGTCCGTTTTGCACGTCGGATAACCGATGTCTTTTTATCTCATGATTATCTGGATAATCCTGATAATCAAGTAAGTTCTTTATTTCCGTAAAGCTATTTAACTCATCAGAGAAATAAAGATTTTCTCTAAAATTAGACGGTTTGTCAGGATTATCGAGACCATTAACCGCCTCAATGGCTTCAGTTGCTCTGCCTTGAGATAAAAAATTAGTGGCTATTCGTTCTTGTTCTATTCGTTCTTGTTC
>CAYMZF010000027.1:0-6609 GCA_964394905.1 uncultured Gammaproteobacteria bacterium
AGAAAAACCTTCACGCATTTTATCATACTTATCATGAGCCAAAGAAATTAAATAAGTTTTTAATTCATTTCTAATTTCTTCTCTATCACCTTCTTTATTACTAAAAGCTAAAATGTCATCTTGTTCTTTAGTCTCTAAATTAAAAATAGTTTTGGTGACTTCATTAATTTCTTTTATATTCCAATCGGCCATATTTTCCCCGGCAGTATGAAAGCTAACCGTTTGAATAATTTCCGCTTCTACCATTTCTAAAATAATATCGGATAATTTTCGATCCATTTCTTCTCCTTTTTTTTGTTTGTTATACACATCTAAAACTTCCCGACGTTTTTTGTAAATAGCTTCTCGATGTTTATTGATAACATCATCATATTCAACCACATTTTTTCGAAGATCAAAGTTATTGCCTTCCACTCTTTTTTGAGCGGATTCAATTGAATTTGACACCATCTTATTCTGAATCGGCATATCTTCGGGTAATTTAACCGTTTGCATCATAGTCTTTAAACGATCACCGCCAAAAATTCGCATTAAATCATCTTCGGCCGAAATATAGAATTGACTGGAACCAGGATCCCCTTGACGTCCGGCTCGACCACGAAGTTGATTGTCAATACGACGTGATTCATGTCTTTCGGTACCGATAACGTGTAAGCCTCCTAATTCCTTAACCTTCTCTTGTTCATCTTTTTCCGGCGGATTACCCCCTAAAATAATATCAACTCCACGACCGGCCATATTAGTAGCTACGGTAATACCGCCTAATCTACCGGCTTGAGCAATAATTTCCGCTTCACGAAAATGATTTTTAGCGTTTAAAATATTTGGATGAAGTCCTTCTCGTTCCATCATATCTCCCAATAATTCATTATCTTCAATTGAGACCGTACCGATAAGAATAGGTTGACCTAAAGTATGACGACGTTTAACCTCTTCAATTACCGCTTTAAATTTTCCTTCTCTGGTTTGATAAATTAAATCATTAGAATCTTTTCTAACGTTCGGTTTATTAGTTGGTATAACCACAGTTTCTAATTTATAGATCTTAAAAAATTCTTCCGCTTCCGTTACCGCCGTACCGGTCATACCGGCTAATTTCGGATACATTCTAAAATAATTTTGAAAAGTAACCGTAGCTAAAGTTTGTGATTCCCTTTGAACCGCGACACCTTCTTTAGCTTCAATCGCTTGATGTAATCCTTCGCTATAACGACGACCGGGCATCAAACGACCGGTAAATTCATCAACAATAATTATTTCACCGTCCTTTATAACATAATCTTTATCTCGTTTAAAAAGGACATGAGCTTTCAGAGCCTGTTCAATATTATGAACATCTTTAACTCCGCCGGCCACATAAATATTTTCCACGCCTAATAATTTTTCCATTTTAGCAATTCCGGCTTCGGTTAAAGTGGCGGCATGCATTTTTTCATCAATATTATAATCTTCATTTTCTTGTAATTGTCGGACTAATTGAGCAAATCGAGCATAACGATCGCTTGATTCTTCAGCTGGAGCGCTGATAATCAACGGAGTTCGAGCTTCATCAATTAAGATAGAGTCAACTTCATCCACAATAGCATAATAGAAATCACGTTGAACCATTTTTTCTAAACTAGATACCATATTATCCCGTAGATAATCAAAACCAAATTCATTATTAGTTCCATAAGTAACATCGCAATCATAGGCTTCTTTTCGGCTTACTACCCTAAACGGTTTTAAACGAGGATCGAATTCATTTTCATTATTAACTTCCGGATCATAAACTAAAGCGGTATCGTGGACTATAACCCCGACAGTTAAACCTAAAGCGTTATAGACCGGAGCCATCCAACCGGCACCAACTCGTGACAAATAATCATTAACAGTAACTAAATGAGATCCTTTACCAAGCAAAGCATTCAGGTATAACGGTAAAGTCGCCACCAAAGTTTTACCTTCACCGGTTTTCATTTCGGCAATTTGTCCGCGATGCAAAATAATACCACCAATCATTTGAACATCATAATGCCTTAAACCTAAAATTCGTCGTGAAGCTTCTCTAATATTAGCAAAAGCTTCCGGTAAAATTTCATTTAATAAATTTTGTTGTTCTTCGTAAGTATAATCTTTTTCAAAACCGGGTAAACTACCTAAACGTTTTTTTAAATCTAGTGTAACTTCTTTTAATTCATTATCACTTTTTTTCTTGAAATCTTCTTCTAAAGAATTTATTTTATCAATTATTGGTTGAATTGATTTTATAATCTTCAAATTCGGATCACCTAAAATTTTATCCCAAAATCCCATATATTTTTATTTTAATTTTATTTTCCTCTTTTTTTATCTATTTTCTTTTCTTTATATTTTTTAATCATTATAATTAAGTGATCTTTAACTTTATCAATAGCTTTATTGATAGTTTTTTCAGTTTTTTCCACTCTTAATATTTCTCCCGGAACAAATAAATTAACTTCCGCTCTATAAACCTTACCGTTATTTTGGGTGGTGACCGAATGTTCTAAATCAATATCGCAATTAGTAATTTTAATATCACCTAAATATTTTTCAATCATTTTTATCTTTTTATCCAAATAATCTTTCACTTTATCGGTTAACTCAATTTTTGTTGTTTTAATTCTTGTTTTCATAATTTTGTATTTTAATTATAATAAAAATCAAATTAATTTTTTAACCGAAGATATTTAAAATATCTTTAAAGGTTACCCAAACAACTAAAGCCATAAGTAACATAAATCCGATATTATGAAAAACCGCTTCAATTTCTTGCTTAACCGGTTTTCCTTTTATTTTTTCAATTAGTAAAAACAATAATCGACCGCCATCTAAAGCCGGAAAAGGTAGAATGTTAATAATAGCTAAATTTAAAGACAATAATGCCGTAAATTGAAGCAAATAAACAAAACCCATTCTAACCATTTGTCCGGTTAAATCAGCAATGCCAATCGGTCCGGCCACTTCAACGGACGCTCCTTGTCCGACAATTAAATTTCTAATCAAATCATAAAAAGCATAAACTATCGCCCATAATAATTGACCGGTCATTTTGGCTCCTTCCCATAAAGCTCTATACCAAGGATATTGAATAGTGGCTGTATCGGAAAAAGCGATACCAATAATTTTTTTATCGCTACCGTCTTGAACTTTAGGAACAATATTAAATTCTTTAACTTCATCAGCCCTACTAACCGTCAAGGAAATATTATTATCCGTATCAGCTTCGATAAAATTTATAACATCATCGCTTGATTTTACTTCTTGACCGTCAATACTTTTAATAATATCGGAAGTTTGAAGTCCGGCTTCTAACGCCGGTGAATCAGCTATCACTTGAGCAATTTGAACTTGACTGTTTTTAACTCTGGCTCCAGCCGGTAAATTATTTAAATCAACTGATTGCGGAAAACCGATCATCAGCCCGGCTGAAATTATTACCAAGGCTAAAACGATATTCATAAAAACACCCGAAGCTAAAATAACGGCTCGTTTCCATATTTTTTTAGATGAAAAACTATCGGTCATGTCTTTATCTTCACCGTCTTGACCTTTAATTTTGACAAAACCACCGACTAAAATCCAATTAATGGAATAAATAGTGTCGGAATTATCTTCCACTTTTTTATTTCCCCAAACTTTTTTCCATTTCCCTTCTTTATTTTTGTAAACACCAAAAATTCTAGGAGGAAAACCAAAACCGAATTCTTCCGACTTAACACCCAAACGACGAGCGGAGAAATAATGACCAAATTCATGAACAAAAACTAAAACTGACAAAACTAATACAAAAACAATAATTGTTATTAACATAAAATAATTTTAAATTTTAAATTTCCATTATCTCTATTTCTTTCTTATCCCGAATCGCTTTTAATTCATCGTTTAATTTTCCGATTTCTTCATCTAATTCTTTTATAAAACGAAACTTATCATCTTCCCCTACTTCCTTTTTAGAAAAAGCTTCTTCAATCGCCGTTTTTATTTCATCTCGTAATTGTCGAGCGGAAATTTTGGCTTTCTCTAATTTCTCATTAAGCTTTTTAACTGATTCTAAACGATTTTCTTGAGTCATTTGAGGAATAGTTATTCTAATTTTATCCCCCTCATTCATCACTCCTACACCTAAATTAGATTCAATAATGGCTTTTTCAATGCTTTTAGTGACATTTTTATCCCAAGGAGCTAAAACAATACAACGAGCATCACTAACCGAAATATTGGCTACGGCGTTAATAGGGTTTTTTACTCCGTAAGCCTCTACTAAAATTCCGTCCAAAATAGCCGGATTAGCTCGACCTACTTTTACATTGGCAATATCCTTCTTGAAAAAATCATTTATCTTGAAAAAATCGTCTTTTTTGTTTTGAATATAAATATTCATATTTTTTAAATTATTATTAATTATTTTTCAATTTTTTTAATACCCAAATAAACAATATTAGGATTACTGAAATCAACGATAATTGAACTTCCGACTCGAGAAGTCGGTAAACTTTTTACCGTCCAAGTACTGCCACCGTCGGATGAACGATAAAAAGAAGTATTGGTGATATAGTATAATTCTTGTCCGTCTTTAGGATTAACGGCAATATCATTGATAGTAGAATCACTTTCCGGAGTAAGTAAAGATAATTTGGTCCAACTTTCTCCTTCATCATAAGAACGTAAAATAACTTTATCGGTCGCTACCAACAAAGAATTATCAGCCGTAGAATAAACTAAATTTTTAAAATTAACTCCTAAATTAAATTCTTTTAAAGAATCATTATAATTAGTCCAATTAGTATTATCAAATTGATTACTATATTTTTCTAATTCTTCTAAGCTAGCTCCACCGGAAGAATTAAATTTGTAGACGCCTGATTTGGTGGTAGCTATAAAAACCGATCGACTATCATTAGGATTAACCAGAATTTTTTTGATACCATCATTTAATCTTTGAATAGCTTTCCAAGAGACACCACCGTCTAAACTGCGTAAAACATCACCGCGAGAAGTTCCTAAATAAACAATATTATTATCATAATGATCAATGGCTACCGATAAAACCGTTACCCCGGTATTGTTATCAAAATAGGCTTGAGTAAAACTACGACCGCAATCAACACTTTTATATAATTTATTGCTCATAGCGGAAAATATAGTACATTTATTTTGACTACCTACAGCAACATCATTAACGGTAATATCACTTGATAAAGCTGAAACTTTATTCCAACCGTTAGCCACATTATAGGTATAATAAAGACCACCGTCCACCATAGCCAAATAAACCGCTCCACTGTCACCGGGATCCATTACCATTTTATTAATATCAATTCCGGAAATATTACCTGGAGTACCGGAAATTGTCGGCATATATGGCATTTGACGCCAAGTATCGCCTTTATTGGAACTGACAAAAACTCCACCATTATCTTGACTAGTACCGCTTGATTTAGTGGAAAAAGAACAAGCAGTCAATAAAAAAAGTCCCGATAAAATAACTAAAAGTTTAACTTTTTTCATATTTTTTTATTAATTTTTAATTTTAATTATATTTTAAAAAATTACTAAAATCTGTCTATTATTATATAATATTTATACATTTACCGCAATGTATTCCAAGACCGAACGTAAATTAATATTTGATTTTAAATAGTCTTCCGCCGTAGTTATTATTAAAGATTTTTGGCCTAAAACTTCAGAAGTTAATTCTTCGGTTTTAAGAGTCTTTAATCTGTCTAACGCAAAATCGTTTTTTATATAATCACATTGATTATAGTTTAAAAATATCAAATCCCTGATAACTGATTGCCAAATTTGTAAGATAGAAAAATTATTCAAAATATCATTTTTTTTAATAATTTCATCAATAATTTTTAAACGTTCCGAGAAAATAGCCGGTAAAAAATCTAAAAAAGAATTAACGACCGATTGATAATCTTGGTATAAATTTTCATTATCTAAAAATTGTAAAGCCACTGACGGCCGACCGTCGGATAATCGAGCCAAAGAGCGAGCTAAATTAGGACTAACGGAAAAATTATCAACTAAATTTTGATAAATCAAATCATCTTTAACCGGAAAAAGATTTATCACTTGTCCCCGTGAAGCGATGGTTTTTGGTAAAGATTCCACATCATTAACGGTTAAAATTATTATTGTTTTATTATTAGCTTCTTCTAATACTTTAAGTAAAGCATTAGCAGAATTATCGTTTAAATACTCCGCTTCTTTTATAATCGCGGCTCGATAAGAATTCATAAAAGAACCGGAATGAAAGTGAGCGATAAAATCTCTAATTTGATCAATAGAAATATTTTTTTTATCATCTTCCCTTTCTATCACCCAAAAATCACTGTTAGTTTCTAAAAAATTTTCATTAATCTTTAAACCCGGTAAATCTTTAATAAAAATATTGGTAATAAAATTTTTAGCTAAAGAGAATTTACCTAAACCGGTCGGTCCGGAAAAAATATAAAAATTAGCAATTTGACCATTGCTTAAACTTTTATCTAAATATTCAACGGCTTTTTGATTACCGATTATTTTCCATTTAAATTCCATAAATTATATAAGTATAATAACAAAAACATTAGAAAAAAACAAATAAAAAAACGGCTG
>CAYMZF010000028.1:0-6400 GCA_964394905.1 uncultured Gammaproteobacteria bacterium
TTATATTTATCTAAATAATCATCATATAAAAAAATATTCATAATTATTTATTTATTCGGTTTTATTTAGTTTTCTTCGGTTTCTACAGTATCTTCTTTTGAAGATTCTTTTTTTAAGTTATTTTTTGCTTTTTTATTAGTTATGGTTACTTGTCCATTAATTTCTGCTCCTTTTTCGATTGAAATTTGGACACACTCAATATCCCCTATTATCTTTGCTAATTCTTTTATTGATAAATAACCGTTTATTTTTAAATTTCCGTTAATTTCCCCTTTTATTACCATTTCTTCAGCTTCAATATTGGCGTTTATTTTTGATTTTTCTCCTACTAAAATAGCCCCTTTGGTTTTTATATCTCCTTCCAAAGATCCATTAATAATAATATTGCCGTTGCTTTCAAAATGACCTTTAACTTGAACAGATTCCCCTATTATTGTTTCGGCGTCGTTAACATTGTTTAATAAATCTTCTTTTTTAAACATATTTTTGTTTTAATTTTTAAAAAATAAACTCATAAACCAATTCTAGCTAATTAGTTTATTCATTACTATAATTTTACGAAAATATTTAACTTTTGTCAAAGAATTGCCCGGTTGTGTTTTTTTTAAATATAAATTATATTTGAAGTATAAAAATAAGTAAGTAATTTGTTCCCATAGTTTAATGGATAAAACAAGAATCTCCTAAGTTCTAAATCCACGTTCGATTCGTGGTGGGAACACTAAATTAATTTGTATTTTTTTAAAAAATATTATATAATTGTTTATATTAATACAAATTTTTAAAATTAATTTTATTTTTTATGTCTAAAAGAGATATTAAAATTAGCAGTGAATTTTTATCATTAGTAGTTGGTTTTATTATTGGTTTTTTAGTTTCTTTTGCTGTTTGTTGGAATACTATTCTTTATATTGTAAAAATTATTTTAGAAAAATAATATTAAATTACAAAATAATTAAATAGGGCCTGTAGCTCAGTTGGTTAGAGCGCTTGCATGGCATGCAAGAGGTCGTGGGTTCGAGTCCCGTTAGGTCCACAGTTTTTTCTCTTTAAAATTTTTGTTTATTTTTTGTCCATATTTTTGTGGACAACTCCATTTTTGTGTTATAATTATTGGCTAATATTAGCTAATAAAAATAAGGGGAAAAACTGTTAATCTTCTGTTAATTTTTTACAATAAAAAACAATATAATATGGAAGACAAAGAATTTTATTTAGTTTCAGTTGATATGGGATATGGTCATCAAAGAGCCGCTTATCCTTTTTTAAATTTAGCCAAAGGTGGAATTATTACTGCCAATAATTACAAAGGAGCCAGTGAAGAAGAAAAAAAAATGTGGTATCGAGATAGAATCGGTTATGAATCGGTTTCAAAGTTTAAAAAAATACCGGTAATAGGCAATTTTGTTTTTTCGGTTATGGATTATTTTCAAAAAATTGAATCTTTTTATCCTAAAAGAGACTTGTCTAAAAACAGCCAGCAACAATTAATGTTTATGAAAAAAATTAAAAAGGGAATGGGTAAAAATTTAATTGATGAATTAAATAAAAACCCCTTGCCTTTGGTTACCACTTTTTTTTCAGCGGTTTATTTTGCCGAATACTATAATTACAAAGGTCCGGTTTATTGTATTATTTGTGATGCCGACATTTCTCGGGCCTGGGCTCCGATTGATCCTAAAAAAAGCAAAACTATTTATTTAGCGCCAAATCAAAGAGTTAAAGAAAGATTAATCCTTTATGGAGTAAAAAAAGAAAATATTTATGTTACCGGATTTCCTTTGCCTATGGAAAATATTGGAGAAAATCAAGAAATTTTAAAAGAAGATTTAAAAAAACGCTTAGCTGTTTTAGATCCAAATAAATCTTATCGAAACAAATATGAAAAATTAATAGAAAACTATCTTTGTCCTAAAAGTGAGATAGGGAAGGCGGAAAGACCTTTAACTTTAACCTTTGCTGTAGGCGGAGCTGGAGCACAAAAAGAATTGGGTCAAATATTAATTGAAAAATTAAAAAACAAGATAATAGAAGGTAAGGTGCAATTAAATTTAGTAGCTGGATCCAGAGAAGAAATTTATGATTTTTTTAAGAAAGTTTTAGAAGAAAATTTTTTACAAGATAATCGAAACGTTAATATTGTTTATAATCCTAATAAAATGGAATTATTTAAAGAATTTAATTTAGTTCTTAGAAATTCTGATATTTTATGGACCAAACCTTCCGAATTAAGTTTTTATAGTGGTTTGGGTCTTCCCATTATTATGGCCGAACCGATCGGATCTCAAGAAACATATAATCGTCGTTGGTTATTGGGTATTGGAGCTGGAGTTGATAGTAAAAACCCAAAATATGTTGATGAATGGTTGTTTGATTTTTTAAATTCAGGTTGGTTAGCTGAAGCGGCTATGAGAGGTTTTTTAAATGCTCCTAAAATGGGCACTTATAATATCAAAAACATTGTATTACACGGCCAGGTTAATGAAATTGAACGGGTTAGAATTATGTAGTAATTAAATAATTATAAGAAATAAAAATAAAAAAAACAGTTTAATTTAAACTGTTTTTTTTGTACGAGCGGGTAAGGGGAATCGAACCCCTATCCTCAGCTTGGAAGGCTGATATAAAAGCCATTATACGATACCCGCTTAATAAATTGTGGCGGAATGGACGGGAATCGAACCCGCGACCTCCTGCGTGACAGGCAGGCGCTCTAACCAGCTGAGCTACCACTCCAATATGTTATTTAAAACAGAAAAACAATAGCAAATATTTTCTGACTTGTCAAAAGCTTTTTTATTGTGTATAATACAGTATAGAAAATTGATTTGAAAAAATCAATATTTTAATTTTTATAATAAAGAATATGATAAAAAATGTTGAAAAAATAAAAGAAGAATTATTAAAAAGAAAAGATTTATTATTACAAGACTTACAGGATTTATCAAAAAAAGACCCGCATGAAACAGATAATAAAGCGGCTATTTTTCCTGATTTTGGCAGTAAACCAGACGAAAATGCTCAAGAAATAACCGAATACTCAACCGTTGTTATGACTGAAAGAGTGTTAGAAAAATCAATTGAAGAAATTAATGATGCTTTAAAAAGAATAGAAAATGGAACTTATGGTTTATGTAAATATTGTGGTAAAGAAATCGGTGAAAAAAGATTATTGGCTCGTCCGACAGCCAGTTCATGTATTGATTGTAAAACTAAATTACAGGAATAATAAACTGTAAATAAATGAAAAGAATAAACAAAAATTGGAAAAATAAAAACATAATTATTATTTTATTGATAATTATGTTTTTTGTTTTAGATCGATATCTAAAAATTTTAGCGGTCAATTTAAAAGATGATTTTTTTATTATAAAAGATTTTTTTAAGTTTACTTTTTTTCCAAATGAGTTTATTTCTTTTTCTATTCCTTTTTCCGGGATAGTTTTAAATATAGTATTAATTTTATTATTACTAGTAGTTATTTTTTTTCTAAGTTGGTCTTTAAAAGAAAAAAAATTTAATGAATTTTTAGCGGGTTTAGCCGTATTTTTTGGAGCAACCAGTAATTTTATTGATCGAATATTTTTCTCTTATGCTATTGATTATCTAAATTTAAAGTTTTTCCCGGTTTTTAATTTAGCTGATGTTTTAATAGTCGGAGGATGTTTTTACCTTATTTATTTAAATTTTAAAACCATTAAAAAATAGTTATTTTTCTACTCTCGTTTGATTGAATTTTAAAATTAATATTTAATGTTTGCAGAGGCAAATATTTTTTTATTTTTTCGCCCCATTCAACTATTATAATAGTATCTGTTTGTTTAATAAGATCAAACCAACCGATATTTTCTAAATCTTTTTTATTTTTTAAACGATAAGCGTCAATATGAACTAAGTTTTTTAATTTTTTATTTTTTTGTATTTTATATGAATTTAAAATAACAAAAGTCGGGCTGGTAACATTTTTTTTAATACCTAAGCTTTTAGCCAAACCCTGAGTTAACATGGTTTTGCCGCTACCTAAATTTCCTGATAACGAAAAAATATTATTATTTGGATAGTCAGATATTAATGTTGAGCCTATACTTTTAGTTTCTGCTTCATTATAACTAATTATGGTTTTCATAGTTAATGTTTTTCTTTTATTATATTTTAATTATATAACAATTTTTTTAAAAAACAAACTAAAATATCTTTAAAATTGACTTTTGGTCTAAGCTTTGTTAAATTATCTAATAGAGTCCCTGTAGTTCAATGGATAGAACACCAGCCTTCTAAGCTGGATATATAGGTTCGATTCCTATCGGGGATACACTTTATTATTTTTTTAAAAAATATGATTTATTTTTTGGTTCTTATCCAAATTATTTTAATAATTGTTTTAGTTTTATCGGCTATTCAATTTTATCGTATTGTTTTTAAAGGGTTTGCTCCTTTTATATCTACCGGGTTTAATGTTATATTGGCGGTTTTAAAAGAATTAGATTTAAAGGGCGATGAAGTTGTTTATGAATTAGGTTCTGGTAGTGCCGGATTTTTAAGAGCGGTGGAACAAAAATTTAATAATCAAAAATTAGTGGGGGTGGAATATTCTTGGTGGCCGTATTTTTTATCAAAAGCTCAAATAATTTTTAGTGGCAGTAAAATAAAGTTAATAAGAAAAGACATGTTTGAGGTTAATTTAAAAGAAGCGGATGTTATTTTTTGTTTTTTAAATATAAAAATGATGGTTAAACTAGAAAAAAAATTTAAAGAAGAATGTCGGCCGGGAACATTAATTATTAGCAGTATTTTTAAATTACCGACCATTGAACCGGAAAAAGTAATAAGGGAAAAAGGTAATAATATTTATTTTTACCGAATTTAGTTTATAAATTTGGTTTTATGGTGGCTGTAGTTTAACGGCTAGAACATCGGGTTGTGGTCCCGATAAAGAGGGTTCGATTCCCTCCAGCTACCCATTGACAAAAATATATCAATATGATATATTTTTTTGTTAGGATAGTTCTTTGAAAAAAAGGTTAAAATTTAGTCGATTATTAAGTTTATTATACTTAGTAGATTTAATAATTGATTAAATTATTAACTTAAAAAATAAAAAAATGAATAATACTATTTATGAACAAGCTCTTCTTGATATTTGTAAAAAGGCTAGAGTAAAATCACCACTCGATTTAATTGATAAAAAAATTGCTTTCATTGAAATATTAACCATAAAAATATATAGATCATGAAAAAAAACATTCGTTTTCTCGATTTGACATCTGCTGTAATGTTAACAATCAGCATGTCTGCAATGCTTTCTTTTTTGTTTATTACTGGGCCCATCATTGCCGGTGTAGCGTT
Organism: uncultured Gammaproteobacteria bacterium; assembly: GCA_964394905.1. Classification (GTDB taxonomy): domain Bacteria; phylum Patescibacteriota; class Patescibacteriia; order Patescibacteriales; family UBA12465. The sequence goes on from CAYMZF010000028.1 coordinate 5,347, forward strand.
GAATAGTTTTTCAAAAAACTGGCCACTTGAATTAACAAACAAGAAACTTTTATTTAACTCTGTTTGTTTGCTTTGTGGGTTGATTGGGTTATTATTTGTTCAGGTATTTTTGTTTAAAATGTCAGGCTTACCATTATTAATTAATATTATGTGTCTCGTTGTGCCATTTGTTCTTGCAAATTTACCGAATAAAGAGAAAGAAAAGAAAATAAAACCAAAACCTGGTTTTAAGGGCCCAGTTTACCCAGTTTATAAAATTAGTAATAAAGACTCTTGAAAAGGGGTCTTTTTTTATATCAATCAACCAAATATTCCATCAAAAAAGTTTTCCAAGTTTTGCGATTAGCCACCCGTATACAAAAAAATGAGCATTAAAGCTCATTTTTTATTTAAATAATTTAATTTTTTTTAAGCTACATTTTATTTATTATTCTGTTTAGGAGCAGAACAAAATACCAATATTACACCCTTTTCATCTTTATAAACAGTGCCATCTGATTTTACAGAACTTCTTACAAATACCTTATTTTCTATTTTTACTTTATTACCGTTTTCTTTATCTAAGTTTATAACATACTTTATCTTTGGTTTTTCTAAGTTAGGGTAATAACTTACTAAGATATCTTTATCTTTAAAAACTTCTTTTTTCCATTTAAAGTCACTGGTAATAAGTTTTCTGTTAATCATAGAAGCAAATTCTCCTGGAAAATTTTGTTTAAATTCATCTACGGCTTCAATAATTTGTTCTTTTGACAATTTTTTATCATCAACAAATTGTTCTTTTCCTTCAATATAATTATATACAGTTTGCTTTAATACATTTTTTTCAAACTTACTGTATTTCGGTTTTTCTTTTAATTCTTTTTTTGCTATTTCATTTTCTTCTTTTTTTTCAGTTTCAGTTTTTAAACCTAAAACATTAGTATTATTTTCAAATGTTCTTTTTTTATTATTATAGTCAATATCATCTTGTGTTAGTAAATTATCTCCAAAATTTTCAGAATAAGAATCCATAAAATCTTCATCAACTTGTTCTTCTAAATCAAAATATCCA
>CAYMZF010000029.1:0-5922 GCA_964394905.1 uncultured Gammaproteobacteria bacterium
TTTTTTTATTTGACCCGCCCTATTTTTTTTGGTATAATTGTATTAGATAATCTATATTTAAAACACATAAAAAGCTAAGAAATTGGCTTTTTATATATGATAAAACTATGAATATTTCATATTTCGGGCATTCTTGTTTCAAAATAGAAGAAAAGATAAACGGTGAAAATATTGTCTTAGTAACCGATCCATTTTCCAAAGAAATCGGTTCATTAAAAGTGCCAAATATTGAAGCTGATATTGTTTCGGTTAGTCATAATCATGATGATCATAATAATGTTGAAGCTTTGCGGGCTAATCCTTTTATCGTTGATACCGCCGGTGAATTTGATATTAAGGGAGTTATTGTTGAAGGTATTTATTCTTATCATGATAATAAAAAAGGAGCGGAACGAGGCAGTAATATTATTTTTCGTTTTGATATTGAAGGATTAAGTTTAGTCCATTTAGGTGATTTAGGTGATGCGCTTGATAATAAACAATTAGAAAAAATCGGGGGAGTTGATGTTTTATTTATTCCGGTTGGAGGTAAATATACTTTAGACGCTAAAAAAGCGGTGGAAGTTATTTCTCAAGTTGAACCTCGGATTGTTATTCCAATGCATTACAAAAACAAGGATGTTAAAATGGAATTAGATGATGTTGAAAAATTTGTTAAGGAGTTGGGTATTGCTCCCAGTTATGAAGAAAAATTAAAATTAAATAAAAAAGATTTACCGAGCGAAGATATGCGTTTGGTTATTTTCAAATAATAAAAATTTAAAAAATAAATATGATGGATCAAAAAAAAGAACAAACTTTCGTTATCTTAAAACCGGATGCTATTCAAAGAAGTATGATTGGAGAATTAATTTCTCGTATTGAAAAAACCGGTTTAAAATTAGTCGCTTTAAAAATGATTAATGCTACCGAAGATCAATGTTTTAAACATTATAATAAAGATGACAAATGGTTTTTAGAAAAAGGTCAAAAAATTGTAGATAATATGAAAAAAGCGGGACTACCGATAGAAAAAGAAGCCATTGAATACGGGCGTGATATTATTAATGCTTTAGTAAAGTTTATGACTTGCGGTCCTATTATTCCGATGATATTTGAAGGTAATCGAGCGGTTGGAATAGTTAAAAAAATAGTTGGCGGTACCGAACCTTTAACTTCTGATGTCGGCACTATCAGAGGTGATTTGACTTTAGATTCTTATGAATTGGCTAATTTTGACGGTCGAGCTATCAGAAATTTAATTCATTGTTCCGATGAAGTTTTAGAAGCTCAAAGAGAAATTGCTGTTTGGTTTAATCAAAACGAAATTGCTAAATATCGTCTAGTGTCGGAACAAATTTTATATGATATTAATTTAGATGGTATTAAAGAATAAACTTATATAATTTTTATGGAAAAAGAAAATTGGCAAACTAAATTTAAAAGAGTTATTAAAGAAAAAGACGGTAGTTTTTATTTAATGATTTTTGTTGTTTTTTTTACTTTATTAACTTTATTTTTATGGGTAACCAATTTAAAAATAGTTTTTTCTAAAGATAAAATTAATGATAACAAAGAAATTGTAAATGTTTCTGATTCTGAAAACGAAGTTGATAAAGCTTTAAATGATGTCATAACAGTTTTAAATAATTTAGATATGGCTACTACTTCAACTTCAACGCCTACTTCTTCCGAACCGGTTGTTAAAGAAGCTGATTTGGAAAAAATGAAGCAAGCTTTAAATGAAAAAATTGAACAAAAAAATTCAATTAGTAATGCCAGTAGCAGCTCTTCAACTATTCCGGTTATTTCACAAGAATTAGATGACAGTGAGCAAGAAATTGCCGAATTAAAATTAAGAATAGCTGAGTTGGAAGAAAAATTAAATGATTAATAATATTAAATAATTATAAAATGAAAAAAGCAGACAGTAAAAAAAGATTAATAAAAAAAGATACTAAAAAATCTGTTTCCGACAAAAATACTCCATTAGAAAGCAATATCGTTGAAGAGGATGAGATTATCAATGATAGCGGACGTCACAAAACCAAGTATGGTTTAGTTCAGCTTCAAGCTATTGGCGAAGAAATGAGCACCTCTTATTTGGATTATGCCATGAGTGTTATCGTAGCTCGGGCCTTGCCGGATGTTCGTGATGGTTTAAAACCGGTTCATCGCCGTATTTTATATGCGATGTGGGATATTGGTTTGAGACCGACCAGTAAATTTAGAAAATCAGCTACTGTAGTAGGTGAAGTTTTAGGTAAATATCATCCTCATGGCGATACGGCTGTTTATGATTCTATGGTTAGATTGGCTCAAGATTTCTCAATGCGTTATCCTTTGGTTCGTGGTCAAGGAAACTTTGGCTCAATAGATGGTGATGGAGCGGCGGCGATGCGTTATTGTATTACCGGTGATAGTTTATTATTAACCGATAAAGGTATAGTGGAGATAGCTTCTTTATCTAAAAAAAGTGAAACAGATATTAAAATAAATATTTTAAATTATCAAGGAGATAATAAACCGGCTATTAAATTTTTTAATTCCGGTCAGCATCAAATTATAAAAATAAACACCGAGCAAGGTTATGAAATAAAAGGATCAATTAATCATCCGGTTCTTTTATGGGGTTTAAATGAATTTGGTCAGCCTTATTTTTATTGGAAAACTTTAGAAAATATTAATAAAGACGATTATGTAGTTCTTAATCGTAATTTTTCGCTATTTTCCAAAGAAGATTTAAATTTAAAAAGTTTTTTTCCTAAAATTAATAATAAAAAAACCGATCGAATTGCATTACCTGATAAAATGAATAAAGATTTATCTTTTTTATTAGGAGCTTTAGTGGCGGAAGGTAGTTATCATAAAGGACAAATTTTATTTTGTAATTCTGATTTGGTTTTTTATAATAAAGTAAAAAATATAGTTTTAAAACAATTTCCGGGAGTAAAATTATATGAAAGAAAAATGGCTGGAAATTGCTTAGAATTTAGTATTTATCAACAAAATATAGTTAATTTTTTGAAAAATATCGGATTATCTACTAATGTTTCTGATAAAAAAGAAATTCCTTTTTCAGTTCTAAAATCAAGTAAAGCGGTTATCACTATGTTTTTACAAGCTTTATTTGAAGGTGATGGTTCGGTCAGTTACAAAATTGATAATCGACATGGCGGTAAATCAATTGAATTGACCTATAATTCTAAAAGTAAAAAATTAATTAATCAGTTAAAAACAATATTATTAAATTTTTCTATTGTTACCACTTCACCTTATCAAGATAAAAGAAATGCTTGCTATAAATTGATAATTTCCGGGACTGAAAATATATTTAATTTCTATAAAAATATAAATTTCTTTTCTGATCGAAAAAGAGAAATATTAGCTCAAATTAAAAAAATAAATTTAACTCGTTTAAGCCAAAATGATTATATCCCTTTTTTAAATGATTATTTAAGAGCTAATTATTCAAATAGTTTTATAAAAAGAAATAATTTTGATCGTTATAATAGTTTAACTAAAAATGTTAAAAAGTTAAAAAGTATTTTAAATCCAAGTGATTTTAAAATGGTTAATTATTTATTAAAAAATGCTTATTTTTTTAATCAAGTAAAAAATATTGAATGGTTAAAAAATAAAGAAAACGTTTATTCTATAAAAGTTAATAGTTCGTGCCATTCTTTTGTGGCTAATGGTTTTATTAATCATAATACCGAAGCTAAATTATCGGCCATAACCGAAGAATTAATTTTTGATATTGATAAAAATACCGTTAATTTTATTCCTAACTACGACGGTTCGCAACAAGAACCTCAGGTGTTACCAGCTAAATTACCTAACTTATTATTAAACGGTTGTATGGGTATCGCCGTGGGTATGTCAACTAATATTCCTACCCATAATTTAAAAGAATTGGTTGGAGCCATTGATTTATTATTGGATAAACCGGAATCAACCGTGGAAGATTTAATGGAATTTGTTAAAGGACCGGATTTTCCAACCGGTGGTATAATTTATGATCAAAAAGATATTTTAAACGCTTATGCTACCGGTAAAGGTGGAATTGTCACTCGCGGTCGAGCCGATATTGCCGAAGATAAAAACGGAAATTTTCAAATAATTATTACGGAATTGCCTTATCAAGTCAATAAATCAACTTTAGTTGAAAAAATTGCTGATTTAGTAAAAGAAAAGAAGATTGAAGGAGTAAAAAGTTTAAGAGATGAATCTGACAAAGATGGAATTAGAGTTGTTTTGGATTTAAAGAAAGATTCCTATCCTAAAAAGATTCTAAACAGTTTGTATAAAAATACGGCTTTGCAAAGTACTTTTCATGTAAATATGTTGGCCTTAGTAGATGGAATTCAGCCTAAAGTTTTAACTTTAAAAATGATTTTAGAAGAATACATTAAACATCGAGAAGAAGTTGTTCATCGTCGTACCGAATTTGAATTGAATAAAGCTAAAGATCGAGCTCATATTTTAGAAGGTTTGATGATTGCTTTAAAAAATATTGATGAAGTTATTAAAACTATTAAAGCTTCTAAAGATAAAGAAGTAGCTAAAGTTAATTTAATAAAGAGATTTAAATTATCCGAACGTCAAGCTATTGCTATTTTGGAAATGAAATTACAAAGTTTGGCTAATTTAGAAAGAACTAAAATTGAAGATGAATTGAAAGAAAAATTAAAAACAATAAAAGAGTTAGAATCAATTTTAGCTTCCAAAACTAAAATAAGAAAAATTATTAAAGACGAAACCATAGAATTGGGAGAAAAATTTGGTGATGAACGTCGTACTCAAGTAGTGGCTCATGGCGTTAAAAATTTTAATGTGGAAGATTTGGTTCCAAATGAAGAAGCCATGGTGATGATGACTCGAGACGGTTATATCAAAAGGCTTGATCCGGATACCTTTAAAGTTCAAGCTCGAGGTGGAAAAGGAGTTATCGGTTTGACCACTAAAGAAGAAGATTTGGTTGAATTTATGTTTATTACTCAAACTCATAATGATATTTTATTCTTTACCACCAAGGGGCGGGTTTTTCAATTAAAAGCTTACGAAATTCCGCAGGCTTCTCGAACGGCTAAAGGAACCCCGATTGTTAATTTTTTGCAGCTTATAGGTGGTGAACAAATTACTTCTATTTTACCTTTAGATAAAATATCAAGTTATAATTATTTATTCTTTGCCACTGAAAAAGGTTTAGTTAAAAAAGTAAAGACCGATGCTTTTTCCAATGTTCGACGTAACGGTTTAATCGCTATTAAAATAAAAAATGATGATAAATTAATTTGGTGTAAACCGACTTCAGGGGTTGATCAAATCAGTTTAATAACCGCCAATGGTCAAGCTATTCGTTTTGCCGAAAAAGAAGTTCGGGATATGGGACGTAATGCTTCCGGTGTTCGAGGTATAAAATTAAAAGCTAAAGATATCGTAGTCGGTATGGGAGTAATTAAAACCGATAAAGACATTAAACGCCATTATCAGATTATAACTATCATGAATAAAGGTTATGGCAAGCGAACTGATTTAAATTTATATAAAGTTCAAGGTCGTGGCGGTAGCGGTATTAGAACGGCCAAGGTTAGCGATAAGAGCGGTAAAATCAGCAATGCTTTTGTAGTTAACAGAGATAATATGGATGAAAAAGATTTGATTATTATATCTAATAAAGGCCAAGTGATAAGATTACCTTATAAATCTATCAGTGAATTAGGCCGTGATACTCAAGGAGTTAGAATTATGCGTTTTAAAGATAATGATGATTGTGTCGCTAGCGTTACTTACGTTTAATAGTTTTTGTATCATATAATATTGGAAGATTTTTGTTAAAAAATATTGATTTTTTTTGTAAATGAATGGATAAGCGATAATTTTTCTAATTCTCCTAATAATTTGTTTTATTACTCATATTTTTATATTTTTTGAAGTGGC
>CAYMZF010000030.1:0-5657 GCA_964394905.1 uncultured Gammaproteobacteria bacterium
ATTAATATTAAAACTATGAAAAATTCTAAATTAATTAAATGGGGAATAACCCATGCTTTAGGTGTTTTTTCCTATATCGTTTTACTTTCTCTTTTTATGAATAATGCCAGTCATTGGTTTGGCGAAGAAGATAAAGAAATAATTACTCCGATCGTAGTTCTTTTACTTCTTGTTTTTTCAGCTTTAGTTACCGGAGGATTAGTATTGGCTAAACCATTAATGCTGTATATTGATGGTTATAAAAAAGAAAGTGTCAGATTATTGTTTTATACTGGTCTTAGTATTTTTGTTTTGATACTTTTAGCTTCTTTAGTGTTGCTGATTAGTAAATAATACAAGTTAATAAAATAAGCATGATGTAAACAATATTTACAATAGTATTGACAACAATATTTACATAATATATAATATTGGTATAAGAAATTATACTTTAATATGATTACAATAATTAGAACGCTTCGTAAAAAAAATAATTATTCTCAGTCTGAATTAGCTGAGTTAATTGAGGTATCTAGACCATTTTTTTCTGAAATAGAAAAAGGGGACAAAGATTTAACCATTTCTCAGGCTAAAAAGTTGGCTGGTTTTTTTGGTTTATCTTTGGATGATTTTTTAAATAATAGAATACCAAAAGAAACTAAGTTAATTATAAAAAAAGAAATGAAAGTAAAAAAAGTTGAAAAAAAAGATATGCGTATTTCCGTTCCAGAAAAAAATATTAAAAAATTTAAAGAAGTTCTTTTGTATGTTTTAGGACAAGTTGGGGCAAAACCTAATGTGGGAGAAGGAGTTCTTTGTAAATTAATGTATTTTATAGATTTTGATTTTTACGAAAAATATGAAAAGCAATTAATGGGCGCTGTTTATATTAAAAATCATCACGGTCCAACTCCGGCCGGTTTCCCCAAAATTTTAGCCGAAATGGAAAAAAAGGGTGAAATTAGCGGAGTAATTAGCCAGCATTATCGTTATCAACAGAAAAAATATTTGCCATTAAGAGAGCCGGATTTATCCATAATTACCGCTGAAGAAAAAAAACATATAGATTGGGTTCTAGCTCGACTATCCAATAAAAACGCTGTGGAGATGGAAGAATACTCTCATCGCGATATTCCTTGGATAAGTGCGGAAGATCAGTCGGTGATTGATTATGAAACAGTTTTCTATCGTACTCCCGACTTTTCCGTCAGAAGCTATGATTAAATATGAGAGAGCGGAAGAATTTAAAAAAGATTTAAAGAGATTATTAAAAAGATTTCATTCTTTAAATGAAGATTTAGAAACTGTTAAAAAAGCTGTAATTGAATTACGTCATTTAAAAAATATTGATAATCTGGCCACTTTTGAAATTGTCGGTTTTAATTCTGAGATAAATACTTTTTGGAAAATTAAAAAATTTGCTTGCAAATCATTAAAAGGGAGTGGAGTTAAAAGTGGTATTAGAGTTATATATCGTTACCGAGAAAAAGATAAAATGGTTCTTTTCTTGGAAATATATTTTAAAGGAGACAAAGAGAACGAAGATAAGGAAAGATTAAAAAAATATTTATTATAATAATATGATAAGACCAATAAAATTAGAAGACATTTCCGCTTGCGCTAAAATATTAAAAGAAGCTTATAGCCGGGAACCGTATCAAGAAGAATTTACTGGTGATAATGCTGAAAAGTATTTGTTAGCCAAATATTCTAGTTGTGGCGGTAGTAGTTTTGTTATTGAAGAAAATGGTGAAGTGATAGCTTTTATTTTACTTTCAATATCTTTTTGGGGTAAGGGTAAGCAAGCTGTAATTGAAGAAATAGTGGTTGATCCTCAGTTTCAGAAAAAAGGTTTTGGTAAACAGTTAATGGAATATTCTGTAGATTATTTTAATTCTATGGAAGTAAATTCAGTTATGTTATGGGTCAAGAACAATGAACGTTTATTAAACTTTTATAAAAAAAACAATTTTTTTGTAGCCGACGACTTTGTGGTTATGTTTAGAAACTAATAAATTATTATGAATAGTTCTTCTTTAAAAATAGCTAAGCAGTTTTTAGGAAAAAAAGTTCATTTAGTATTTGATAGACCGTTAGGATCAAAACATCCTAAACATGGTTTTGTTTATGAGCTTAATTATGGTTACGTTCCTGGAGTAATGGCTCCTGATGGAGAAGAATTAGATGCTTATTATTTAGGGACAAATCAAAGCCTAAAAGAAGTTGATGGTGTGGTAATAGCTATTATTCATAGAGAAGATAATGATGATGATAAATTAGTGGTAGCCCCGGAAGAAATTGATATTTCTGATGAGCAGATTATTAAAAGTACTTATTTTCAAGAAAAATGGTTTAAATCAAAGATATTGAGAAGTAAAGATTTTTAGGTTCCATATATTGACAAAATTTTTATTATAGTATATGCTAAGTATATATAAAGTATGTATTAAATTATAAATAATAAAAATATGAATTCAACTGTTATTAATATAAAAACCGATGTTAAAGTAAAAAAAGAGGCTCAAAAAATAGTTGCTGATTTGGGTTTGAGTTTAAGCGGGGCAATTAATGGATTTTTAAAACAGCTTATTCGCGATAAAGCAATTGTATTTACTTTAAACGGGAATACACCAAGTGATTATTTATTATCTTCTATAAAAATATCGAGAGATGAAAGAAAAGCGGGAAATTTTTATTCTTTTAAGAATAATCAGTCGGCTATAAATTTTTTGGACAATAAATAATTTATGAAAATTGAATATTCCAAAAAATTTATTAAGGAGTTTAAAAAATGTCCTGTTAACATAAAAAATAATTTTAAAGCGAGATTAGGGATTTTTATTAATAATCAATATGATCCCGTATTAAATAATCATCCGTTGATTGGTGAACTAAAGAATTGTCGAAGTATTAATATTAACGGTGATTGGCGAGCTATATTTGAAGAAATAGATGGTGGCAAAATTATTTATTTTATGGCCATCGGTACTCATAGTCAGCTATATTCTTCTTAAATGCTGAGTTTAACTAAATATTTAATAAACAATATTTTAAAAAATATAATAAATCTGTTTATATCGCTAAAATAGATTAACCGTTAAAAACAATTAATAATATAATTAATAACTATAAATTCTATGAAAAAATTTATTTATTATTTACCTCGATTATTATCAGTTGTTTTAGTTATCTTTTTTGCTTTGTTTATAGCCGAAGGATTTGGTCCTGATTTTTCTTGGGTTGATTCCTTGTATCATTTGATATTAACTTTAGTGGTTGTAGCTATTGCAATTATTGCCTGGAAAAAACCGAATATTGGCGGTTGGATCTTTGTAGTTTTGGGAATTTTCTTTATGATCTTTTTCTCTAATCCCATTTCCAATGGTTTAATTATCGGGTCAGTTCCGTTAGTAATTGGTATTTTGTTTTTAATTGAAGCGTATAAAAAGCAAAGAACTAATATTAAATAATTGAATTTAATATTATTATTTTAATATCATTTGTTTTGTGATATAATTTTTTGTGTTGATATAATTAAAATATAAAAATATGGCCCATGAAATTGAAGCTGATTTCGTTTATGGTTGGTACAACGAAAATAGTCAATGTAAAAATTGTACCAGTTTTTCCAAATCAGAATCCGGACAAGGATATTGCTCGGAAGCTAAGACTGAAGTTCCGGATGACGCTCATTGTGATTTTTTTCAATCACGCGATTAAACAAATATTTAAATAATTATGCTAAAAATATATTTAGCCCGTCACGGACAAGATAGTGATAATGTTCGTCGAGTTTTAAATGGTCGGCGAGATACGTCTTTAACGATTGTCGGTCGAGAACAAGCTTTGCAGTTGGCTAAAAATATCAAATTAGCCAATCTGTCTTTTGATAAAATTTATGTTTCGCCGTTACTTAGAGTGAGACAAACCGCTAAAATTATAACCGATTATTTGTCTTTACCGGAAGCTGAAATATTACCGGATTTAGTTGAGCGTGATTTTGGTATAATGACCGGTAGGAGTATTGATGATATCGCTTTACTTGATAAAAACAACATAATTCATACATCCGAAGTTGATTATTTTTTAAATATTGACGGAGCGGAAACTTTTGATCAATTAATTGAAAGAGGCCGAGCGGTTTTAAATAAAGTTAAAACTGAAAACAGTGATGGGAATATTCTATTATTAACCAGCGGTGATATCGGTAAAATGATCTATACCGCTTATCATAACAAAACATGGGAAGAAGTTTTACCCAGTTTTTATTTCTCTAATACAGAATTGATATTATTAGAAACGGGATTATTTTTAGAAAAATCAATTATTTTCAAATTGAGCGGAATATTTAATGAAACTTTTTTAGGATTATCGGAAAGAAGTGATGGTAATATGAAAGGAGATTATGGCAATATCAAAGAATTTTTAAAAACAAGAAATTTAGACAAAAAATCTCTTTTTGTAGCTGATTTAGATCATGGCGACAATATAATATTGGTTTATGACCTCAATCAAAAAATTGAAACTAAAGGCGATGCCTTGATTTCTAATCATCCTGATTGTCTATTGGCTTTAACTTCGGCTGATTGTCCGATAATCTATTTTTATGATCCGGTAAAAAAAGTTGTTGCTTTAGCTCATGCTGGTTGGCGGGGAGTTGTAAAGGGAATAGCGGAAAAAGTAGTGATTAGTTTGAAAGAAAACTATGCTTCCAATGCAAATGATATTCAAATTTTTGTCGGACCGCATATTAAGAGTTGTCATTTTGAGATAAAAGAAGATGTGACTGATAAATTTGAAAAAGAGGATTTAATAATAAAAGATGGGAAGATGTTTGTTGACTTGGGTGATATGATTTTAAAACGATTATTAAAGCAGGGAATTAAAAAGGAAAATATTAATATTAGTCCGGATTGTACATATTGTTTAGAAGATAAATATTTTTCTTTTAGGAGAAATAATAATAAAAATTTAGAAACAATGTTAGGCTATATTGCTTTAAAATAAATATATGAATAATAAAGAAAAAGAGTTACAAGAATTAAATCAAAAAATGTTAAAAGATAAAAAATTACCGTTATCAACTAATTTAGTTTTTGGCGAAGGTTCAGCTCAAGCGGAAATTCTTTTTATTGGTGAAGCTCCAGGTTTAAATGAGGATACTCTAAAGCGTCCGTTTGTCGGTCGATCGGGAAAATTACTGACTGCTATGATTGAAGAAATAGGGCTTGAACGATCCGATGTCTATATTACCAATATTGTTAAACGTCGTCCGCCGGAAAACCGTGATCCGTTACCGGAAGAAATTGAGATCTATAAACCATATTTACAAAAACAAATTGATATTATAAAACCAAAAATTATTGTAACTCTAGGTCGTTTTTCCATGAATTTTTTTATACCTACTGCTAAAATTACTAAAGATCAAGGAAAGGTTTTTAAAGTCGGTGATTATTTAATTGTACCAATGTTTCATCCGGCAGCCGGTTTAAGAGCTACGAGAGTTCTAAATGAATTTAAAAAAAGTTTTAAGCATTTACCGAAGATTATAGAAAAATATGATAAATCAATGAAATAATACTTGCTTTTTTGGTTTAAATAATTTATATTATATTTATTGTTAAAATTTAGGAGAGGTGCCAGAGCGGTCGAATGGAACGGTCTTGAAAACCGTCGTA
>CAYMZF010000031.1:0-5333 GCA_964394905.1 uncultured Gammaproteobacteria bacterium
TTTTATCTTTTTCCGTCAAAGAAAAAGATTCAATAGAATTAGTTATTAAATTATTAAACATTTGTTCAAATTTTACGGGATCGCCAAAAATTCTAATATTATCCAAACACTGTAAATCAATTTTAATATTATATTTAATAAAATAAAAATTAAAAACAACTAAACATTTTTCTATTTCTTCTTTAATACAAAACTCAACTTTATAATCATCTTTCTGACATTGTCTTTTAAATGAGATAATTAAATTATTGGCCTGTTTATTAATCGCAAAAGCTTTTTTAGTTAATTTATTTATAGCTGGATCATTTTTTGATCTTACAAAAATTTCATGCAAGGCCAAATTAGACGCCGTTAAAATATTAGCTAAATCATGATAAACACCTAAAGAAATTTTACCGGCTTCAACGAGATTATAGGAATCAGTTATCTTTTGAACACAACATTTCATTTCTTGATCCGAATCATTTTTTATTTTTTTTATATTTTTCTGATTATCATCAATAATACCGGCGATGAACGACGATAATAGAAAATTGATTAAACATAAACATCCTAAAATTATTAAAAACATCAAATTACTTTCATTGAAATTCCAATCAGTTGAAAAATAAATCGGGGAAAAAAATAAAAATACAAAGACATTAGTCATTAATAAAGCGAGAAAAATAAAAATATGTTTCCAAATAATCATATTATAATCTTAAAAGCTTTAATTAAAATTATATTAATAAATTTTAAAATTAAAATAATAAAGATAAAATTAATAAATTATAAAAATAACATAAAAAAATAACAGCTACTTAGCTGTTATTGGTTGATAATTTATTAACTGTCCAATTAAACAATCAGGATCAATAAAAGATATTTTAGAATCAGTTAATAAAAAATCAGCTAAATTAATGTCTAAATCAAAATAAAACTCAGTTTTGGCTTTAACCTTACCTTGACTTATATTTTCAATTAATACTTTTAAATTTTTATTATTCTTTAAAATTTTACGACGGTAATCAATTTCCAATTGTTTTGATAATTGACGAAGAACCGACGACCTTTCTCTAATGTCGGCCAAGGCTACTTTATCAGGAAAATTAAAAGCCGGTGTTTGGTTATGAGCCGAAAAAGAGAAAACATGAATTTTAGAAAAAGCCATTTTTTTGGCAAAATTAAAAGTATCTTTAAAGTCTTTTTTAGTTTCTCCCGGAAAACCAACAATAATATCGGTACTAACGGCGATGTCGGGAATTTTTTTTCTAAGTTGTTTAATTTTTTTAGCAAAATAATCAGCAGTATAAGGTCGGTTCATTAATTTTAAAATTTTATCACTGCCTGATTGTAAAGAAATATGTAAATGACGACACATCTTATCATTAGTGGCCATTAAATCAATAATCTTATCACTAACTTCGGTCACTTCAATTGAACTCAGTCTAATCCGCCCTATATTTTTTATAGCTAAAATCTTTTTTAGTAAAGAATACAAATTTTCTTTGGAAGAAGTAATATCGCAACCGTATAAACCCAAATGAATACCCGATAAAACAATTTCTTTAAAACCATTTTTAGTGGCTACGGTTATTTCTCTTAAAATTTCGTTAACCGGACGACTTTTCAAAGGTCCGCGAGCCAAAGGAATTACACAATAAGAACAAAACTGTCGACAACCATCTTGAATTTTAATAAAATAACGACTACGATCCTCAATAACATTTAAAAGACAACTGGTAAAATTTTTTTGATTGATTTTTTGTTTTGGAAAAAATAATTTTTCAATCAATTCTAAATTTTTTATCTGATCTTTCTGACCGGAAATTAAATCAACGTCCAAATTTTTAATATTATAAACTTTAGGCCAACAACCGATTAAAGCAATCTTAGCTTGAGGATATTTTCTTTTGGCTGTATTAATCATTCGACGATCTTTATTAATAGCCGTAGCGGTAACGGAACAAGAATTAATTATAACCAATTCCGGTTTAATTTGATCCGACTTTGTTTCTATAAAATTATTTTTATTCAGTAAATTAGCTAAAACGGCCGAATCATATTGATTAACTTTACAACCCAAGGTTAGTATTTTAAATTTTATTTTTTTAATCATAAAAAAACAAGCTAAAAAATTTAGTTTTAAGCACTTAATAAAAAGAATGTTTTAATATATTTATTAATTATAGCAAATATTAACAAAAAATAAAATAAAACGCTAAAAAGCGTTTTAAAATGAGCCGCCTGTCGGGTTCGAACCGACGACCTACTGTTTACAAGACAGTCGCTCTAGCCAGCTGAGCTAAGGCGGCAAAAAAATACGTGCGCCCAGCAGGATTCGAACCTGCGACCTTCTGCTTAAAAGGCAGCTGCTCTACCAACTGAGCTATGAGCGCAAATAAAAAAATACAATCATAAAACTAAACAGTTCTATGATTATTTTTATTATAAACAAAAAAAAATCTTTTGGCAATACCATTAAAATATCGGGATAAAAAGTGAATTGCCGGTGGAAAAATCAGCTTGAAAAATAAAGTCAACTAAGATATTATATAACCATGACAGATATTAAACAAAATTCAATCGAAAAACTACCACCGCAAAACATTGAGGCCGAGCAATCACTTCTTGGTTGTTTGTTATTGGATAAAGAAGCTATATATAAAACAGTTGATATTTTAGGTCCGGAAGATTTTTATCATAATAATCATCGTCATATTTTTGAAACCATGACGGAGCTTTTTAATGCCCAAGAACCCATTGATATCGTTACTGTATCTAATCGCTTAGAAGAGAAAAAATTAATTCAAGAAATTGGCGGTCGCAGTTATTTAGCTCAATTATCAAACACAGTCGCTACTTCAGCTAATACCGTCTATTACGCTAATTTGATTCAAAAAAAAGCTACTCTGCGTCGATTACAGATTTCGGCCAGTGAAATAATGGATTTGAGTTTTGAAGAAGAACGAGAAATAGATGATGTGTTAGATCAAGCCGAAAAGAAAATTTTTGGCGTATCACGAAAATATTTAAAAAATTCTTTTGCCAGCATTGACGGATTATTAAGCGAAGCCTTTGAAAGAATTGATGAATTACATAAACGTAGCGGTAATTTACGAGGATTATCAACCGGTTTTTATGATTTAGATAATTTACTGGCCGGTTTACAAAAATCAGATTTAGTAATTTTAGCCGCTCGACCGAGTGTCGGAAAAACATCTTTAGCTTTAGATATCGCTCGACAAGCGGCCGTTAAAAGCAAAGTAGGAGTGGGAATATTTTCTTTAGAAATGA
This sequence comes from uncultured Gammaproteobacteria bacterium, assembly GCA_964394905.1. GTDB lineage: Bacteria > Patescibacteriota > Patescibacteriia > Patescibacteriales > UBA12465. The sequence continues at coordinate 3,277 of CAYMZF010000031.1, forward strand.
GTAAAGAACAATTAGTTGATAGAATGCTATGCGCTCAAGCTAATGTTAATTTATGGAAAATGCGAACCGGAAATTTATCAGATAAAAATGAAGATAATGATTTTTCTAAAATTGCCGAAGCAATGGGTGTTTTATCAGAAGCTCCAATCTATATTGATGACTCCCCTAACGTATCCGTTATGGAAATTAGAGCTAAAACCAGAAGAATGCAGGCCGAAAGAGGTTTGGGTTTAATTGTTATTGATTATTTACAATTAATGGAAGGTCGTGGCAAATATGGCGATAATCGTGTTCAAGAAATTTCAGAAATAAGTCGTGGTCTTAAAGGTATAGCTCGAGAATTAAATATTCCCGTATTAGCTTTAGCTCAATTATCTAGAGCCGCCGAACAACAAGGCGGACCGTCTATTCCACGTCTATCTCATTTAAGAGATTCCGGTTCAATTGAACAAGATGCTGACGTAGTTATGTTTATTTACAGAAAAGCGGCCGATCGAGCCTTTAACGTCGCCGATTTACCAATGGACGAAAGATACAAAGCTGAAATTCATATCGCCAAACATCGTAACGGTCCAACCGGAAAAGTTGATCTATTTTTTTCCGAAGAAACAGCCAGTTTTAAAAATATTTCTAAACAATCCGATTAATATTTTTTATTATAATAAATTAATCTGCCGTTATTCCAAAACGGTAATTTAAAATTATGTTTAGCAAGCTAAAACAATTTCAAGATCTAAAAAGTCAAGCCAAAACCATGCAAAACGCTTTATCAACTGAAAAAGTGGAAGTAGAAAAAAATGGCATTAAACTTAGTATGAACGGTAATATGGAAGTGCTTGATTTTACTATCAGCGAAGAATTAAATTCACAAGAAATCGCTAAAATAACCAAAGATTTAGTTAATGACGCCATTAAAAAAACTCAACGTGTAATGGCCAAAAAAATGCAAGAAATGGGCGGAATACCGGGATTAAATTAATATTAAAATAAAATTAATGGGATATCCAAAATCGGTTGAAAATTTGATAAAACAATTTTCACAATTACCGACCGTTGGCCGAAAAACAGCCGAACGTTATGTTTTTTATTTATTAAAACAAAATCCCAACCAAACTAAATTATTTTCTAAACACTTATTGGAGTTATTTGACGGTTTAAAAATTTGTTCAAAATGTTTGTCTTTATCCGAACAAGACCCCTGCTCTATTTGTGCCGACAATAAAAGAAAAGATAATTTAATTTGTGTCGTAGCCAATTTTCAGGATTTGCAAGCCATTGAAAACACTAAATTATACGAAGGTAAATATTTTATTTTAGGAGGATTAATAAATTCAATTGAAGGTGTCGGACCTGATAAATTAAATATTAAACTTTTAGTTAAAGAAGTTAATTTAAAATTAAAAAAATATTCCAATTTGGAAATAATTTTAGCTTTAAGTCCAACCATTGAAGGTGAGGCCACCTCCTTGTATCTACAAAAAATATTACATAACGGTAAAATAAAAATAAGTAAATTAGCTCGAGGATTGTCTACGGGAACCAGTCTAGAATATGCCGATCAAAACACTTTAGCCGATGCTTTAAAATTTCGTAAGACAATAAAGGAATAAAAAAACAGAACAAATTTTAAAAACAAAAAAGAAACTTTTATAAGCTTCTTTTTTATTTATATCGAAAAACTAATTTAGATTTATAGGTTTAAGCAATTTTTTCAATTTTTACTTGACTATAATCTTGACGATGACCGACACTTTTTTTGTATCTGGTTTTACTTTTATATTTTACCACTAAAACTTTTTTACCTTTTCCTTCAGTTAATACTTCCGCTTCAACTTTTTCTCCTAAACTTGGCTTACCAAGTTCCAATGAAGCTCCGTCAGTATCAGCTATCATTAAAGTTAAAAATTTTACCTTTTTTCCGGGTTCGGTTGAAAGTTTCTCTATTTTTATAGTATCACCTTCTTTAACCTTATATTGTTTACCGCCGGTTTTAATAATTGCAATCTTAGCCATAATTTTATATTTATTTTAATTTAATAATCATATAATAGACAAAA
>CAYMZF010000032.1:0-4788 GCA_964394905.1 uncultured Gammaproteobacteria bacterium
CTCCGAGCATCTGATCTGTACCTCAAAAGTGGACACGAAGTGTCTGCTTTTTTTGTGCTCTGAATGGTGGCCAAAATATTCTGAAAGTTATGAAGAATTTGTTTTAAATTTAGGGCCGGTATGTTATTATATATTTATAAAAAAGATTAGGAAAAGAGATTTAGAATTGGGTAGCTATATAGGGACAAATTGTCCTCAGATACAAACACTCACCATAATTGGAAAATAAAGAATAATGTTAGTGGGTAGTTCAAAGTACCTATTTAGAATATTTAAGCCTAAGGGTTTTTAAAATGTCGCAATAAAAACCTTTTTTTATTAGGATTTTATAATAATTATAAAATAAATGTCGCAAATAGGCTTTTAAAATGTCGCAATAAACGTTATAATATTAATATGAATAAAAAACAGGCAGTTATTAGAATGCATAAATATGTTATAAAAAAGATAAATAAACCAGCTTTTACTATTAGAATAAAATAGAATATTATTTATCTAAAAATTATTTATTATTAGCCACCCACGTCCGAAAACTGTCTCTCCAAGCGACCTAAGTTCAATAAGTAAGTGCAACACTTCTAATATATTTGATATATAAAAGAATTAATAATAAAAAATATTTAAACAAATTTATTTAATATTCTTTATGTAATTATTAATATATTTAATCTATTATTTCTATGAAAACATTAATTTTGTTCTATTCCCGAACCGGTATTACTAAAAAAATAGCCGAAAGTTTAGCCAATTCTTTGGGAGCTGATAGGGAAGAAGTTTTTACTGTCGTTAATTATTCCGGAGTTTTTGGTTATTTATTGGCCGGAAAACAGGCTATCGCTAAAAAACTTGTGACCATTAAACCTTTGATTCATAATTTATCCGATTATGATTTAATAATCATCGGCACTCCGGTTTGGGTTGGATTAATGGCCACTCCGATTAGAACAATAATAACCGAACAGAAAGATAAAATAAAACAAGTAGCTCTTTTTTGTACTCAAGGAGCTAATTATACCCAAGGAGCTTTAGCTGATATGACTAAATTACTGGATAAACAAATTGTTGCTACTTTGGAATTATCAACCAAAGAAGTGGCGCAAAATAATTTTACCGAAAAATTAAATAAATTTGTTAGTGAAATTAATAAATAAATTTGTATATAAAAATGAAAGAAAAAACTAATTGGTATAATATTTCTTGGGAGGAAACTATAAAACTATTACAATCAGACAATATAAAAGGATTAACTGACAAGGACATAAAAATTCGTCAAGAAAAATTCGGTAAAAATAAATTACCTGAAGGAAAAACCTTGTCTCAATTTAAAATATTTTTAGAGCAATTTAAAAGCCCGATGGTTTATATTTTGCTTTTAGCCGGAGTAATTACTTTGTTCTTAAAAGAATATACCGATGCCATCGTTATTTTTTCCGCCGTATTTTTAAATACCATTATAGGATATATACAAGAAAGCAAATCGTCCAAAGCCCTAAAAGAATTAAAAAAAGTTTTAAGTTTAAAAGCGATTGTTTTTAGAAACGGACAACAGGAAGAAATTTTAGCTGATGAATTAGTTCCGGGCGATATTATTATGTTAAGACCTGGTGATAAAGTTCCCTCTGACGGTCGTTTAATAGAGGTTCATGATTTAAAAATTAATGAATCCGCTTTAACGGGTGAATGGTTATCGGCCTCTAAAAATATAGATATTTTATCGGATAATACTTCTTTAGCTGATAGGGATAATATGGTTTATATGGGAACAATAGTTGAAGATGGTTTAGGCAAGGCGGTTATAACCGCTACAGGAATAAAAACGGAAATCGGAAAAATTACCAGTTTAGTTGAAGACACCAAAGAAGAAAAAACTCCTTATCAAAAAAAATTAGCTCATTTTTCAAAAGTTGTTGGAATAATTATTAGTATTATTTGTTTTATTATTTTTATTGAAGGAATGTTAACCGGCGGAGAATTTGTAGAAATATTTACTACGGCCGTAGCGGTAGCGGTATCAGCTATTCCTGAAGGATTACCGATGGCTATGACCGTAATTTTAGCTTTAGGTATGCAAAAGATTCTTAAAAGAAAGGGTTTGGTTAGAAAATTGTCGGCCGCTGAAACTTTAGGCAGTACTTCAGTTATTGCTACCGATAAAACTGGTACTTTAACCGAAGGTTTAATGACTGTCGCCGGAATTTTTTTATTATCTTCGGATAAAAAAGATGAAATAGAAGTTTTAAAAAATGTAGTTTTATGTAGTGAAGCTTTTATTGAAAATCCTGATGATAAATCGGAAAAATTTATAGCTAAAGGAATGTTTACTGAAAGAGCCTTGGTTTTGGCCGGAGCTCGAGCCGGAATTTTTAAAGATAAAATGGAAATAATTGAACCGCAAATTGATAAAATCATTTTTAATTCTAAAGATAAATATTCGGCCAGTTTACGAAATTTATCGTCAGTTGAAAATATTATTTATATTAAAGGAGCTCCGGAAATAATTTTAGCTAAATCTAATTATTTAAAACGTAACAATGAAAATATTAAAATAACTGATAATGATCGAGATTTATTAAATAAAAAATATGAAGAATTAGCCGGACAAGGTTATCGAATTTTAGGAGTAGGCTATAAAAAAGTTAATAAGGAATTATCAAAAGATATAAAACTAGAGGCTGAAATTAATGATTTAGTTTTTCAAGGTTTTGTTTTTTTGGAAGATCCCATTAGAGCTAAAGCTAAAGATGCCATCCAAGCTTGTTATCAAGCCGGAATGAGACCAATTATTATTACCGGTGATCATCGATTAACGGCTAAAGCTATAGCCAATAAATTGGGTTTTAACGTTAAAGACAAAAACATTTTAGAAGGAAAAGATTTAGAAAAAATGTCTGATATAGAACTAAGTAAAATTTTAAAAGATATCCAAATTTATGCTCGGGTGGAACCGAAACATAAATTAAGAATCATTGAAGCCTGGCAAAAAAAAGGTGAGGTAGTGGCGATGACCGGTGATGGAATTAATGATGCTCCAGCCTTAAAACAAGCTGATATCGGCGTGGCTTTAGGTTCGGGAACGGAAGTGGCCAAAGAAGTATCGGATTTAGTATTACTTTCGGATGATTTTTCTATTATCGTTTCGGCGGTGGAAGAAGGTCGTTCCATTTTAGATAATATAAGAAAAGTTATTACTTATTTATTATCAGACAGTTTTTCCGAAGTTATTTTAGTGGGAGTTAGTATGTTAGCCGGTTTTCCTTTACCGATTACAGCCGTTCAAATTTTATGGATAAATTTAATAGAAGATGGTTTGCCTAATATTGCTTTAGCTTTTGAACCTAAAGAAAAAGATTTAATGAAACAAAAACCGCAGAGTCGTGATATTCCGTTACTAACTCGAGAAATGAAGATAATTATATTTATTGTCGGACTGATAACTGATTTATTTTTGTTAATTATATTCTTTTGGTTAAATAAACAAAATTATACCTTGGAATATATAAGAACTATTGTTTTTGCTTGTTTGGCGATTGATTCAATTTTTTATGTTTTTTCTTGTAAGAGTTTGAGAAAAAATATTTGGCACATAAACTTATTTAATAATAAACTTTTAATCGGAGCTTGGTTTTTTAGTGTTGTTGGTTTAATGATTGCACTTTATCTTCCGGTTTTTAATAAGGTTTTAGGTACGGTGGCCTTACCTTTTTCGGCTTGGTATATAATAATGGGAGTAGCTATTGTTAATATTATTTTAATTGAAGCCGCTAAGTATTACTTTATTGCTCGACATAAGACCGAAGAATAATTTTTTATTATTATATTATATAAATATTTAACAAAAGTTAAATATTTTTTTATTATAATTTTATATCTATTATTATATAATAAAGTAGTTTTTAGTTATAATTAATTTAAAAACGTGAAACTATAGTAATTTTTTTATATTCTTCACGGTTTTGTTGATAAAACAGTGAAAATAGATTAATATATGAGTATGACTAAGATTTTAAGTGTATATATAATAAAATAAATAATTAATAATATAATATATGAAATTATCATTAAAAAAAGGCTTAAGTTTCGGTCTAACCTCGGCCGTTATTACCACTTTAGGCTTAATAACCGGATTAGACGCTAGTACCGGATCATCTTTAGTAATTATTAGTGGTATTTTAACCATTGCTATTGCCGATTCTTTTTCTGATGCTTTGGGTATGCATGTATCAACCGAAGCGGAAGGTGGACATACTGCCAGAGAGGTTTGGGAAGCAACTATCTCAACTTTTTTAGCTAAATTCATTTTTGCTTTAACTTTTGTACTTCCTTTTCTTTTTTTATCGGTTAATTTAGCTTTTTGGTTGGCTTTAATTTGGGGAATGATAATTTTAATTTTTGTAAGCTATAAATTAGCCAAAGAACAGAAATTAAAACCGAGAAGCGTTATTATTGAACATCTGTTTATTGCCGTTATAGTTCTTTTTCTAGGACATTATTTAGGTCAATTAATCGGTAATTATATAAAGTAATTGATTTTATTATAATAATGAGTTAGAATATATAAGTCTTAATATTTAATATAAATTTATATGGCCAAAAGAGAGACCGGAGTCGGAAAAAACAAAAAATCTCACTCCCATAAAACAAAAAAGCGTTTAGAAGTTAAAAAGTTAATGTTAGAAACTAAAGCTAAAAAACAAGGAGTTAAGAAATATAAAAAGAAAAAGTAGTTTATTGTAAAATAAAGACTTAAAAGACATCTCTGATCCCGAGATGTCTTTTGTTTGACATATT
>CAYMZF010000033.1:0-4638 GCA_964394905.1 uncultured Gammaproteobacteria bacterium
TTATTTAGACATCTTTTTTAAAGCTTCTTTTATCTTTTGTCCGCTATCAATAATGTTTTTATCAACTAAATTTAAAGCCTCACGCGCTTCAACCCAAGAATAACCTAGACCGACTAAAGCATCAATTTCATCTCCGGAAAAATTACCGGAATTTGTTAAATCATAATTACCGCCTAATTTAAAAATTTTGTCCTTTAATTCTAAAACTACTCGCTCAGCGGTCTTTTTTCCAATACCCGAAACTTTAGTTAATAAATTAGAATCACCTCGAACAATTGATTCTTTAATATCAGATAATTTAGCCATCGCTAAAACTCCCAAAGCAGATTTCGGACCAATACCGGAAATAGAAATTAATAATTCAAAAAATTCTAATTCTTCTAAATTTTTAAAACCATATAAATCAAAGATATCTTCTTTAACATATTGATGAGTAAAAACTTCCAATTCTTGTCCGATTTTAACTTCGTTTAAAAAACTATCACTGACAAAAACCGAATAGCCAAGATTATTTAATTCTAAGATAAAACTATTTTTAAGTTTATAGATAACCTTACCTCTTAAAAATGAAATCATAATAATAAAATTAATTATATTTTCTTAATACCGTATAAATCGGAATCTCAAATTTGCTTAAAACTGTTAAAATTATTTCTTGTCCTCCCCCGCCACCATGAGCTTCTTGAATACTTTTTTTATTTTTAGCATCCGTTAATTCTTTTACGGTCATTTTTATTATATCATATTTTGGCAAAACCAGCTCAATTTTATCTCCAATTTTTATAGAGTTATGAACTTTAATACGCAAATTATTTATTATCGTTTTTTTATTTTTTTCTATACTATTAGCCATAACTTGACCGCAAAATTCCCATTTAGGCACAAAATGTGAATCGGTAGTGTTTTGTTCGGCTTTTTTTCCCAATAAAAACCCGGTGGTATAACCGCGATTAGTAATTTTATTATTTAACTCTTGGTATAGAAAATCCGTTGCTTGAGGTTCTAATATCGCTCGTTTATAAATACCGATAATATTGGCTAAATAATAAACACTTTTAGCCCGACCTTCAATTTTAAAACTACTAATACCCGCTTTAATTAAATCGGGAATATATTTTATCAAGCATAAATCTTTAGAATTGAGTAAATAAGAACCGTGTTGTTCTTTAACTAATTCTAATTCTTCGCTATGCCCTCGGGCTTTTAAAAAAACATCATATTCAAAACGACAAGGCTGAACACAATCACCTAAGTTAGCACTACGACCGACAAAATCTTTTGATAAAAAACATCGACCGGAATAAGCCATACACATCGCTCCGTGAATAAAATATTCCAATTCAATTTTAGGACATTTTTTATGAATTTCTTTTATATCTTTTAAAGTTGTTTCTCGACCCAAAATTATTCGGCTAACTCCCTGCTTCTGCCAAAATTTAACCGCTTCATAATTAGTACAATTAGCCTGAGTGGAAAGATGAATGGCAATTTTCGGACAATATTTTTTAATAAGAGATAAAATACCGGGATCAGAAACAATTAAAGCATCCGGTTTTATTTTATTTATTTTTTTTAAATAACTTGGTAATTTTTTAAGATGAAAATTATGAGCAAAAATATTTACCGTTATATAAACTTTTTTCTTGTTATTATGAATATAATTTACGGCTTCGGCTAACGATTTTAAATTAAAATCGTTAATCCGAACTCGTAATGAAAAATCAGGGATACCCAAATAAATAGCATCGGCTCCAAAAGCCAAAGCCGTTTTCATTTTTAAGGGATTACCGGCCGGAGCTAATAATTCTATTGTTTTATTTTTGCTAACCATAATTATTTTTTATAAATAACCTCAAAGTCATCAAAATAATTTCGATTATTAAAATATTGATTTGTTCTTTTAATAATACGATTCATTATCTCTACTGTTTCGACCGGATAAGAACCGGCCGCGGTTTCATCCGACAACATTACGGCATCGGCGCTATCAAAAATAGCATTAGCCACATCACTAACTTCAGCTCTAGTCGGACGATAATGATTAACCATAGACGCCATCATTTGAGTAGCGACAATAGCCGGTTTATTATGCCAATGAGCGTGTCGAATCAAATTTTTTTGAACAATCGGTAAATCTTCCAGCGGAATTTCAATACCTAAATCACCTCGGGCCACCATAATACAATCAGAATTTTTTATAATTCCATCAATATTTTCCAAAGCAATACCTCTTTCTATTTTGGCTATAATTTTAATGTTATCATTATTAACCGCTTTTTTTACTTTTAAAATATCTTCAGCGTTTTGCACAAAAGAAACGGCGATAAAATCGGGTTGAACTTTTTTGGCAAATTCAATATCCAATAAATCCTTGGCGGTTAAAATATCACGATTTAAAATAGTTTTAGGAACATTTATTCCCTTGCGAGGAAAAAGCAATCCACCTCTCTCCACTTTAGCCATAAATCTTTTTTGCAAAAGATCTATTTCGGTAACTTTTAATTCAATTAGACCGTTATCTAAAAAAATTGGGTTATCCAAAACTAAATCATTGATTAATTCCAAATCGTCAATCGGAATTTCTAAATTATCAACATTCCCCTCGTTGTATAAAAAAGAATAATTATCTCCTTCTCTCATTTCAATTTCGTGTTTTAATTTACCAACCCTAATTCGTGGCCCTTGTAAATCAAAAATTATTTTAATATCAACTTTTAATTCTTGTTTAATTTTATCCAAATTTTCTTTAATTTTATAATACTGATCATAAGTGGCATGAGAAAAATTTAGTCTAAACATACTTACACCATTTAAAACCATGGCCTTTAAAATATTATAATCTTCAGATTTTGGTCCGATCGTAGCGATAATTTTAGTATCCATAAATTTATTTCTAATTATTATTTAATTTCTAGTCCTCGCAAAGCTTTAATTCGATCTTCAACCGGTGGATGAGTCATAAAAGCTTTAGCAAATAAAACTTTTTTGTTTTTTTCTTTTAACGGTTCGGAGATATATAAATGAGCCGTAGCTCGATTAGCTGTCTTTAAATCATGCGGATCAGCCGATATTTTTTCCAAAGCTCTGGCTAAACCTTCCGGATAACGAGTAAGTAATGCTCCATCGGCATCAGCGACAAATTCTCTTTTACGAGAAATGGCAAATTGCATTAAATAGGCAAAAAGTGGAGCTAAAAGAGAAAAAACGATAGCTAAAATTAATATTACTAATCCTAATTGACCTTTATTATCACTATCATTACTGCGTCGTCCCATAAAAGACCAACGTCTGAACCAATCGGCTAAAAGCACAATCATACCAACCATTACCGTAGTCAAAGTAGCGATTAAAATATCATAATTTCTAACATGAGATAATTCGTGAGCTATAACTCCTTCAATTTCGCTTCGCTCTAATTTGCTAAGTAGTCCAGTAGTAACAGCAATAGCGGCATGTTTCGGATCTCTTCCGGTAGCAAAAGCATTGGGCGCCGGATCGTTTATAACATAAATTCGAGGAATTGGAATACCGGCGGTAATACAAAGATTTTCCACTAAATGATAAAGATCGCGACTATCTTCTAACTTTATTTCATGAGCCTCGCTCATGCTTAAAACGATTTTATCGCTGAACCAATAGGAAAAGAAAGATGAAACTACGCTAAAAATTACGGCTATATACAAAATACCGGAATCATTCATGGCGACACTAAAAATATAACCGATAATCATAACAAAAATAAAAAAGCCAGTAAATAAAAACCAAGTTTTTCTTTTATTAACATCACTATGATTATATAAAGTCATATATTTAAATTGCCTTGATAAAAAAATTAAACCAAGGCAATGAATATTTAAACTATTCTAAACTATTATCAAAATTATTCAAAAAATTTTTTATAGGCAATAAAAATAATTAAACCACAAACTATTATAATAGCTAAAACTGGCCATAAAGAAGATATACTATTACCGGAAGAATAATCCAAACCCAAGGAATCACCGGCATTATAATTTACACCGACCGTATTAGTTTGATTCATAAAATTTATAATTAAAATTTAACTTCAATATTTTCTTTTTGCTCTGCTTCCGTAATTTCAAAAAAACTTTTATCTGAAAAACCTAATTTTTTGGCAATAATATTAGTCGGAAAAACCTGAACTTTAGTATTAAAGTCTTTAACGTTGGAATTATAAAAACGACGAGCCGCTTGAATTTTATTTTCGGTATCAGATAATTCTTTTTGTAATTCTAAAAAATTTTGATTGGCTTTTAAATCCGGGTAATTTTCACTTAACGCAAAAATTGATTTTAAAGTGGACGACAAAGCGTTTTCGGCTTGTATTTTTCCGGACATATCGGAACTATTCTGCATAGCCATAGCATCATTTCTGGCTTTAATAACTTTTTCCAAAGTTTCTCTCTCGTGAGTGGCATAACCCTTAACCGTTTCCACTAAATTAGGAATCAAATCATATCGTCTTTTAAGTTGAACATCAATATCGCTCCAAGCCTCATCAACTCGATTTTTTAGACGAATTAAACCGTTATACATGGAAATTAGAAGAATCGCTCCAAAAAGCAAAACCACTATAATAATCCATAAAGTTGTATTCATATTGTTTAATTTAATTAT
>CAYMZF010000034.1:0-4095 GCA_964394905.1 uncultured Gammaproteobacteria bacterium
TGTTGGCACGGCTGGTTTTTCGGCTGGAATAACTTCTTCTATTTCTTTAGCTATTTATAATGGAACTCCTTATATAAGTTATAAGGATGCTGGTAATGGTGAAAAAGCTACAGTTATGAAATTTGAGTAAAACTAAATTTTTAATAACAATTGAATAAAAAACAAAAAAGAAGTTCCAAAACAGGAACTTCTTTTTAAATCTTTAAATAGTTATACTATTATTTTAGAGTTACTTTAGCTCCAGCTTCTTCTAATTTTTTCTTTAAAGCTTCAGCTTCTTCTTTCTTTAAACCTTCTTTAACCATCTTTGGAGCGGCATCAACTAAATCCTTAGCTTCTTTTAATCCCATTTCAGTTACTTCACGAACAACTTTGATAACGGCAATTTTATTAGCTCCGCTATCGCTTAATTCAACATCAAAACTGGTTTTTTCTTCAACCGCTTCGGCTGTAGCTGGCATAGCTCCCATCATCATAGCTGGAGCAGCAGCTGATACACCAAATTTGTCTTCTAAAATTTTTACTAATTCTGATAAATCTAAAACACTCATTTTTTCAATTTCCTCAACTAATGATTTAAATTTAGCTGGGACTTCAATATTCTTTTTTTCGTCTTCCATAATTTTGTTAATTCATTTGAAACTTTCAAGTGTCAAATAAATATTAAATTAATTATTATTTTATATTATTATTTTTTATCACTTATAGCTTTAAGTACGGTTACTAATCCTCTCATATTACCGGCTAAAACATTAACAAAACCGGAAACCGGAGCATTCATTGATCCGACCAATTTTGCATATAATTCTTGACGACCCGGTAAAACCGCTATTTTTTCAACTTCCTCTTTACTGATTATTTTTCCGTCTAAAATTCCACCGACAAAATCAATTTTTCCGTCATGAGTTTTTCTAAAATTAAAAATAACTTTAGCCGGAGAAAGCTCATCTTCATAAGCGAAAACAGCCGCTACTTTTCCGGGAAGATTCTTAATATCAAAACCTTCTAATTTACTGTTTTTAAAAGCCAAACCTAATAAAGTTTTTTTGGAAACATAATACTCTCCATTTTCCTTTTTTAAATTATGACGTAATTCTTCATTGTCTTTTACTTCTAAAGCGTCAAAACTGGCAAAAATAATGGATTTAGATTTTTTAATCTTTTCATCTAAATCTCGTAAAATTTCTCCTTTTTGAATCTTGTTCTTGGGCATATTATTTTAATTAATTATTAAACTTTATATAAACAAAAAATCTGCCGACGCAGATTACAAAATAAAAACAAATATGTTTAAATCTCGGCGAGGCTTATATTAGATAAATCTAAACGCTGGCTGTCTGCGACTTATTAATTGTGACTATATTATAGAAAACATTTAAATTATTGTCAAGACCGAATTATTTGCTAGCTAATTGTCCACAAGCGCCAAAAACATCTTGATTAAAACGATATCTTTCCACTACTTCAATTCCCTGTTTTCTTAATATTTTTTTAAAATCAAGCATGGTTTTAGTATCTGAAGCATCAAAAACCCCCGTTTTATTATATTTTATCAAATTTACCGTGTATAAGGGTTTTTTCATCAACAAAGCTAATCTTTCCGCATCTTTTTTAGAATCATTTACTCCTTTTATCATCATATATTCAAACATAACTTTACGGTTAGTTTTATCAATATAATAATCAATGGATTCAAATAATTTGGCTAAAGAATATTTTTTGGTTCCCGGCATCATATTTGATCTAATTTTGTCGTCAGTAAAATGAAGTGAAACGGCTAAATTAATTTGTTTGTCCTCATTAGCCATTTTTCTAATACCCGGAGTTATACCGATAGTTGAAACCGAGATACGACGAGCCGAGATATCAAAATATTCCGGATTGTTTAAATAATTTATCGCCGAAAAAACATTTTCATAATTTAAAAAAGCTTCCCCGCTACCCATAAAAACAATATTACTTAAACGTCCTAATTTAGCCGATTTTAAATAACGAGACCATAATAAAGCTTGGAGTAAAATTTCATTGGTAGTTAAATTACGTCTAAAGCTTTTACCGGAAATACAAAATTTACAAGCTAAAGGACAACCGACTTGGGATGATAAACAAGCGGTATTACGACCATCACGATGAACCATTAAAGCAGTCTCTATTTTTGAACCATCATCTAAGATAATAACGGCCTTACCGGATTTTTTATCTTTAGAAATAAACAATTCATGATTAATGGATAAAGAAAAAATAGTATTCAATTCATTTCTTAAAGCTAAAGGAAAAACCGAAGCTTCCTGCCAATCACTAATAAAGTCGTTAAAAATCAGTTTTTGAGCTTGCTTAGATCTGAATTTAGGCTGATTTAAAAATGTTTTTTCAATATTTATTAAATTCATATAATAATTATTTTAATTACCTCACTACTTTATCATTAAAAAAATAATAATACAATCAGTTTTTTTATTTACTCATTTTTACCTAAAAATACTTAAATTCACTACCCCTTGACAAACTTCCAAAAAAAATGTACTATTTTATTGTTATAAACTGCTTTTAATGCGGCAGTTTAGTTTTGCTCGTTAAAAAACATAATAGATTTGATTAATACTTACAAGGATTTCATTATTGGAGTTTTTATAAGTATTAACCAAAATTTATTATAAACCAAAAAATTATTAAAAATGAAAAAATTATTATTGTTCTCAGTATTATGTATTATTATTATGAACTTGTCCTGGGGACAAAATTATAATTTTAAAAAGACAAATGTTAATGTTAAGGATAAAAATCCTGGAGTTGAAACAATGGATGCATATCTATCGTATGTATATTTGTATGATCAAGGAGAAATGCTCATAGGCGGACCGAATAGAAATATGTATTATAACGGTATCTGCCAGTGGTCAAACCTTTATCAACATACAGTTGATTGCCGAAACCAAACTTTGGTTGACGGCATTTATACCTCAAACGGTATATTTGCAGTTGATTTTGCCATTGATTCCATAAATTTTTATTTATGGGATAATGACATAGAAAACTGGCAATTAGCCGGAGTTCGACCAGAAATATTTTTATCAATGGAAATTTGTGTTCCAAATGAAAATAATATATTTTTATTTGGAAACAAAGCCGATTCATTAAAAATCTGGCAATATGAAGACAATAATTTTGAGCTTATAGCTAATTTGGCTGGCTATAAAGTAAAAAAAGTTTGTGTCGGACAAAATGATGAAATATTATTTGTAGCTAAAAACGAAAATAACAGAAAATTATTTCGTCTCGAAAACAAACATATTAGTGAATTATTTTCCTTTCCTCAAGGACAAGGAAATATCACCGATATTTGTCGTTTCAATAATACTTTTTTCTTACTAAATACAAAAGGAGATGTCTATAAATGGGATAACTCTTTAATGAATATGACTTTATTATTTGATAATAATAACGGTTGTAATCAAGAAAAAAGTATCGTTGCTTTGTCAGAAAACAAGCTTATGGTTTCTGGTAAACAAGGAATTGCTGTTATTAACAACAGCGTAAAAACCATATTTGTTATGCCAGAAGATACTTCAGAATCATACGAAGCTTCAACTTCTTATGGTAATAGGTGCGTATTTGTCTCAAATAAAGGCACTATCTTTGAGATAGAAATGCCAAACAAAACACATGACATTGAGGCAACAGAAAAACCTCTCCGTATTTACCCTATCCCAGCTACTAACAAAATAACAATTGATTTCCAATCCTCGGGAATCAATAATAAAAAAATCGAGATTTTAAATAATCTCGGTCAACTTGTAAATGTAGCCACAGTTTTCTCCGAACTTAGTTCGGAGATAGATATCTCGGATTTGCAACCAGGTATCTATTTCGTCCGTTTATCGGACGAAAAAACTGGGAAGGTTGTTGCAAAAAAATTCGTAAAGCAGTAATGCTTTGCGAAATAAAAATTTAAAACCAGTGCTTATATCTCATAGGGGGAAATGAGAACTGGTTATAGGGATTTGTGTCAAACAGATCCCTTTTTTAATTGGCTTATTACTTTTTTGATTATAATATTTAAAATTTTAGATTTATAGGCACATTACCCCGCCCTAT
>CAYMZF010000035.1:0-3414 GCA_964394905.1 uncultured Gammaproteobacteria bacterium
TCATTTAAAACTCTGTTTTTATGTGGCAATCTTTATAATACAATTTATAATTATTGCGTATTTTTTACGTATTGACATATATTTATAGTGTGGTATAATAATACCACACAGAAGCTTTAATAATTATATTTAATAAAAAATCGTATGTCGAAAAACTTAAAAAAATTTGGTTCTTTATTGGAGAAATTAAGAACTAAAAACAATTTAAGCATTCGTGAAATATGTAAAATAGTAAGTTACGATCCAAGTAATTGGAGTAAAATTGAAAGAGGATTGATTTCACCTCCATCAGAAGAAAAGACTTTAAAACTATGGGCAAAGGCATTAAAAATTAAAGGGGATGAAATTAGGAAATTTATGGATGATGCCAGTATCGCTCAAGGAATTATTCCGGATGATATTTTAAATAAAACGGAGATGTTAGAACTTATGCCGGCTTTTTTTCGTACCGTTCGCAATAAAAAACCGAGTAAAGAAGAAATAGATCGTTTAGTTAATTTAATTAAAAGTACCTAAATGAATTATTGTGAAATTAAAGTTAAACCTTTTTTTTGCTAAGGTTTAGTCCTTACATCAGTGTAGATTATTAAATAGTAATAATAAACTATAAAATAATTGAACAACGAGGCGCAAGTGGGCGCCTACAAAAGCTTCGGCTTAGAGACTGATGTCTAAAATTAAGATCGTTAAAACGATCTTTTTTTATTGTTATAATAATGATTTTATGTTATAGTTATATACTAATCAGATCTTTGACAATGTCGGTATTTATTGGATTATCTGAGCTTCTTTAATGGAGGTTGAGATAATCCAATAAATATTAATTAAAAAGTATAAATAAAAAAAATAAAGCAATGGAACCAATCAATTATTTTTTTAAACTAGAAGAAGCCGAAAATAATTTTATTACGGCTCTCTCGGATAATCTAAAAAGATTAAGAGCTATTAAAGAAATGGGTTTGATTAGTATGATAATTGTTAATAATAATTATCATACTAAATTACTGTCTTTATTTGTCCGCGAATCACAGGATAACCCGGATAATAAAATTAAAAACCTGTTTTTTATTTTTTCAAAATCAATTGAGAAAAAAAATAAAGTTTTAGAGTTTTTTGCCGAAAATTACAAGAATTATTCGGAAAAAATTGATATAATTATTGGAATTCTAGAAATAGAGGACCAACAAAAAAGATCTAAAACTATAAAAAGCTTTAGACGAGTCATTAGAGGAAATGACTTGTTTAAAGAAGTTTTTAAAAAAGTTAAAATTATAGCCGATGAAAGCATTCCATACTTTGGAATTACGTCAGAAATAATTTCGATAGCTGAAGTTTTTTTTAAAGATTCTTCGGAGTTATTTGGCAAGTGCTATTCTTTTGACAAAAGTATATCTATGTCCGAAAGGAATAATTAAAATAGCTATATGCGTTAAACGAGTGAAAATAAACACTCGTTTTTTTATTGCTATAATAATAATTGTATGTTATAGTTATACGCCCTTAGATCATTAACATTTTTAATACTTGTTGGATTATTTGAGCTTCTTTAACGGAGGTTGAAATAATCCAATAAATATTAATATTAAAAAAAACAAATAATGATTACAAGTATAATTTCTATTATTATTATAATAGTAATTTTTTTAATGACCTCGTTTTTTGTGATTAGAAGAAGAATGAGGCCCGATCATCACCTTTTAAAAAATAAAGGTAATTGGGGCTATTTCAAGAGAGTTTTCCAATTGATTATTAGTAGAATCTGGCGAAAAATAAAAAAAACCCAAAAAAAGTGAGATAAAATCGTAGATTTAATTCTGCGGTTTTTTTTGTTTATAAACCAAATTATTTCTTGCTAAAATTAAAAAAATCAGCTACTATTTAGTTATAAATTATAATTTGAGTTATAATATAGATACTATATTATAATCCCTTATTCAATATGGAAGAAAGAATATATATAAAAGATTTAGCAAAAAAAACAGGGGAAACTGTTTTAATAAAAGCTTGGGTTAATTCTTGTCGCAATCAAGGCAAGATGGTTTTTTTGGATTTTCGTGATATGACCGGAATAATTCAGGGAATAATTTTACCTCAAAGCGAAGCTTTAGAAATTGGGAGAACTTTGCACGATGAATTTGTAGTGGAAGTTCATGGTAAAGTTAATTCTCGCCCGGAAAAAGATAAAAAACCTGACATTTTAAACGGAGATATAGAACTGGAGGTTTTAGATATAAAAATTTTAAACGAAACGGAAGTTTTACCTTTTCCGATTAATGAAAGTACTATTGTAGTTAATGAACCGCTTCGTCTTAAATATCGTTATTTAGATTTAAGAAGCGAACGAATGCAAAAGAATATAAGAAACAGGTTTAAAATTCAAAACTTTGTCCGTAATTTTTTAGAAAAAGAAAATTTTGTTGAAGTGGAAACTCCGTTATTATCAGCTCCGACTCCGGAAGGTTCTCGTTCCTATGTTGTTCCTAGTAGACTTTGTCCGGGTAGTTTTTTCTCTTTGCCTCAATCACCTCAACAATATAAACAACTTTTAATGGTCGGTGGATTTGAAAAATATTTTCAATTTGCTCGTTGTATGCGCGATGAAGACGCTCGGGGCGATCGTCAACCGGAATTTACTCAATTTGATATGGAAATGTCGTTTGTCAGCGAGGAAGAAGTAATGCAATTGAATGAAAAAATTTTAATTGATATTATTAAAAATTTTTATCCGGAAAAAAGAATACAACAAATACCTTTTCCAAGAATATCATATCAAGAAGTAATGGAAAAATATGGTAGTGATAAACCCGATATTAGAGAAGATAAAAATGACCCTAATTTATTGGCTTTTTTATGGGTAATTGATTTTCCAATGTTTGAAAAACCAACTGAAGATAATGTTGATGAGGTTAAAGATTGGACTTTTACTCATAATCCTTTTTCAAAACCTAAAGAAGAATGGTTTGATAAATTTATGAAAAAAGAAGATGTCGGTAATATTTTAACTACTCAATATGACGTTGTTTTAAACGGTTTTGAGATTGGCGGGGGTAGTCTTAGAAATCATAAAGCTGAAGCTTTAAAAAATACTTTTGAAATTATGGGTTATAGTAGGGAAAAAATAGAAAATAATTTTGGTCATATATTAGAAGCTTTACAATTTGGCGCTCCACCTCACGGAGGTATTGCTTGGGGTCTTGATCGATTATTAATGATTTTAGAAAATGAACCAAGTATCAGGGAAGTAATCGCTTTTTCTAAAACCAGTGATGGTAAAGATTTAACCATGAATGCTCCCAGTGAAATATCTGATAAACAAAAAAAAGAATTAAAAATTGAATTTACTAAAAAATAAAACGATAAAAAATACAAAGATCACTTAATAATAAGTGATTTTTGTTTTGACAAATAAAAAAA
>CAYMZF010000036.1:0-2827 GCA_964394905.1 uncultured Gammaproteobacteria bacterium
AAAAACAAAATTATGATATGATGTAAAATATAAAATAATTAAATAATATGGATACAAATAATCAAGAAATAACCCGTGATCAAATATCTGATAAATACAAATGGAATTTAAATGATTTATTTGCTGATATAAGTGATTGGGAAAATACCAAAAAAGAGTTGGAAGTTAAACTTGGCGGATTAGAAAAATTTAAAAATAATTTAGGTAAGTCAGCCGATAATTTATATGATTGTTTGGATTTATATTTTCAATTAAAGAAGAAATTGCTTAAACTTTATGCTTACGCCTATCAATTATCCGATCAAGATATAAGACAATCGGGTCCGATAGCCAAACGACAAGAAATTGATCAATTAATCGTTAAATTGGATACAGCCGGTTCTTTTATTGATTCTGAGATTATAACCATACCGGATAAAACTATAACTGTTTTTTTAAAAGATAAACCAGTTTTACAGGAATACGCTCATTATATTAACAATATCATTCGTTTAAGATTAAATATTCTTAGCCCGGCTGAAGAAAAAATTATTTCTCAAGCTGGATTTATTAGTGGTACTGCTTCGGAAATATATGAAATTTTTAAAGACGCCGATATGCCTCGTCCGACTATTACTTTATCAAATAATCAAATTATTCGTTTAGATGACGCTAATTTTACTTTGTATCGATCTAGTTTGGATCAAAAATTGCGTCAGAAAGTTTTTACGGAATTTTTTGGTGCCTACAAACAATATGAAAATTCTTTTGGCGTTCAATTGTATAATCAAATAAAAAGTAATATTTTCTATAAAAATGTTCGTCATTATAATTCTTGTTTAGAAAGCGCTTTGAGTACTAATAATATTTCGGTTGATGTTTACAAAAATTTAATCAGTAGTGTTCATAAAAATTTATCAGTCCTGCAACGTTATTTAAATTTACGCAAAAGAATTTTAGGTTTAGATAAATTACACTATTATGATTTACATACTCCGATAGTAAAAGAAATTGATACCGATTATACTTATGAGCAAGCTCAAGAGTTGGTAAAAGAATCGCTTAAACCGTTAGGCGATGATTATCTTAAAGTAGTTGATAAAGTTTTTAGTAACCGTTGGATTGATGTTTATCCGACAACCGGTAAAAAATCGGGTGCCTATTCTTCCGGCCAATCTTACGATGTTCATCCTTTTATTCTAATGAATTATATGGGTAAATTTAATGATGTGAGTACTTTAACTCATGAATTAGGTCATACTATCCATTCCTATTATTCTAATAAAAATCAAAGTTATGTTAATTCTAATTATCCGATATTTTTAGCCGAAGTGGCCTCCACTTGCCATGAATTTTTATTAAACGCCGAGATGCTCAAAAAAACATCCGATCGTAAACAACGCTTATCAATTCTTGGTCGTCAATTAGAATTTTTTCGGACTACTCTTTTTCGCCAAACTCAATTTGCCGAATTTGAATTAAAAATTAATGAATTAGCCGAGCAGGGTAAATCATTAACGGGGGAGGAACTAACTAAAATATATTTAGATATTTTAAAAACTTATTATGAAGGCGATAAAGAAAATATTATAATTGATGATCTTTATGGAATAGAATGGGCTTGTGTTCCTCATTTCTATTATAATTTTTATGTTTTTCAATATGCTACTTCGTTGTGTGCTTCCAATCTCATATCCGATCAAATTTTAAAAGATGATGATAATATTAAGACAAAATATATCAATGATTTCTTAAGTGCCGGTTGTTCCGATTATCCTATAAATATTTTAAAGAAAATAGGTTTAGATATGACCGATGTTAAATTATATAATTTGGCTTTTAAAAAGATGAATGACATAATAGACGAAATAGAAAAATATTAGTTGATAACTAAATCATAATTTTAATAATTTCCTATAATATTAATATTTATCCTTATTTTCTAAGGGTATATAACTCTTGACATTAATGTTAGAATAATATAACATAATGTTGTATTATTCTAACAATTAAATCAGGTTAAAAACCTAATAAATTTATGTCTATCAAAACTTATCGTATCATTAAACTGGTAATAGTTATGTTATTATCAATGACCATTGCTATTAGCGTTAATTTAAATAATTATATCCTTCCGCCTATTTTAGCGATAGTGGCTATGATTATTCTGATTTTAGTCAAAAGAAAAGTAACTGATGTTTTAGCTGATGAAAGAGATTATAATATGGCGGGAACTGCCGCTCGTTTAACTATCACTATTTTTTCTGTGGCTATGATGATTGGTTTTTTTGTTTTGTTTTCAATGAAAGATAAAGACCCTGAAATGACTACTACCATCGCCTTTCTTTTAGCGTATTTAACTTTTGGTTTGATGTTGCTTAATGCTATAATTTTTAGTTTTTTAAAATACAAAGAATCTGATGATAAGAAAAATTTAGGTCATCGTATCAAGCATTATTTACCGATGATAGTATTAACTATGATTTTAGGTTTTTTTATCGCTCTTTTTATTTTTAGAGCTTTTACTCCGGAAGATACTTGGTTATGTGATAATGGAACTTGGGTTCGCCATGGCAATCCCAGTTTTGACAAGCCAACTGAAATTTGCCAGTAATTTTATTATATGACTAACAAAATTAAAGAATTACGAGCCCGTTATAATTTAACTCAAGACGAATTAGCCAGAAAAGTTGGCGTACGGCGTGAGACCATATTGTTTTTAGAGTCGGGGAAGTATAATCCTTCTTTAAAGTTGGCGCATGATATAGCCAAAGTGTTTAAAGTTAAGATTGATGATTTATTTCAATTTTAATTGTTGCTAATTATAATCTCCTGGTTTTTTAAAACT
>CAYMZF010000037.1:0-2774 GCA_964394905.1 uncultured Gammaproteobacteria bacterium
AGATTCTCTATCTCAGCTGATGCTAATGAAGATGTACAAATCACAAAATTAGCTTTTGATGAAGTTGGTGCAAGCGTAGCTTCTGTTACTGACTTTACTCTTTACGAAGTAGGAAATTCAGCTGCTATAACAGCTGCAACAACTACAGAATCAGTTTTCGAAGGTATGGACATCCAAGTTGCTAAAGGTACTTCAAAAACATTTAAATTAGTTGCTGATACTTCTAGTTTAAATGAAGATACTGATACTTTTGGTGTTGCATTAAGTGTAAGCACAGCCGGTAATATTACTTGGAACGAATATTTCGCAACAGGTTATGACGGTGATATTGATGGAACTTCATTATCTGAATTCCCAATCAATGGTGGTTTAGATACTAACTACTAGTTAGTTAGCTCTCGAGCTTAATTGCTCAAAATAAAAAAGAACGGTCTTCGGGCCGTTCTTTTTTGTTTATATTTTATTTATTACAACTTTAATTATAGTGTGATATATTTCTTTTGTTAGATTATCCGTTTTTATTTTTCTTATTTTATTACTTAAAATAATCGTTTTATCTATATTGACATAATACCCTATAGGGTATAATATATAAATATTGATGGTTGTTATTTTTTCTATGAATATCTATATTTTTTATGACGAAAAATTGGAAAATGGAGTCGTTGTTTATAATTTTTTTAAAAAGATAAAAGAGAATAAAAAATATAATTTGGAAATGGAAGCTTTTTTAAATCATTCTTTTTTGGAAAAAGATAAACTTTATGTATCTGACCGAAATATTAAAAGTTTAAAACAGTATTGTTATAACGGTCAAGAAATTTTTGAGTATAAGAAAAAATATTCCAGACTATTGTTTAGAATATTTTTCGTTTGTAATAATGACAATGTTTTATTTTTCGGTTTTTTAGATAAGGAAGATAAAAAAGAATATAATAAAATAGAGAAAAAAAGAATTAGAAAAAAGTATGCGGATCAAATATTTTTTACTAAAAAATATTATCAAGAATATGGAAAAACTTTAAATAAATTTATTAAATTTAAAATTTATGAATAAAAAAATAAAAGAATTTACTTTCGGTCGTTTAACTAAAAAGAAATTGGATGTGAGAAATATTTTTGAAGATTATTTAAAAATATCGGATGAGATATATAAATTTAGGGTGGCAAAAGGAATCAGTCAAAAAAAATTAGCTCAATTGGCCGGTACCACTCAAAGAATTATTTCTCAAATTGAAAATTCCGAAATCAACGTTGGGATTAATTTGTTTTTGCGTATTTCTCAAGCGCTTGATATACCTTTTAAATACGGAGATTTTTCTAAGCGAGAGAGATTTTTTGCCGAAGTTAAATATGAATAAAAAAGTATTATCTTTATCTGATACTAATGAATTCTTTTATGCTTCTTCTAACGCCGAGAAGGAGATTTTTAAACTTAAATAAAAATATATGAAAAATGTTTGGTCAATATTATGTAATCATTCTCTGAAAGACGAAGAGAGCAAAAAAATAAGTATTATTAATATTGTTGATTCTATTGGTGTTATTATAAACAACGATCAGATCGGTCAAAAAACTTTTGTTAATTTTCCTTTGGAATTAATTAGTTGTTGGTCAAGTTTCGGTAATGATTTTAATAATTTTACCGTCAAAATAGAGTTGCTTAATCCCCAGAAACAAGTGTTAATAAATACTAAATTGGATGTTAAAAAAGAGAACTATAAAAATGTTAATAAAGTAAAAAATATTACCACTAATTTGTCTATAAAATCTTTTCCCGTTGATGGGGCCGGTATATATATATTTAATATTAGTCAAAAAAGTGACAACGATAAATCTTTTAAATTAGTTTCTCAAATACCTGTTATTGTTGATATTCAAGTGGCTAAATAGTTATAGAACGGTCTTCGGGCTGTTATTTAATAAGCATATATTATCGATTTCAGAATTCAAAAAATAATTGTAATACTCCAATATAATCAGGGTATATGAAATAATACAAAATAACTTGACATTCGTAATCTTTTGTTGTAAATTGTTTTTATTGTTCTGTTTAAATATTAACGTTATAAAAAAAATTAAAACAAGCCCATGGAGGGGGCAAAAATGACAGTTCATTCTTCTACCAACTTTGATCCTGAGGATCATATTTGTTGTTTAACAATTGAGCAGCAAGAAAAGTTTTATTCCGAGGTTTTTGGAATAAATATTGATTTTTCAAATCTTAAAGAAAAATTAAAAAAAACTGATATTTCTTCCGGAGAAAATATTGTTTTTTTTAATAGTCCGTTATTAGATGATGAAAAATTAGAATATGTTTCTCGGGACGTTTTAAAAGTTATCAATTCTCGTCCGGACATAAATCAGGCAAAAGCCAGATTTATAGACGAGATTAGAAACGATAGCGATTATTTAATTGCTGTTCCTAAAAACGATTCCTTAAATTTTGAAAACGCGCATCTTACTTTGCGCGAAAGAAAGATTTTAGAAATTTATCTTGTTACTCAACGTAACAGGAGGTTAAGCGATTATTTTAATAAAATAATCGTTTGCAAGGGAACAACGGTTTACTATAAAGACGAAAGGATTCTTTATCCTTATATTTGTCATAATGACAAAGGTAATCGTTACTATTATAACTATATTGATGGAATAAAAACTAATTATGGTGCGGGAAGGTTTTCCTGTAATAATGCCGTTTTTATATCATAGATATAGAAGAAGACTCGTTACGACGAGTCTTTTTTAATAGTATATTTTAATGAGTTTATTGT
>CAYMZF010000038.1:0-2514 GCA_964394905.1 uncultured Gammaproteobacteria bacterium
CCCTATTGACATTTTCTGCCAATAGTGTAGAATATATAGTTGACTTCCAAGCGAAGTCAGTTTTTTTTAAAAAAGACAATTAATAATCAAAAAACACAAATGAAAGAAAAAACGATTATTTTAGCTATCGGGCAATTCTTTTTAGTGAGTATTTTCTCTCTACAAAGCCTGGAAGCTTGGGACGGATTAAACCTTTACAGTGCTATTAATCCAGCTGTCGTCAAAACTGATGTAAGTGACATAAATTCTTATTCAAGTATCAGTGATAATACGACTCTAGATGATAATAGCGCTTCTACCGTTGAAACCAATGACTACTTTTATGCCGTAGCCAGTTGGTATGGAGCCGCTTTTAACGGCCGTAAAATGGCTAATGGACAAGTTTTTAATATGTACGACGAAACTTTAGTCGCTCATAAAAAACTTCCCTTTGGCACAAAGCTGGAAATAGTAAATCCCGACAATAATTTCGTACTATATGCTACCGTGACTGATCGCGGACCATATATATCCGGTCGAGACTTTGACCTGTCATACGCCGGAGCACAAAAATTGGGAATTATAAACAACGGGGTTAAAAAACTTAAAATTAGAATAATAGAATAATATATCCGTTTCTAATTAAACGACCAAACAAAAAAACAGTCATTGACTGTTTTTTTGTTTGATATATTTTAATTGATATTAATCAGATTAATTTCTATCACCAAATCGGTTTCCGCCACCTCGGTTGAAACCACCTCTTGAACCACCACCAAAGGTGTTTCGAGGACGATCTTCTTGAGGACGAGCTTCACTTACAATGATATTTCTACCATTAAAGTCAGAACCATTAAACATTTCAATTGCCTTGGAAGCTTCTTCATCAGAAGACATTTCAACAAAACCAAAACCCTTGGAACGTCCTGTCATTTTATCAATAATGACAATAGCAGTTTCAACATTACCAGCTTGAGAAAATAAATCTTTCAATTCATCTTCTTTAACGGTAAAAGGTAAACTGCCAACAAATAATTTTTTCATAATACATTCTTAAGCAAATTATAATAAACAAGCCGACCTTTTATCTAAATTATTACGAACATAAAAAATTTGCGTAAGAAAGTAGAAAGTGTCTTGTTTCTAAAATCATTATACTCTTTTAATTAAAAAAAAGCAATAGACGTTTATTATTTCTTTCCTTCCCGAGCATCTTTAACGGTTTGCAAAAAAGTATTGACGTCGTTAGTATAAGATTGATTAATAGCGGTAATTTTTAGAGCTGTAGTTTCGGCCATATCCCAATTACCATCTTCAAAATAGACCATCGCTAAAGTTGATAATAGAGAAACTTTATTTTCGTCATCAGCTTGAGAGTTTATTACTATTTCATAAAAAGAAGCTAAATTTTTGTAATCTTTAACACCATAATAATAATTTTCAACCGAAGTTAAAAAATCTTCCCAATTCATTAAAGAAAAACCACCTTTTTCTTGACAAACTTTTAGATTACTTAAAAAATTATCAAAATCTTTTAGAATAAAATAAACATTAGCTAATTGGCAATACGGTTCCGGCATATTAGTGTTTAAAGTTTTTGCATATTCAATCGTAGAAATAGCATCATCATTTTTACCGAAATTCATCAGTAAATTAGCTTTAGTTAAGTACAAAGGAACACGTCTGGGACTTACTTCAATCGCTCTATCTAAGGTATTTAAAGCTAAATTACTATAATATGAACCTTTCTCGCTATTATTTTGATAAAGATAAAAACGACCAGTTAAATCATATATTTTAGCCAATCTGGTTAAAATTAAATTATCATTAGGATTATAGGCTTCATTGGCTTCAGCGGCTTTAACCGCTAGTAGCATTACTCCTTCAGCCTCAGATGAACTAGTAGCTTTAAGTACTTGATCGGATGATTCTAATACTAAATTGATATATGTTTCCCGAGCGTCTCTTTCTAAACCGGTATGATATTTAAACACTTCGGCAAACTTACTTGAACCGGCTACCAAACCGTTGGAATAAGTATAGGCATAAGCGGTTATAGTATCTTTTATCATGGCCATAGAATTAATGTTGTTAATAATAGTTACAACTCCAAAAATTAAAGACAATGGTAAAACGATATATTTTAAAGTTTTAGTTCCCTTATTTTCTTTTTCTTTATTTTCTATTTTATCATTTGAACCGATAAAGTATATAAATCCCAAAATCATCATAAAATACAAATAAGTGGCAAAAGAATCAAACACGGCTAAATTTTGGACAAAATAGGCCACAATTAAACCTAAAATAATAGCCAATTCATTTTTATTCAATCTATTTTTTTTGTAAGCTTTAATTAAATAGATAAGGATAAAAACGAAAATTGATAAATAAGCCAATAAACCGATAATACCGGTAGTAGTAATAATATCAATAATAGTACAATGAGCTCGATCAAAATAGGTGGCATTACGATCATAATTATAAAACTCAGGATCAAAATATTTATCAAAAATAGTGGCATAATTTCCGTGTCCG
>CAYMZF010000039.1:0-2430 GCA_964394905.1 uncultured Gammaproteobacteria bacterium
GTTTTATTTTTATTTTCTCACAATGTTCCGGGTGTAATTTATGATTTTTATTATTGGACCAGGACTTATAGCTTAGGGGAAATAACTAATATGGGTGACGGTTTTTATCGAGTTTTTTTTCAGTCGCAAATTTTTATAGTTTTAGCTTTTGTTCTCTTTTCATCTCAACTTATAAAAACCAAAAGCCGAACCAGTAAGATTTGGTTATTGGTTTTTTTATCATTTTTAGCCTCAGCGATTATTCTAAGTTTTTCCCGCAGTTTTTGGGTCGGAGCTATAATTTCAATTTTACTGATAGCTCTTATCGTTTTGCTTAAATTTGGTTTTAAAAAGGTGGTTAAATATTTATCATTAATACTTTTAACTTTAGTGGTTGGTTTTTTAATAATGTTTGTCAGTATAAAATTTCCTTGGCCTAATAGCCAGGCTCAGTTTAATTTAAATTCACTTTCTAGTCGAGCCAATATTGTTTCCGGGGAATCGGCGATATCGTCTCGTTGGGCGTTATTGGAAATAATGAAAGGGAATTTAAAAAATAATTTTTTAATTGGGCGAGGTTTCGGCGCTCGGCTAGAATATCAATCTAGCGATCCGAGAGTACTGGAGCAAACGGCTGATGGAATTTATTCAACTTATGCTTTTGAATGGGGTTGGTTGGATATTTGGTTAAAATTAGGGTTATTGGGCGTTTTAGCTTATGTTTTTTTATTAATTATGATGTTAAAAAAATCATGGTTTAATTTTAAAAATAATGAAAGTTTATTAAGTTTAGGTATTTTAAGTGCCATTGTTTGTCTTGCAGCCGTTAATTTTTTTACCCCTTATTTAAATCATCCTTTAGGTATCGGTTTTTTACTTTTAGCCGGTTTATTTTTAAATGATAAAATATGTTCAAAATATTAGCTTTTTCTTTCATGATAATTGATCATATTGGTTTATTCTTTTTTCCGGAAATGGTGATATTTCGTATTATTAGTCGCTTGGCTTTTCCGTTATTTGCTTTCGGTATCGCTTTTGGTTACACTAAAACTAAAAATGTGACAAAATATGGCGAAAGATTATTGCTATTAGCTTTAATTTCTCAACCGATCTTTTCTTTATTATTAAATAATGGAAAATTAAATATTTGTTTTACGTTATTTTTAGGATTATTGGCGATATTAATTTATGATAAAGTAAAAAAATCATGGTTAAAAATATTAGGATTAGTTTTGTTATTTTTGTTTACTTTTTGGCTTCAAGTTGATTACGGGGTTTATGGAGTGTTAATGATTCTTTTTTTCTATATTTTTAGAAATAATATTTGGTTATTGCTCGTCCAATCAATTTTAACTTTTGTTTCTATTTTAATTAATCCCGGCGGTCTTTTGCAGATTTTTGCCATTCCGGCTTTCTTTTTAATCTATTATTTAAAGCAATATGATTTCAAGATTAACAAAGTAGTTTCTTATCTTTTTTATCCGGTTCATTTGTTGATTATCTATATTGTTTTATTGTTTTTAAAGCAGGGTTAAATTCTTGCCAGTTTTTAAATAATGGTGTATTATTAACATTATTAAATTATTCTTTAACTAACGATTTTAAAATTATTAAATCGTTATTACAAAAAAATTATGAATGAACAAATTATAACTCGTGAAGGCTACAATAAGTTAAATAATGAATTAACCTATTTAAATAATATAAAACGAAAAGAAATTGCCGAACGAATTGAACGAGCCAAAGAATTGGGTGATTTAAGCGAAAATGCCGAATACAGTGAAGCTAAAGACGCTCAAGCTTTAAACGAAGGTCGTATTTTAGAATTAAGCAATATATTAAAAAATGTTACTATAGTTGAAAATATAAGCAACGAAAAAGGAAAAATTGATATGGGTTCAATTGTTAAAGTTTTAATAAACGGACAAGAAAAAGAATATGAAATTGTTAGTTTCAATGAAGCTGATCCGATAAACGGTAAAATTTCCAATGAGTCGCCCTTAGGTATGGCTTTTTTAAATAAAAAAAAGGGAGATGAAGTTATTGTAGAAACTCCTCGGGGTGAAGTTAAATACAAAATTTTAGACGTAAAATAAAGGAATTAAATAAATTTACATATTAAATATATGGAAAATAATATAACCAGCGAACAAGCCGATCGACAAGAAAAACTTAATAAGTTGTCAACCGTAGTTAATCCTTATCCGAGTAAAGTTAACCGAACTCATACTATTTCGGAGGCTTTAAAAAATTTTTCTGATTTGGAAACAAAGAAACAAGAAATCTTTTTAGCGGGACGAATTATGACTATTCGCGGTCACGGTAATTTAAGTTTTGCTAATTTAAAAGATTTTTCCGGTGAAATGCAATTAGCTTTTTCTAAAAATGAATTAGGGGATGATAATTACAAAAATTTTGTAAAATTAATTGATATGGCTGATTTTTTAGAAG